>JBBSWA010000033.1:0-50810 GCA_038046485.1 Nanobdellota archaeon
GTACTCCAAAAAGACTGCTCACCTGAAGCTGCTACTGCGACTTTCTACAGAGCCTATTCTAACCAAATCTTTATAAAACCCAGATTCCTAAGAAAGGTTATGACGGTTTCCTTTGAAAGACTCCAACAAGCCTTAGGTAGCGAGTTAATCTGCATCTCGGAATACGAAGGTAAATACGTCGTTGTTGTAAAAAGACTGGGCTTTGATGTACTTGAGAAAGCTTATGAAGAAGCCCAGAAGATCAACCCCTTACCCTTATTCTTAACGGAGGAAGAGATCCTGGACGGCCTGGATGTGTTCCCCCTTGAGTACTTTACCATGCAACAAACCCACACCTTACTATATGGGAAAGACATGTTTTCTGAGCTGGAATTTAGCAAAGAAGACATCCGACGCCAGCTGGAATTCGAATTTAGAAGCAAGCTCATCCAGCTCCGTGAAAGCTACCTTCAAATCGCCCACAACCAGAAACTCATCCAAGAACTCATCCAGAAAGCAACCCCTACCTTGCTTCCTCTTTGCCGCGGACTGCTGTTTCTTAAAACAAAAGACCTGCCTGAACGGGTACCTGATATTTACGACGAACTAGCGAACAGCTACCGCATCAATGTAGTGATCCTCCACAAACTATATAACCTACGACCTTATACCCTGGATGAACAAAAAGAGATCATCCAAAAATTGATTAGCTTACTCGAAGAAATGAGCCAAAAACTCGACAAACTCGTGATCCGATGAAACAAACACCATCTACTGGAAGGTACTGGCTAATTGGCATCGTTGCTGTTGTAGTCCTTGTTCTTTTATGGATGTTTGGCACCTATAACAGCCTGGTTACCCTACAAGAAAACACGAAAAGTTCCTGGGCGGATGTTGAAACCCAGTACCAACGACGAGCTGACTTGATTCCGAACCTTATTGAGACCGTAAAAGGCTATGCTTCTCATGAAAAAACCTTATTTGAGGAAGTGGCCAAGATGAGAAGTGCTTGGGCTGGTGCCAAACAAAGCGGCATAGATGCTCAAATTGCAGCTGCTAAAGGCCTTGACGGCGCACTTGGAAGGCTTATTGCCGTTGCCGAGAACTACCCTGTCTTAAAAGCCAGCGAAAACTTTAAAACACTCCAAGACCAATTAGAGGGCACAGAGAATCGAGTGGCTGTAGCTCGAACACGATATAATGATATGGTGCGTGAATTCAATACGAAGATCCAACGTGTACCAGGTAATATCGTTGCAGGCTGGTTTGGATTTAGCGCTAAAACATACTTTGAAGCTGAAGCTGGAAGTGAAAAAGTTCCTCAAGTGAAGTTTACATGATTGAGACTTTGATTGCTTCTTTTTTGCCCCTTTTTATTATTCTACTTATTTGGAGCGGTGTTTGGAAGGGAATTGCGCTCTGGAAGGCGGCACGGAATAACCAACTTGCTTGGTTTGTTGTTATTTGTGTTGTGAATACAGCCGGGATCCTTGAGATCTTGTATATCCTGTTCTGGCAGAAGAAGAGAAAGTGATCACTAAATTAATAAACTTATAACGCTCTAATATTAATATGCTCAACCGGAAAAAGTATTCTTTCTACCGACACTCCCCCCAATATCCTAACTTATTCCGAAAAGAAGCTGCACGGTTGCGTAAGCTCTTACCCGAGGCTGTGATTGAACACGTTGGCAGCACATCTGTTCCTAAACTTAGTGGAAAAGGCATCATCGATATATCTATTGGTGTTCTGAGAAAGGATATCCCTAAGACCCATCGAAAACTCCAACAGAAAGGATATATCTACACTGGATTGGGAGGCAGCCACGACCGAATCTTCCTGTACCGCATCATCCGCTACGCTGGAAAAGAAAGGCGCGTCCATGTGCACCTGGTTACCCATAATAGCACAACGTGGAAAAAGAGCATGGCTGTGCGAGACTACCTCAGAAACTACCCCCTAGCTGCTCAAGCATACGCAGCTGTTAAGAAAAAGGCTGTTCAACATGCAAAAGGTGAAGGGGAAAGGTATCGCGCTTACAAAAAATGTTTCTTAGATCAATTGGAAAAGAAAGCATTGAAGGAATATACTATTCAGATAAAGAAAAAATAAGTCATCCCTTTTTTAACTCATTTACTCTTTCATCCATGAACTTGGCATCGTAGCACTGCTCTTGGAAGGCACAGGACTTGCATTTGTTCTTGTTGTCTACAAATTCTGGCAGTTCTTGGGAAGATCTTAATTGGATGACTTTATCACGAATCTTAAAAACTTCCTGATCTAGGAAGGGTGTCCAGATGACAGGGCGAAGGGCGCTGGCATCTAAGTATTTTACAAAGCCTTCCTTTACATTTTTGTTTTGGGAACGAAGCAAGGCTAGGTAGACACCGACTTGCAAACGGTGACCTTCCCAAACTCCCTCTGCAGGGGCCTTACCTGTCTTTAACTCGATGGGAATTAATGCATCTGGGAACTTTTTTACTTGATCTACAACACCTCTTAACTGCAAGGATTCAGACTGCACGCGAACTTCGGCTTGTATTTTGGGAGTTAATGCTTGCCATAACTCGCTGCCTAGAAGTTGGTGTTTTGTATGAAATTGAAAGACATTCATCGAGCGCTCCTCGGCCTCCCAAACTACCCTGGGCCAAATCCGCTCGAAGGCAGCCGGAAGGTCCAAGTCAAAATCCCTTAGCTTTGAACGGTGTTGGGGGAGGATTTCCTCTAAAATCTTTGCCTGGATCTTACGGTACTCGGTGAGTAATCCACTGTACGACTCGATCCGCTGCAGGCTCTTAATTAATTTTTCTTCCCCTTCATTCATGAGTTCATGCGTTGAGTGAGTCAACTTGCCAAGCAACATCACTTCAGACTCCGGCGTCTTAAAACCTAGAACGTATTCTAGAAATAACTTTCTTGGACAATACAGATACGCTGCAATTTGAGTGGCAGTAACAAACATCCCATTAAGGCTGAGTTCTATTTATATATAGTTTGGGGTGAAGAGTCCAGTGGAAAGTATATAAACAAGAACCCTTAAAAAAACCATTGTGAAGCGCATTATCCTCTTCCGATTTCACAAAAATATGAAGGTATGTAATAACCATATCTCTCTCTTAAAGCGATACAATCCAAATGTACCCATCTATGGCCTTTATGGGGGAAAAGAAGAAGACTTTCCAAAAATTAAAAAAATACTCCGAGGTGCCTTAAAAAATATTTATTGCATCCGCGGCAAAAGCCGAAACTGGAAATGGAAACATGGAGATCTCGCTATACAGAAATGGTACCGGGCGTATGGCCGAAAGCTTGACTTTGATGTCCTCCACCTTGTTGAATGGGACCTCCTTTTCTTTTCTCCTTTGGATCGGCTCTATAAACATGTCCCTAAGAATGCACTCGGCCTCACTCTTCTCACCCCTCTTAAAAAAGTTGAACACACCTGGTATTGGACGACGCATGAACCCCACAAGACCGAATGGAAACAACTTCTCAACCACGCTCGAGAAAAATACGGCTATCAAAAAAAACCTTATGCCTGCATCTGCGGTGGAGCCTACTTTCCTCGACGCTTCCTAGAAAAATACAGTCAACTATCGATTCCAGAACTCTGCCACGACGAATTACGAATGCCCCTTTACGCGCAAATCTTAGGATTCAAACTTTGTAATACTGGATTTCGACGATGGAACAGCCAGGAAGACAACCAATACTTCAATGCTAAAAATATACCATTAAAATTGGCGGCTATAAAGAAGGAATTAAAAAAATCAAATGGACGACGAGCCTTCCATCCATGGCGAATCGTGTGGAATGACTAATGCAACTCAAAGAAAACCTTTAATCCTTATCTCAATCTAACCTCTGAATCACTTCCCCCTGGGATGCATTTGAAGGACCTTTATTCTCTATCGTAATCGTTGCCGTCATTGCAGCAAACTCCCCTTGTTTAATGGGGTCTTTGAACAAACTCAATGCTTGTATAAACCCAGCCATGTATGAATCCCCTGCCCCGGTTGGATCCACCAACTCTTTTGAGGGGAATGCCTTGATCTTATACTCTTTGTGACCTAAAAAAAGCCATGAACCCCTCTGACCTAAGGTTGCTATGACATTCTTTGCCCCCTTCTTTTGCAAAAAGGCTGCTCCTTCTTGAACCCCCTCTTGATCGCTTATAAACCTCAACTCCTCTTCATTTAGAAAAAGATATTCTATATACGGTAACAAGCGCAAAACATTTTCTCTATTCTTCCAAACAATCTTCTCCCCGTCTAGGTAACGGATTAATCCCTGAGGAGCTAAGACCAGTGGAGCGTATTTGGATAATTTTTCAACCAGTGCCTGATCCAGGTTATCATGAAATAGGGGCCCTAATATAATGAAATTGGCATCATTAACTGTTTCTTCTTGAATGTCTTGGATTCTTATTTGATTCGGGGCAATGTGCGCTTTCTGAATGCGAATGTCTGGATTCTTTTCAGGATAGACATTGATGAATTTAATCGTGTCCTCTTTTTTGATATGAACTATTTTTTTGCACTTCCAGTTGCTTAACCAATCCTTTTTTTCATCTCCAAACGATCCTAGAATGGTTACATCCACCCCTAATGAAGCAAGCGCTTCTCCAGTATAATACGTAACCCCCCCTGACTGAAAGTGAGACTTTCCTTTCATTATAATCTCATCTTTGCAAATGGGACCGATAACGGTGACTTTCATGTTAATATACCCTTGCCTGTACCACATTGCGGATAGCATGGATCTCGTCCAGTAACTGATCTGCCTTTGCTGGATCCTTTAAATCAGGGACCAAGACGATTAGTACTTGATCCTTTGCCGGCTTGGTGTAAACGGATTTCAAGTTCACGTGCTCCTTGGAAAAGATGTTTAAGATGTCTGCGAGCACCCCAACTCGATCGGTCACCCACACCCTGAATTCTATCATCCCGATTACTGCTTTTTTCTCATCATGATGCTCCAAGGCATGCTTTAACTTGATTCCTAAAGCTACGCGGATCTTACTCTTGGCCTCACTTGTTTTTACAAACTGCAACCAATGCCGAGAAGGATGACCCTCTTTTTTAGTTAGAATCTCCACCACATCGCCGCTTTTCAACTCAAAATCAAGCGGGGCAATCTTTCCGTTCACCTTCGCCTGCCCACAGTGATTTCCAATATCCGTATGCACCCCATAAGCAAAATCCAAGGGAGTTGCGTGCTCAGGAAGGATGATCGAATCCCCTTTAGGGGTGAAAACAAAGATTTCGTCCTTGAATATATCCACTTTTAATGATTCGATGAGGTCTTTTGCATCGGGCGAGGATCGCTTCCACTCTAAAATCTGCTTGGTCCATGCCAAGTGACGCTCGAATTTCTTATCACGCTCCACCCCTTTATACATCCAATGCGCGGCAATACCGAATTCCGCGTGGGTATGCATCTCTGCTGTACGGATTTGAACTTCTACAAAACGACCGAATGGAGCCATGATAGTTGTGTGCAAGGATTGATAGCCATTGGACTTGGGAACAGCAATGTAATCCTTAAATCGCTTGGGTACAGGCTTGAACAGGTGATGAATAAGCCCCAATGATTTATAACAATCATCCAATGTATCTACCATGATGCGAATCGCATTTAGATCATAAATTTCGTTAAAGGGAACGCCCCGTTCCTTTATTTTTTTATAGATATTATAGAAATTCTTCACCCGACCAAACACCTGTGCATGAATCTTTGCTGTTTCCAGGTGTGTACGAATCTCGGCCATAAACTGTGCCAGCTCATCTTCTCTTGTTTTTTTTGTGTTAACAAGCTTATTCTCAAATTCATGATATAGCTCCGGTTCAAGATACTTCAAACATAAGTCTTCTAGCTCAGACTTGATCAAGTTCATTCCCAACTTTTGAGCGATCGGAGCGTAGACTTCCAAGGTTTCCTTGGCCATCATCAACTGACGATCTTTGGATAAGAATGAAAGCGTGCGCATGTTGTGCAAGCGATCGGCTAATTTGATTAAAATTACTCGAATGTCCTTTGCCATAGCAATTAAGATCTTACGCATGTTCTCAGCGGCAATGGTTTCCTTATCCATCTGCAAACTCTGAATCTTTGTAACCCCATCTACTAGGTTTGCAATTTCCTCTCCAAACTCTTTTTTTAAAGAGGCTTCCTTCACCTTGGTATCTTCCAAGACATCGTGCAAGAGGGCTGCGGCAATCGTACTGGAATCGGCTTTTAGATCAACTAAAATATGCGCCACCGCTAGGCAATGAATCATATACGGCTCGCCTGTTGCCCGCTTTTGCCCTTCATGAGCCTTATCGGCAAACTTCAGTGCCTTTTCAATTAACTCCAAATTGGCATGAGGATTGTAACGCTTAACCTCCTCTAGAAGATCCATGATCAAGGAATAACCTTGTGAGATAAAAAGATTGCTATCTAAGCGAGCCGTGACCTCTTAAATACAGATCGACTACATCTTCTAATCCCCAGATAAAAGGCACTTCGACTAATTTATCTCGAGCAACCACAACTCCTTTCCCTTCCTCAATCTTGTGAGCTTCTATCCCATCAAACATCCTTACTGGAAGAACGGATTCAAATAAAGAATAATCATATGTATCCCCTTTCGTGATAGACACATCAAAAAGATGTCTTGCCACCTTAGACACCTCATCTGCCATTTTTGGAGTCATTTCTTCTCCCAACTCCCTAAAAAGTGTTCCTTCTACTGTTTCACCCGCCTCACATCCACCCCCAATAAAAGAATACGCTCCTCGATACTGCTTATACGGGTAACGGTCACATTTTCTTTCTACTAAAAATAAAGAACGATTTGGATCTGTGATTACTATTCCGACACCCCAAGGTCTTTCCATAGGAAAAAGAAAAATAAAAAGTTTAAAAACCTACTTCTTTGTGACTTTCTCTTCCCTTAAGATCAACTTGGCTATGAGGAAGACGACATAGGCTAAGATCAAGAAGTTGATCAAGTTGGCCAGAAAAGAGCCCCAACGAATGACAATCGGACCTAAGGAAAAGGTTGCTTCCTGCCAAGCTCCGCCCGGAATGAACGGAGTGATGATGGGCATGACAACGTCCTTAACCAAGGACTGGACGAGCGTTGTGGCCGCTCCACCGATGATGAAACCAATTGCCAACCCTAAGACTTTATACTCCTTTACGAACTCTTTGAATTCTTTGATGTATACCATACTTAGCACCCCATTTTTGCAATTTTTATTTGATTTAAAAGCCTATGGGTGGCTTTCTAGGCATTGAGTACCACTCTTAAGGGATAAATACCCGAAAGGTTTAAAAAGACCTTGTGGTTTACCCCCCTCATGAATACCCACAATTGGACCAAAAAAATCGCGATTGCATTTATCGTAACACTACTTACCTTTGTGGCCGCCTGGAGTATCCAAGCCGCCCAAAACCCCCTCACCTATACTTATGATGGAAAGCAATACATGGTTGGTGTTTCTACAAATGTACCTGATCAAGCTGCTCAAGCTTATCGAGTCATTCCCAGCTCCAACTACAAAAACTATCGCATGGGCGACCGAAGCACCCCTTACACATATACCGGTGTTGATGTTGCTCCTCATGTCACTTCCGTTGTTACACAAGTGCCTGTCCCTAAAACGACTTATGTACAAAAAACAGAAGCTGTTGTCCAAGGAACTGTTAAGGCTGATGAACCCATTGTTCTTCAAGCCGGGCAAAATATGGCCTATGACACCAAGGAATATCAACCTACTTTTAGCGATGTAAAGGTTCAAGAACGAGCCATTGTGAATACCGCTCCTGCTGTTCAAGACTTAAGCTTTCCCTCTGTTCAAGTTCAGGGACAAGACACTACTAAAAGTCAAGATGAACACTACGAAGACACCCAAGAACTTAATTATGAACAGGATGTCAACCACTACAATGAAGTCAATCGGTATTATACCCACAACTACTTGCACAACCTAAAACAAGTCCACAACCACTACTACAAAGTCATCGACCATCACCAAAATGTCCATTACACCGATGAACATGTAGAACAAGTCTACCATGACCCAGTTTATGAAACGGACCTGCAAGAACCCCTCATCCAAGAACCTCAATACGATGAAAATGTCCAATATGAAGTTGTTGGCGAGCGAACCTACACGGTTCCTGTAACCACGGTTTCATACCAACCTGTTGTTAGCACAGTTGTTAGCCCAGGCATGCCTCAAGTAACGCCTCTAGCCTACCAAAACTACGGATATCAGAACTATGGCTACCAAAACTACGGCTATGGTGGATACGGAAACTATGGCTATGGCGGAAATAACAGATACAACCCTGTTTATCCAGGCGGATGGTACGGAAACTGGCGATACGCGAGCAACTGGAACTAAGAATTTTTTATTTTTTCTTACTTTATTTTTTTACTAAATCTTTTTAATAAACCCTCTTTTATTTTATGATCTAAAACCTTTACATCTATCTCTGCAAATTTACTTTTCTCAACTCAACTTCCCATACGTTCCAACTTTATTTTCTTTATCATTTTAAAAGAGCCAATCCCTCTTGATATTCTTCGACTGTTAAATCGTGCTTTATTCCTGCTTTGGCTGCTTCATCCATTACTTCACTTAGAGTTAAGCCTGTAGCTTCTGCGACTTTATCTAGTGAACATTTTCCTTCTCGATAAAGGTTTAAGTATTTTGTGAGTAAGAGTTGTTTTCTTCCTATTACAATGAGCTCCTTCAGTGCTTCTGTTTTGTTTATCATTTCTTCCTTAGCTGTTTGTTCTACCATTGCCACAATGTTTTCTGATAAGCGTACTCCTAAAAACTTAGCTTGCGTCATTTTATGCCCTCCAATGCTTTTTCAATTATATTTTTTTCGAATCGTCCTTTTTCTTCTAATATTTTTATGGCTTGTATCACTTTCTCACGGCTTATCCTTTTTTTCTTATATAAACTTATTGTAACTTGTATTGAGCTTAAGAGGGCGAGGTTGTTTATCTTGGCTGCTTTTCTTCCTTGCTTGTCATCCGTGGCAACCATCGATTTTTCTTTTATTGCCACAGCAATCGTTGAAGCCTCTCCTTTACCCATATTGAAATCTTGTACCAATTTTTCCACCATCTTCCTATCCGAATCTACTTGTTTCAACTTATTTTCTTTCTGTAATTTATCCACCAAAAAGGCGTCTTGAAACATCTTACTCTTGCCTTCCATGACCTCATCGTAAACGTACTTTGTGACTGCGATGTTATAATTTTCTAACGCTGTTTCTAGTACCGAAGCCTTTGCTAGCAATATAAGCGTACAAGCGTCCATGAATATCTCCATATTTAACACTATTAAATATTGTTAAATTTATAAAGGTTTCGGATTCTATGGGTAACTATTTAAAAACAACTGCCTAGAAAAAATAATGCCTGAGAACAAGTGGGCAGAACTACGAAGAGCCCTTATCCAAAAACTGCGCAAAGAAGGCGTTCGTGAAGGAATGCCCTTCAACGCTGAGATCGCCCTTGCTAAATACCTTGAAAGCAAGCTGATGCATGCTGCAAAAATTTATCAACCCAGCTTAACTCAAGGAAAAAAATGCCGATTTCTAGATTGCCTACGAATTGTATGGAACTCATATACTGCTAACACTTTCTTTGTTGACGACCCCCTCATACAAAAAGTCTACCCAGAAGTATGCAAACCGATTACTTTCCATATGGAAGCAGAAATAGACCGCGTTCAGGCATGGGTAGAATCTCATGATGCCTATTTAGGTATGCATATCTGCATTGGGATTTTAGAACAGGCCACCACTGATGAAGATTTTAGAAAAAACCTAGTGGCTATCATTAGCAGAGTCTATCATGAATGCGACCATATCTATTTTCCAAGCCATACTGCTGAAATCGATACGATCAAAAAACGGATGTTATACCAGATGGACGAAGCTGAAATCAGAGCCTTTAGCAAGCAAATTGCCTACCTCTATTTTTCTATACTTCCTGGAAAACCTTTTAGCTATGATACCTTTAAAGATTATATAATAAAACACTGCTCAGCAGATAAAGAATACTATCTCATCCAATTTCTAGAATTCTTCAAGAACCCTTCAGAAACTCCTTTCAAAAAAAGAGAAGCCATCGAGTTTGCAGAAGAAGTGACAATGGGGCAGCATCCTGAATTTACTAAAGACACTCTCAGCCGCACATTTAGACTTTACATGCAATACATCACCCTTTTTGTGGCTTATCTCAACCAAACTAAAGAAATCGAAGATGCTGGAGAGGTACCTGATTATATGAAAGAAGTTTTATGACTTTTTTATTTTCAACCTCGATTTATAAACCATCAACGCAAATTATATAAACCATCGACGGAAACCTGATGAAGATGGATGAAGATCTCGTACACTTTGCGATTCAATTCTTAGAAAAGAAGGGGTGCAGCTATGTGGAAGCAAGGTTGGAAGAGAGCGAGGGACATGACTTTATCCTGAAAAATGGAACGATTGACCTTGCAGGGTATGGCCAAGTTCAAGGCCTGGGTGTGCGGTTCTTACTTAAAAATAAACTCAACTTTGTGAGCACGAATGAACTGCAACGAAGCGCGATTCAACAAAAACTGCAGACGGCCCTGCATCACGCCCAAAAAGCCCAACGATATTCGGAAGAAGTTACTTTAAGCATGGAAGAGCCCTATCAAGACAGGTATGTTGTAAAGGCCCAGGTTGACCCCCAGAAGTTAGATCCTGAAACTAAAATTCGTTTTTTGAAAGAACTCGATCAAGACTTGCTTGCAACGGGCGTTCAAATGCCCAGCCGCTACTTGCATTACACTGATAGTCAGACAACTGAATATCTAGCAACGCGCGAAGGCATCCGCCTGACTCAAACAATTCCCAAAGTACACTTCTTTTACAATTACATCATTCAAGTAGGAAAAGAGACCAGCCAAAAATTCTGCGAGTACGGAGCAACACAAGGCTGGGAAGGACTCCTTGGCTGGAAATTAAACCAAGTTTTACCTGAACAAGCCAACGCCTTGTATAAAAATGTCACCGAAGGAAAAGCGGCTCCTAAAGAGAATTTGGATGTTGTTGTAAGCCCTGAAATGACTGGCATTATGGTCCATGAAAGCGTAGGACACCCCTATGAAGCAGACCGCATTCTTGGTCGCGAGGCTGCCCAAGCCGGGGAGAGTTTTATTACGCCTGAGATGATTGGCAGCCGCATTGGAAATGACTGTGTTACGGTTTGTGATGATCCCACCCTACTGGGGGGATATGGACACTATAAATACGACAATGAAGGCGTACGCGCTCGGCGTAAATACTTGATTAAGAAAGGAATGATCCATGAATTTTTACATAACCGAGAAACCTCTGCGGCCATGAATCACGGCAAAAGCAATGGCAGCAGCCGGGCAACGGACTATGACAAAGAAAGCATCATCCGCATGAGCAATACGATCTTGCTTCCTGGAGAGTATAAGGATGAAGAAGAACTCTTTGAAGGCATCAAACTCGGTGTTTGGATCAAGAATTACATGGAATGGAACATTGATGATAAACGATTGAATGCACGCTATACTGGAGCTGAAGCCTACCTGATTAAAAATGGGAAGATTGCCGAACCGGTACGAAACCCTACTCTTGAGATTACAACTCCCAAACTATGGAGCAGTGTGGATGCGGTTGCACAAAATAGTGCGTACTATGCTGGGAACTGCGGCAAGGGAGAGCCCATGCAAGGCATCCCTGTCTGGTTCGGCGGACCGAGTATGCGCCTACGCAATTTGAAGTTACGAACGTGATAACTATGAACTCGATTATATTTAGCATCTGCAAAATTCTTGCTTCACTTCCTGTAAGAGCTGCGTTCCCGTATGGAGTGCTCAGAAATGTTTGCATTTCTGGCACGCCAAGAGCTTCGCTCTTGAGCGCAACCCCTCGCAACGCTCCCACTGTGTTTACTCAACGAATTTTGCCCGGAGGATGCTAAATAAATACCATGGAAATCCTACCTTATTTACTAAAAAAACTACAGCAACTTGGAGCAGAAGATGTTGTCTTACAGTACAATGAAGAAGAAAGCACCCTGCTTAAGTTTGCGAATGATAAACTGGTGAATCATAAAAGCTGGACAGCAACGGGGACGGGCATTTTTGTTGCTTACAAAAAAAGAATTGTTTCGACTTCACTCCATGAGAATACAACTCAAGCAGCGGATGCCATTGCCAAAAAAACCATTGAACTTGCTAAATTATCTGAGCCAAATCCGAATTACCACGGAATTGCGCAAGGCTTTAAGACGCGCCCTCCTGTCGAAGAATTGTATGACCCTAAAGTCAAAGACGCAGAACTGGTAGATATCTATCAAGAAAGCCTACAAAAAGCTCAACAATATGGTGCTACGCGAAATAGCGGCATCTTACAAAGCCGCATTGTCAAAACCAATCTCCTTACGAGTGGTGGAATTGAAGCTAAGGAAGAAAAAACAGGATTGTATTATAGCATTCGAAGCTTTACCGACAAAGACGCTTCAGGCCATGGGGTTGCTACGAGCAATATGCTAGCTAAGTTTAAACCACAAAAAGCGGCACAGGAAGCAGCTGAGACTGCTGTAGATGGAAAGAACCCTAAATCAGGAATAGCTGGGAAATATGACATCTTGTTTCATCCTCACCCCATCTCCCATGTCTGGGAAAATATTGGACAAAGTGTTAGCCCCTACAATGTCGATGCAGGCTTCTCCTGCCTGAAAAATAAAGTCGGGGAAAAGATTGGCAGTGACTTGGTTACCTTACATGATGATGCCCGTCTTAAGAATGGATTTCATAGCACGGCGTTTGACGCAGAAGGAGTCCCCAGCCAAGATACTTGCTTGATCAAAAAAGGCGTGTTTCAAACTTACTTGCACAATACGAGTACCGCTCACAAGTATGGTGTGAGCACTACCGGAAATGCCGGACTGCTTTCTCCTGAGCCTTCTAATTTAGTTGTTTCACCCGGCGATCAGACGACCGAAGAAATGATTCAAGGCATGAAAAAGGGACTGTATGTGACGAATGTATGGTATACTCGTTTTCAAAATTATGAGAAAGGAGACTTTTCGACGATTCCTCGCGATGGGCTCTTCTACATTGAGAATGGCAAGATTCAATATCCTGTCAAGGAGTTACGTATCAGTGAAAACCTTCTTCGGATCCTAAAGAATGTGATCGCCCTTGGACGAAAAAGCGAACAAGTCTACAGCTGGGAAGTGAATACGCCTACCCTTACCCCGCATGTGCTAGTGAAGGATTGCAATGTGACCAAGCCGACGGCCTAGCTATTCAGAAAACCTTGTTTTTAAAGAATAAAGCCGCTTCCTAAAATTTCTATAGGCCTTATCATGTTTATCAATGACTAACATCCAAATCTCATTTCCTAAAATATAATAAATCAAACGGGTATTTGAAGTGATCTCTTCTCGATAACAATTTGAACCACCTGAGAGATGCTTTAACCTAAGTGGATTTGCCTTAATCTTTTCTTTCTTAGCCTCAAAAATTTCGATATCATTCTTGGAAAGCTTACCTAAATCCTTAAAGAACTCTGAATGAAACCTAACTACGAACTTTCCCAACCTTAACCCCTCTCTTTTCAAGATAGGCATAATACTCTTTCTCCGACTTTCCTTTCTCTCTACCCGTGTCTATATCTAGAATTCTTTGCCTTACCTTAACATCTAGGGCCATCTCTACATCATCAATTAACATTTCTACATCAGACAGGATCTTCGTAAAAACTTGCTTAGGAATAACAATCGACTCCATAACCTACAAGAAGCGATGATCCCTTAAATAGTTATCGGGATTTTAATTGACCTAGTTACTGTCATGTGACCAAGCCTACGGCGTAGGCAGACAAAATTTATAAGGAAGACACCCGTTCATGAATTGTATAGATTATAAGGATAATAAGAATGATCTTATGTGTCTCAAAAAATAAAATCATCATCACCCTTGTACTCTTACTCTGCTTATCCCTCTTTGTCAATTTCTTCCACCCCAAAAATAAGGGGAAAGCTTTAAAAATACTCCCCACAAAGTTTATATATAAAGGGATCTATACCTAATCTTACATGAGTGACCCTTCTGATGCCGTTGTTAATGCCGACCTAAAGGCAACCTCTGAAGGTCCGGTCTTCTCGTTTACCACGACTTCCGGGCTTAACCTTGAAGAAGAAAATAAGCTATTGCGCGAGACGGTTCACCAGCTCAAAGAAGAAGTGAACAAGTATCGAACGCCTGCCCTGATGCTGGCGGACGTTGTAGACTTAATGGATGGCAAGGCCGTCATCAAAATCCCCAATGGAAACAAATTCCTTGTTGAAATTGCCGGACACGTCCAAAATGTGGCCCCCGGCCATTCTGTTCTCATCGAACAAAAAAACCTCACCGTTGTGGATAAGATTGAAACCAACACCAAATTCCATGCTGAAAAGTTTGTCATCATCGAAAAACCCAATGTACCCTGGAGCCAAGTGGGTGGCTTAAAAAGCCAAATCGTTGACATCAAAGAAGTCATTGAACTCCCCCTCACCCACCCTGAACTATTCAAGAAAGTAGGCATCACACCCCCTAAAGGTATCTTGCTCTATGGACCACCTGGAACGGGGAAGACCTTACTTGCCAAGGCTGTTGCTTCTAGCGCTCACTGTACCTTCATTGAAATTGTGGCTTCTGAATTGGTTCAGAAGTTCATTGGAGAAGGCGCCAAACTTGTAAAAGAGATCTTTGAACTTGCACGCGCCAAAGCCCCAAGCATTGTCTTCATTGATGAGCTCGATGCCCTTGCTGCACGAAGAGTTGAACTCGGAACCTCGGGCGAACGCGAGGTTCAACGCACCTTCATGCAACTCCTTGCTGAATTGGACGGATTTAAACCCCTAGATAATGTTAAGATCATTGGCTGCACCAACCGCAAAGACATTTTAGACCCAGCTATATTAAGACCTGGACGGCTTGATCGACTCATTGAAGTGACACACCCCAGCAAAGAAGGCATTTGCGATATCTTCAAGATCCACAGCCAAAACATGCGCTTCCAGGCCAACCTCGTTCCTAGCAAATTTTTGGATCACCTTGAAGAATTCTCCGGCGCTGAAATCAAATCCGTATGCACGGAAGCTGGCTACTTTGCCATCCGAGCAAGCCGCACGGTCATCAATGAACAAGACCTCAAATCCGCCATTCAAAAAGTACGAAAAGAAGAAAATACGAGTAATGATTATTTAGGGATGTTTGGCTGATTTCTAAAATAATTTCTTAGTGCCTCTTCCAACGCTGATTTTTCTGTTTGACTATTGCAAAAACCGTTTGAATTGCTAAGATCTGGTGCGTCAAAGTGTTCCTGCCTCATCAACCCCGATTCTGGATGGATTGTTTTCCAAATCCCCTTTTCAGATAAGTCTAGCCTTTCTACTAAAGCCCCACTTCCACCTCTTCTCAATCGAAAGTTTGCGTCCTCCACCCAAAGTGAACAAGCAACTTGATGGTCTAAGTCATACAATTGAGAAGCCGCACACGCAAAAACCGCATTATGACCATAAGGGATTGAATGCCACGAAGCTGGATGTGGAGGTTCCTGAATTTTTTTTGCATCTTTTTCATTGAGTAATATTTTTGTCACTAAACCTGTATCTGCTAAACGAGACAGGTAATTTCCCTCCCGAGATTCCCTTGTTTTAATCGATAAAGCCTGCTTTAAGGCCTCACTTAATGGATCTTTTCCTTTTACTCCACTATGTCGAGTATACGCCTCTTCTTGAGATAAATGTGCAGCACCTAAGACTTCTCTGAACCAATCTGCACACCCATTGCTCAATCGCTTTACTAGAGGATCCAAAAGACCTGCCTCTAAAACAGCTTTATATGCTTCTGCAGAAGGTTCAATACGCATTCTAAAAAAGACTAATAAATCCAGGTCATTATAAAGATTATTATGCCAAAACCTAATCATTCCAGGATGCTATGAAGTTATCCTACTTTTGCATCGACGCAGAGCCTAAAGAGGCGCTGGCCGACTTGGCCGCACTTGACCAGGCGAAGAACACGACAGGATCTGTTGAGCGCTTTACAGGCTGCCCTTACCTTCTCTTTTGCTTGGTCCAACTCGCCCTCTTTTTCGATGTCGTAGAAATGGATGATGGCGTCTGGATTTGCAACAGACAATGCAAGGGTTAAGAAGGCCTCTGCGGAATGTGGAAGAGGCATGAGGATGCGATCAAACTTTTCGTCTAATTTAGGAAGGACTTTTCTTACATCCCCTTCATAGAAACGCACGTTTTTTACCTTGTTCAACCGGATGTTTTCCTGCGCATATCGATGACCTTGGGGGTTGAGTTCAATGCCAACGATTTCCTTTGCTCTTGATTTTTTTGCAAAAACAACCGGGTAAACCCCGCAACCGGAGAACATAACCAAGACCTTTTCATTGGGTTTAATTTGCTCGGCGATGCGCTTGCGATCCTCACTTAACCTGGGTGAGAAATAAACGGTTTCTACATTTACGTGGATACGGACGCCATTTTCTTTATGGGTGGTTTCACGTGTGTCTTCTCCAGCTAAAAAGGCGAGTTTCTGAACACGAAGCTCCCCCTCATGCTTACCTTTTTGAAGCACTGTTTTGATGCTTGGACGCGATTGCAGCAGGTGCTTAGCAATCAATTGAGCGCGCTGTTGCAGCTCATTTGCAACCTCAATGATCCCGATGTCCCCGACAACATCCAAAGAAGACTTGACCTTTGCTAATTCCTTCTCTGAAAGCTCTTTTTCTAATGAAGACTTCAGGTCTTGCGCTTTTAACCGGCGCGCTTTTAACTGAACCTCCACAAAAGGATACTTAGAAGTAAAACGTTTTAATACTGGAAACAGAATACAGGCCGGTTGCTTTGCAACAGCACTATCGTGCTGAGCTCGGCAAGGAACTTGCCTCGCAACCGAGTACCGCTTATCTAATAAGCCTTTTTTCATCAAGAACTGCTTGGCCTTTTCTGCTTCTTTTAGGGGGACCTTTATCGCTAACATGTTATACTGGGAAGAAAAGAAGTTTAAAAAGTTGCGTGTAAACACTACTTCTTCCTATATCCCAAAATCTTATTATACTGAGCATGATCACAGATTTCAAAGACCACACTGATTACTCTAACTTCATCTCCGATTACATAATACAAAAGTCTCCAAAATTGAGACAATTCCATTCGAAATAAATTTGGTAGGTTTTCGAATTCCTTTGGCCAAAGACGATGCGGCACCGGATCACCGGTAAATGGATTTATTTTAAGGATGTCCAATGAACGATGGATGCTCTTTAACAACTGTACATCTAATTTAGGGGGTGTCTTGCCCTGTGCTTCAACAGAATTAATAGAAGCTTCTAACTTTGCTAATGCTTCATCTGCTATCCCTATAACCTGCACTGACTTAGCCTTATCTCTTAATTCCATGAACGGCCCTTACGCAAGATTGCCGCTATATCTTCTTTAGGTGTAGCAATCCATACGACACCCTCTGGTGTAAATTCGATTTTTCCGCTTTTCTGCAAATAAGTTAGAATGACTTTGAGGGTATTGTGGTTGACTTTACGAGGCAAGCGACGCTTTAATTCAGCTATTTTTATGACTTCTTTTTCTTTTTGAATGGTGTCCTCTACCATTTGGACCGTGTCTAGAGTGGGACTGTGTAGCTTAAGGAGCTGTTTCATCGTTATTTACTTGTAACTAATAGATACATACTTATAAACTTTTTGATTGTATTTATATTATAATCAAAATCACTCCTGCGAGCAAAATGCAACATGCCAAGACCCGATGTGAAAGACCCTTTTCGTGATATAATTTACCCCCCAAAAATGTTGCGAACAATGTTGAAAGCCGACGCGTCGGAAGAGCCAGGCTTACTGGAGCCAATGAAACCCCGACCAAGTGCAAGGTGATGGAAGACAGATGCAAGAACGATACCAGGAAAGTCAACCAACCATACTTTTTTAGATCTGATCTTACCCATTTCAAGCGATACAAAAAGGCATCCAAGATGATTAAATCCAGACAGATAAATACCCAAACAAAATATACATACGTCAAGGCGGCCACTGCATGCCCGAACAAGTACTTTTCAAACGTCGATACAGCACTGAACAACACCAACGCCGACAAAAGACAGATCATCGGAGAAGAAGAAAACAACTTCTGCAAAGGAGCCAAGAGATTTTTATGAGAGATACCTTCCAAGATGTATGCGCCAATGATCAGGCACACCACCCCAACTCCCTGCAACCATGAAAGTCGTTCACCTAAGAAAAAATAAGCGAACACCACCAAGAACAAAGGACTCAGGTTAAATAAAGGCTCCATCACCGATATTTCCAGATGCTTCAAGGCCTTAATCTCCAACCACAAACTAATACTTATGGTTAATGAAACAAAAAAGATCAACAACAAAACCGGCCAGGAAGGGAGCTTAGGAGCAAACGGAGCGACGATCAACAACAAGACTAACGTCGTAACTGCCCTCGTCGACAAAAACTCCAAAGAATGCTCCTTAAACAACAACTTTTTCGTCCAAACATCTGCGAGTGCCAATAGAAAGGCACCGGACAAGACGTAAACATACCATTCCATCATCCCACCACCAAATACACTCCCAACAACATCAAACCACAGGACAAGAATCTATGTACAAGCCTATGATCATGAAAGAAACGCCCCCCTATTAACACATCAAAAATCGTATATAAACGAGTTATTGGCACCAGTAAAGAAACATACGCCAAAGGAAGTGCAGAAAAATAAAAATAATTCGCCAACATATCAAACGCCGCTGATAGTAAAACCCAATGTCCCCCTAAACTCCAACTCATCTTTACATCCTTAAACCCTCCGTACCATAAAAAAGTGAGACCTATAAAGTTTAGAACGACCAGCAAACGCTCCAAGAAAAACAATGAAAAGGCATCAACGGGAGAAAAGGAAAGCCCGACTGTCTGAGGACTTACAAATATCTTATCAAAAACTTCGGACAACCCATACAATATGCTCGCTGCCAAACCGAACAATAAAAACTTTTTATCCTTCCATAACACATGGAGATTATCTGAGCAGAGCCATATCCCCCCACCTACCAGGCAAAAAATGCCAAGGTAATGAATTGCTTTTAATTCTTCGCCCAAGAGAAAAACTCCGAAGAACAAAACAACCAACACACTTAAATTCTCCAAAGGAATGTACTGGGAAACCTCCATATGCCGCAAAGCCTTGAACGCCAAGACCAAAGCCGAAACCCACAACAAAGAATCTACAAATAACAGCACATACACCAAAGGTTCTAAATCCCAAACCACCCTACCTGAAAATGGAAGAATTAAAATCAAGCCAATGAGAGAAAATAAAGTGATGTATTGAATTGCATGCTGCTTAAACAATACTTTTTTACCCAAAACCACATGCACCGACCAGCACGCAGCTGCCAACAAACCCAATACATACCAAGGAAGCATCTAGGAACCCCCAAAAAAATCACTCAATCCCTTCTGCTGCTTTGCCGGACTCTTGCTTAGCTTATCCAAAGATGACTTCACCCTTTCCCGGCTAAAGCCATGCTCCTCCACCAAGACCTTCAACACCGCTTCCTCATTTACCGGCCTCCACTCCAATTTATACTCTTTTGACGTTGGGATGTTCTTGAACGTATCAAAGACTTCCTTCCAAGAAAAGGAGAAGAAATCATCCCACTTGGCTTCCTTGAACAAGGCTTCAAAATCCATCTTATACTGCTTCACCATCTTTAATGCATTTTTTGGACCGATTCCTTTGATACCGCCAGGATTGTAATCAGTACCTACCAACATGGACAAGACGATTAACTGGTCCTGAACGACTCCTAGATGATTGAGATTGTCTGACAAGGAAAGAATTTCTGGGACGACCTTTTCAAAGGCAAGCTTTCCCACCTTTTTTCTCTTCTCACTCAAGGTTAAGTTTTTTATGAAACGCGAAGCACCGAACAAAAAACAATCTGCGTCTTGACTTACAATGGCATAGGCGTCGCCTTGTTTTACCATAAATGCGGCCTGAGCTTCTCCCTCTGAAGGTGCTTGGAGCCAAGGAATGCCCATGGCCGAGAGGAGCTCTTGCGCCTCGTGCACCATTTCTGTTGTCAGGCGCGAGGTGCGCGAGGCAAACTTGCGCATGGACTCTGTATCCTCCGCTTCCTTTGCTACGTCGTACTGCTTTTGCGCCTCCACCTTCAACCCATGACGACGCTCCTGCTCCTTCTTCTTTAAATCAGGCACTTTTCCGTCAAAGACAAAAATAAGCTTGATGTTGTACTCTAGGAGACGCGAAAAACGCATGAATAAACCCATCAAGTGACTGGTCACACGACCTTTGCTATCCATCAGCGGTGTACCATCCTGATTGCGAATCGAACTTAGAAACTGATACAAAATGTTATACGCATCAACAGCCAACACCTTACCATTTAAGTCCTCGATGGCCACCTGCTTTGAAACTAAGAGGTCTGTGATTGCAACGCCCATTGCATCTAAAGCGAGAGGGTGGTATAAAAAGTTTACCGCGAAATGGTTTAGCATCTTCAAAACTCGTGATGATTACGTTGAGGGTTCTGCTGCCCCGAATGGGGCGTCCCCCGCCAACGAACCTAAAGATTTCTATGGAAGGAGTTTTGACCTTAGGATGCTAAACCTTCTTTACCTCTTCTGAAAAACTATTAGGATCACATTTATATACCCTATTTCTTATTGACTACTTATGGACTATCCGGCCCTACGAAGACTCATTGAAGAAAAAGGGCTTCTTAACAAAACCCCTGGGTATTACATCCGTACAAGTGCTATCCTTGTTGCTCTCTTTACCGGCACCTGGATTATCTATTATTACGTCCGCAATTTTTATATCCAGATTGGTATTGTTTGCCTGCTTGGATTCTTAGGCTTTCAATTTGGACTGCTCGCACACGATGCCGGCCATCGAGCGGTTTCCACCAAAAGGTGGCTCAATGAAACCATCGGATACCTCTCTTTAACCTTCATTAACGGGATCTCCATCCACCACTGGGAAACCAAACACAATGCTCACCATCGATCTCCTAATTTTAACCCGGGAGACCCCGACATTGAACAAGTCTTTGCCTATGACACAACCCAAGCACGTGCACGAAAGGGCCTCCTCAAGTGGATTACTAAACATCAAATCGCCTTTTTCGTGCCCTTACATGCCTTAAGTGTATTTGACATGACACGCACTTCCTTCCAACATGTTCTTTTGCGATGTCCTTTCAAACGAAAGATGATTGAACTCATTGGACTTCTTATGCATCTCGTGCTTTGGATCGGCATTCCAAGCTACTTCATCGGATTTTGGAAGGCCGCTTTGCTCTATGCCATCGGGACCCTTGTACGCGGGCTCTATGCCTCCTTGGTCTTTGTACCCAACCACGTCGGAATGCCCCTTCCAAAACCAACAGATAAATTGTCTTATCTTGAAAAACAAGTCATCACGGCACGCAACCTAACCCCCTCCTTTTTCAAAGACTATATCTTTGGAGGTCTTAACTACCAAATCGAACACCACCTCTTTCCCAATATGTCCCGTAAATACCTCAAAAAAGCAAAAACAATTATCAAGAACTACTGCTTAACCAATAAGATTCCCTATAAAGAAACTGGATTCTTTACGTGCTACAAAGATGTCTTCACGCATATGTCCCAAGTGGGGAAAGCGGCTTAAATTCCCTTCCTAAGCGCACACTGCTATCTTATATACCCTAAGGAAAAAGAATATAAGCAACTCAGCAATATAAGCAACTCAGCAATATAAGCAACTCAGCATTTCTTTTTAGCAAAGGGACGCCATTCTAAAAATTTAGTAGGTGGCATACATGAAAAACAAAATTTATAGCAACAAACTTTAATATTCGGATAAAATTGTAAAGTTTGTTGAGATATAGGAAATCCTTAAAATATACGAAAATTAATGTGATTTCCTATAATTGTCCAAAGAAACACTTTTACTTGTCCTTATCGCTGGAATCGTGACTATCACCGCCATCACCACTAACCCCATAACAGAAAAAAATAGGGGAGGAAAAGTCACTCTCAGTCCAACCGAACCTGTCTCGCAAGATACACTCTCCAGCACAGGTTCTATACTCTCTCAGACAAAAGGGAGATATAAAAAGTTCACCCCAAAAAATACAAATCTACTCGAGAAACAAAAAACTTATAAATCTCTCAACCAGGAAATGCGCTGTGACATCTCGGAACCTTACCCCACAGCTCACCATCGTAGCCCTTGTAGCGGTTGTAGCCATTGTTATCCTTCTGAACCTTGCTGGAACCTCCTTAAGCCCGGACGGCACGATTGGAGGAGAAGCGATTAAGAAACCAAAAATTAAACCTCCCATCAACCTCCCGCCCGCAACCCAACTCAGTACGTCCAATACTCCCTTACAGCAAGTCACTATTGTCACCCCCACTGGGACTTATTTCCTAGCTGTCGACCAAGCAAGCCAACAAGCCTGCAACGGAACCGACTACTTATCTGTAGTAGACGTCAGTAGCAGCATGAACGACCCAGTAGGAAACGGTGCAGAGACAAAAATAGAACGTGCCCGAAAAGCGCTGGACTTCTTCCTCAGCAAAGTAGCAGGATACGCGCCACCTGACCAGGCAGGCATCGTCCGATTCTGGTCCATGGCTGAACTTGTGCAAGCCCTCACCTCCGACATCCCCCTCGTACGCAACAAAGCCGCCGCCCTCACCACCCTTTCAGGGACCAACATTGGTGCAGGACTCAGAATAGGCCAACAACAATTGGACACGCAAAACGTGCAGAAAGAAATCATGATCTTATGGTCAGATGGAGAACCAACCACCTGCCCAGACGCTGGAGGCATGGACTGCTGGCAGTACGCCCGACAGCAAGCCGATCAGGCCAAAGCAAAAGGCACGGAGATCTATGCACTTGGACTACCCCCAATAAAAGTAAAAAGCAAAGAAGAACAACTGCTAAAATACATTGCCAACGACCCCGACGAAACGCACTACTACCTGATCGGAACTGACTTTTCCAACCTTGAAGCTATCCTTGACAAAATCCATGCCAACTACTGCAAATGCGGCAATGGTAAAGTAGACCCTGGCGAGCTCTGTGACGATAACAACACAAATTCTGCTGACGAATGCCATCAATGCGTGCCTACGTACTGCGGCGACAAAATCATTCAAAAACCCAACGGAAAACACACAGGAGGGCCGAAAAACGACGGCTATGAGGACTGCGATGACGGCAACACCAATGCAAGCGATGGCTGTTACGGCTGCATGACCACCTATTGCGGAGATGGAATCGTACAAAAACCCAACGGAAAAAAGACAGGCGGACCTAAGAATGACGGGTATGAGGACTGTGACAACGGGCCGGCTGGAAGCGCGACCTGCACTAAGAACTGCACTAAGATTCAGACCATCTGTGGCGACTCTATAGTTCAGAAACCCAACAGTTTAAAAATAGGAGGACCAAAAAACGACGGTTATGAAGAGTGCGACGCTGGACCAAGCGGAACTGCCAGCTGCACCAAAAACTGCATGCTCATACAATGTGGAAATGGCCGCCTAGACCCTAACGAAGAATGTGATGACGGAAACACAAACGCTAGCGACGGTTGTTACAATTGCAAACTCACCTATTGCGGAGATGGAATCGTACAAAAACCAAACGGAAAAAAGACAGGCGGACCGATGAACAACGGCATCGAAGTATGTGATGACGGAAACACCAATCCTACTGACTTGTGCGGCAACAACTGCGTACAAACCTATTGTGGCGATACAATTGTACAGAAACCCAACGGAAGAAAACTAGGCGGACCCAAGAACGATGGCTACGAAGATTGCGACGCTGGAGTTGCAGGATCCACAACGTGTACGAAGAATTGCACCACGCCTCCAAAATGTGGAAACGGCATTGTTGAAGCTGGAGAAGAGTGCGACGACGGAAACGCTGTTAACACAGATGCCTGTATGAATAGCTGTAAGAAAACCTACTGTGGCGACGGAATTATACAGAAACCAAACACACAAGGCAAAAACGAAACGTGCGACGACGGAAACAATGTGCCTAATGACGGATGCACGAACTGCACCAAAGACCTTACCTTGAGCGTCAATTGGGCATACTATAAATCTACTTGTGGCACAAACAACATCCTAATAGAATGGAGCACCACCATGGAACAAGACACCGTCGGATTCAATGTTTTATGGAGCGACAACAAAAACGGACAATACATCACCGTAAGCCCCTTCATCTACGCCACCGGAAGCGGAAGCAACTACCAATGGACAGACACTAACACCGATGCAAGCCCCATCACACCCAAAAAAGGGATCTACAACTGGTATAAGGTGCAAGAAATATCTACTACTGGGCAAGGGGACGAAACAACACCATTCACAACAGACCACATCTGCCAGTAAAAAAGCGCCCAGGCCCGGACATTCAGAAAAACCATTTCTGATTCTTCGTTTGAACCGAGAATCCCAGAGGGACCGGTTGACTTCTGCCCTGAAACCTACGGTTCCAGGGTGCTCAAAAATTGTAAACAATTTTTGGCATGTCGGATTCCTTAAGAACTATTACATCTCAAAAATTGCTTAGCAATTTTAGCATGTCGGATCCATTAAAGGACTCCGCCACTTCAAGACCGGCGCACTTTCCTGTGTTGGACAGAAAACCATCCATCATACCAGATTATGCGACCTGGGCACACCCCTGAAAAAGAAGCTTTGCTTTTAAATACTTACGTTGTCTTTACGATTTCTTATGATTCTTGACCCAATCATTGAGCTTAAACTTATAATATCCGAAAGCCAATTTCAAATTGCCCTGCGCTACCTTCATCCCTTTAGGACTTGTCAGGATATGCGCCTCCTTCAAAACCGTTTCAAATGTCTTTGTGAAAAAATTCGATTCCATACCAATTACGAATGACCTTCTCTTGCGAATTCTTTCCAAAAATTCTTCTACTTTTACCTTGCCCTCCACTCCTGTTACTGTCTTTCCTAAATCTCTTACTAGGTGCCCGTCTGAACCTCCAATCAAGCCCTTGCCCCCCTCCACTGCCCATTGATAGGCTTTATTATTCATCTTCTTTAAAGAATTTGTATTTAACACTTCCACACAATCCAGATTCTTCATAAAATCTTTCTTTAATCGCGAGGTCTGTATCCCCACATAACTAAAATACGGATGAGCCGCCCCGACCAAGCAATTTATTCCCTTCAATTTGTCTAATAAATCCACTGCAGAGATACTTAGACTTAAGCTTTTATCCATAAAAGGGCGCATACACTTATTTTCCAACTCCAATAAATCTGATTTTGAATACGGATACGCCAATATGTGAACTCCTTCCTTGCTCTTTAGTTCAACACCTGGCACTACAAACACATCCTTTTGAGATAATGCCATTAATGAGCCTTGTACTTGATTATGATCGGTTATAGCAACGCCCATCCCTAACTTTTTACATCGTTTTAAAATCTTACCAATATCACTTCGACTATCATATGAGTACTTTGAATGAAAATGCATATCCGCCAAGGTGTAAGCTGAAAGATCTAACTTCTTTGGCTTTGCCCGAATCATCCCCTGCTTACCCATTCATTTAAAATAAACGGGCAGCTATATAAAATTTCTCCACCTAGCTTAAAGAGAAGCTTCCCTTGCGTTTATATAAAACAAGACCTCTTTCTTAACCCCACTACAGAAACCTTTTTAAACCCCTTCCAGATCACCTGTCTATAACCACTATTATAGAATTCATCGTGGTTATTGAGCATGCTCAGAATTCCACTCACTTATGCTCAATTGGCGGAATTCTGACATTAAATAGGGCATGTACAATGACACAAAAAAACCTCTATGGTTCTGTAAAGCGCTTTGGCGCACGATACGGCCGAAGGCTACGAGAAAAGCTCGGCAAGGTTGAACAAGAGCAGCATAAGCTCCATAAATGCCCTTACTGCCACTTCATCAAGGCTAAACAGCTTGCTGTTGGTATTTGGGAGTGCCGAAAGTGCGAGAGCAAATTCACCAATAAAGCTTATACGGTAGGCAAACTTACCCCGATCAAAGTTATTGTCCAAACTGAATAATATTCGAAAAGATTAGAACATTCATATTTGAGGGATCCAACATGAGCGAATACAAATGTTTCTTTTGCAATAAAATCGTTGCGCCACAACACGTAAAGAAAAAAGTTAGATGCATCTATTGCGGCAGCAAGATCCTATTCAAAGACCGCGTAACGGCTACCAAAGTGGTCGCCCGCTAAACATGTATACTGCTGAAATCCTTGTAAACACTAAAGCCAATCTTGAAAAGATATTCCAAAGCGAAGAAAAAAATATCAACGAGCGAGCCCAGTATACCTTAACCAAAAATAAAGATGTGCATGTCTTTCGCATTGAAGCAAAAGACGCAACGGCCTTACGCATCGTTGTTGGTAGCATCACCAAGGTCCTAAGCGTACATGAAAAAACATTGGAGGTCATCGAAAAAAATAAATAACCATGAACCCCCAAGAACAAAAACCGGACGCTGAAACGGAGAACAAGATCAACCAGTTATCCATGCTCGAACAAAACCTGCAAAGCGTTGCCCTTCAAAAACAACAATTCCAAAATCAAAACCTTGAGATTGAAAGTGCCCTCTCCGAACTTGAGGGAAGCGAAGAAGCCTTTAAGATCATCGGAAACCTCATGGTTAAAATTACGAAGGACAAACTCAAGAGCGACCTTTCCAACAAGAAAGAAACCGGGCAATTACGCCTTAAGTCCCTCGAAAAGCAAGAATCCATGTTTCGAGAGAAGACCAAGGCCCTCCAAGAAGAGATCCTCAAGCATATTCAAACAGGAGCTCAAAAAAGCTCCTGAACCAACAAAAATCGCAAGCAATTTTTGGGGCTCAGAAACCTAAATGGTTTCTGAACTTTGAGAACCAAAAAAAAGTTCTCAAAGAACCGGGGAAAAAATCCGAGTCATAACAGAGGTGAAGGGGAACATGAATACACAAAACGAAGTGCAAGACGCACTTAGCAACCTAATCGGTGACAACAGCGTACCTAAAAATATCCGCAGCCGTCTGGGCATAATCCTGCAGAACTTGGGGCATACGCAAAACATACATCTTCAACTCAACCAGAGCCTCTCTGACTTGGACGACATCAGCAATGACATCAACTTGCCGCCCTTTGTACGAACCGAGCTTTTTAGCGTTCTTAGCCTGCTTGAAAACATGAACAACCAGCTTGTGAGTTTGCCCATTCAAGTCAAAGCGATTGTCAAAAAGAAACACGTTGTACAGCATTAATTTTATTTTTTTTCTGTTTGTATTTTTTATTTGTGTTTGTTTAGCATCTTCAAAATCCTCTATTATAACTCTATAAGCGCTGCACCCCCGTAAGGGACACACAGAAATTCAACGGATTTCTGGTGCAGAGGAATGAAACATTCCTCGCACGAGGAGTTCAGAACTCCTCTGTGCCAGAAATCGTTCGACGATTTCTGTGCATCCCCGTGCAACGCGCTTAATAAGCACATTGCATGGATTTTGACCTGAAGATGCTAAACAAACCAACAAACGATGCTCGACAGAAACTATCTTTTCCTTAAGACTTTCTTTATCAGAATTGAATTGGGGATGAATACGATGTCTCCACTTGAAGTGCGAATCTGCGTGTCAAGCAGGCTTACTTCTATGACTTTACCTTTGATCCCTTCCATCTCGATTTGATTGCCCACACTAATCTTTTGCTTGGTGTGGATGGCAAACCCGGCCGTGAGGTTTGGAACCAAGTCCCGAATGGCCAAGGCTGCTGAAATCATGATTAAGACGATCACACCAATTGAGATGGCGTTTAAGACGGCAGTTGTAAGACCTAGACTATTCAAGAATAAGATTACGGTCACAAAGTAAACAATAAAGGCTGAAAAACTACTTAATACCTTGGAGACTGAAACCTTAATCCCCACGGTTTTCTTGAGCGCAGCATCCATATCCAACTCATCAAGAACCCTACGAACGAAACGCCCTAAGAGCTTACCCAAGATGAAACCGACGAGCAAGATGAGGATGGCGAAGGCTAACCGGTTCAAATAAGGGTTTAAATTGCTGTATACTTGCTCCATCCAAGGCATAACGGATCCAACTGGGGATTCAACTGATTCCATTTTATGAACAAATCAGCTCTGGATTATAAAGATTGTCTTGCTTCTACCCTATATTTTCTATATAGTTCATATTTATTATTTACTTATATATACTCAATTATTACCTATTTAACTAAACT
Source organism: Nanobdellota archaeon (assembly GCA_038046485.1). Lineage (GTDB taxonomy): Archaea > Nanobdellota > Nanobdellia > Woesearchaeales > SM23-78 > JBBSWA01. The sequence goes on from JBBSWA010000033.1 coordinate 28,395, forward strand.
TTTACCTATTAGTACAAATTATTATCGTATTTTTTACTTAATTAACTAAATATTTACCTATTAGTACAAATTATTATTTTAACTATTACTTAATTATACAAACTATTATACCTATATATACAAATAAAAAGACTTATAAATACAAAGACGTCAAAAACCGCCAATTAAGAACAATGAGCGGTTTTTGAGCGTGATCAGAATTTCTAAGGAAATTCTGACACTTAAAAAGACCCCATTAGCGAAAAACGGAGCTTGCGTGAAGGAAATAGCCCCCAGCAAAGACAAAGTAATTGAGCAACTGCGAGAGAGCTACGCTGCGCTTCGAGAACAACACAACCTCACCTACGAGGAAATTCTAAACCAACTCCAAAGCGTAGAAACTACCTTGCCCTGCACCATTTTTAGTTCAAGCCTAAGCAGCCTTGAAACCATCACCAAATATCTCAAAGAAAACCAGCACTTCACCCTCAAAGAAATTGCGCAAAAACTCAATCGCACGTACCGCACGATCTGGGGGGCGTACCATGCCAGCTTGCACAAACATCCTTCTGGTTTAACTGCAATTCCCACCCCCTACCACATCCCCCTTTCCCTTTTTTCTGAACGCAAACTAAGCATCCTTGAAACCATCACCCACCACCTGCGCTCGACACACCACCTGCGCTACAGTCAAATTGCTAAAATCCTACACCGCGATCCTCGAACTGTTTGGACAACAGAATACAATGCGAAAGGAAAACTCAAATGAAAAAAAACCTTGATAGTGAAGAGAGAAAACGAGCAGATCTATCGGATCTCCAAGTCCAACGGCTGCGCGGTCTTATTACCAAAATAAAAACAGAATATTACTACACCCTACGCCAGACTGAAGCTTTACGACAAAAAGCCAAAGAAGAGCAATGGACCAGCACAGCTTATCAGGAACGGCTATGCAAAGTATTAAACGGCAAAAAAAACCTGCAAAGTTACCGTGAACACCAAGAAAGTTTGATTCAGGAATACGAACACCAACTTATTGACTCGATCCACTCTGACCTTACCTCTCAAATCGCACCCTACCAGGTACAGAGTGTTTTCCAACGATTCCAGCAGGGATTCCAAGCAAATACCTATGCTTTGCAACACTACCTGGTTGAGCAAAAAGTACCCCACATCGCAGGACTCTTCCTACTCATTGTCGTTCTGGGATTTTTTACTTACACTGGATACGTCGCTAAAGATGCCGGCCTTTTCCAGACGATTCCCATTGAAACCACCTTTACTGAAAACACGACGATTCCTCTTAACTTAACTGATCTAAGTAGTTTACGTGCGAATGGCCGTCTCATTGGAAAACCCAGTGTTCATCTCTATTTAGAAGCTGAGAATGGTCATACTCAAAAAACTCAACGCTATGTACTACTGGATGGAGATCGCCTGGGATTGGACATGCTTGCTATTACTGGAAATGCTGTTCGACAAAATCAAGGCATTACCTTTGTATTTACGACCGACCAAGAAAAGTATACTATTGAAGAGATGGTTTACGTCGTCCTTGCCCCTTCGAATAGCTATTACTCGATGTATCTTACCGATTCGGATAACAATACGATCCCCATTGAAAGTCTGAACTTCACCGTGCAAAGACCAGGCGATTACCAACTTGTTGGATTACTCACCCAAGATGGAGTAAGTGAACGGCTCGAGACTCGTTTCCACGTTGACGCTGCGCCTGAAACGGAAGGCACTACTCCTATTTCTTCCAAGAAAGCTACTGAAAAACCCCGAGGACTCTACAGCTTCCAAAACTACTGCCAAGAAAGCTGCCACCTCCCTACTGAATTGGTAGACCCTCGCCTCGTCATTGAAATCAATGACAACACCCGTGTTACACTCTACAACCTCACGTATAGTCAGCATACCCTTAATGAGCCCCCCAAACAAATCAAGAACATTCCTGATACTGTGAGTTACTTAGGCTATTCTACCCCTATAGATCTTAACTCTTACTTCCAAGATGAAGATGAACTTATTTATACAACGAGCGCAACTGAGTTATCGGCTCACATTGAAAAGGGCATCCTTAATCTGCAAGGAAACAAAACGGGAAGCTACAGCCTCTTTGTCTATGCCAGCGATGGAAACGCAATCATCACCAGCAAACCCTTTACCATCACGGTAAAAGAACCGCCTATTCAGACTCAGCTCACCCTTAACTGTGAAGGTTGCAAGATGCACCAAACCAAAAGCTACACCGAGACTTGGGTTCGCCTGAATATTCAGAAAAATACGGACAGGAAAATAGGAAGCTTCTACCTAGACTTACCTGCGGGCTGGCGCGTGACCGACCCCAAAGATGGCACGGTGAATGTCATCGATGAAAAACATCCGCGCATCCAATGGACCCTTAAAAAAGAATCGGATGTGATTGAGAAAAACTTCTATGCCCTTGCCCCGAATACACAGAAGAAACTGCGACAAAGCTTCAGCCTTACTGTTGCTGACCAGAAACAAGACTATGAAGTGATTACCCACCCGACCCCGATTGACTTACGAGAAGAGGAAGATGAACTGGACCAGAGACTTGATGTCAACACAAGCATTAACACCACAGGCGATAATTATACTGTCACAGTTCACCTGCCTGATGCTGAAATACGGCTTGAAAACGTATACGACCTGGAAGAAATACAGTCCTTGGACTTATTCACCCAACAAAACATCACTCTTAACAATCAGATCTACCTTGCTGCAACCCCCCTCATCCACTTAAACACATTCCAATTAAACAGCGCCACTTTCATTTTGCCCAAAACAAACCCTGTTAAAGCCCTTGCTGGATGCGAACGATGGAACACAGGCACTCAAAGCTGCGAAGCCTGGAACCTTCTTAACACCTCCTTTAATGAAACTCCTACGACCCTTCAATTTACTGTGAAAAAGATTACGGCCTATGCTGGACTTGGAAAACGCATTGGTGAAATTAAATCGAAATATAAAACATCCAAGATTGGAGCGTACACCGACTACACACTAAACAATGAGACCTATGCCAACTACACCCACCCCCTCCTGTATCCAGGCAAGGATAGCTTTAGCGCTGAATTCTGGATCCGCACCAACTCCACTAAAGACCAAACTTTCCTTAGCAGCGAAGAAGGACAATTCGAAACCTACTGGAAGATTGGAATGGACATGGCCCGGTACGGGATCCTTGCCATACGCCTCAGCAGCCAAGAAGGCGAAACAATCAAAGAAATTCCAGACGCCCTTGTTGACGGCCCGCAAAGCTTTGGAACCACTCTACTGAATGATGGACAATGGCATCACCTCCTTGCGGTACGCGACCGCAACCAAAACACGATCCTTGGGTATGTAGACGGAAAACTTGACCTCACCTATAATGACACCAGCACAGACATCATGGATACTGCAAGCCACCTCATCCTTGGCAGATCAAACCCGAACAGCGATGCAGGCTATGATGGCGAGTTTACCCTTATTGACCTCTACGACCATGCCCTTACACCTGAAGAAATGCAGAGCCATTACCAAACTCAAAAATCACTCTTTACTGAGGTGAAGGCATGAGACAAACTCTTCACCTCACCTTCCTACTAGTACTTCTAGTCATCCTGGTCCTTCTAGGCACTACCCTTGCAGAAGCTGCCAATGCCACGGTGGTATACAGAAGCAATACGGGCAGCTGCGCTTCCAACGCCTTGAACTGCCCCAAGATTCGAGCCTGGGATAGCACGGGTGGGGGAAGCTGGGGAAGCGCAGTTGAGTTGCCGACTGCCGGAAGCCCTGTTCGATATGCCGTCATCCGATTCAGCAATGTCAGCAGCAAACGAGCCCTTGTCACTTCGAGCGACGACGGCTTCCTCGACGGATATGTTTCGTACAACAACACCGCCTGGACGGTCACGAACAACATCGGTCAAGTGTTTGGAAGCAACGCCGCCAAAAACGAACGACGATTTGACCTGCAATTCGAAACAGCAAGTGGAGACGCCGTACTAACCTATGCCACCACGAATTCCAGCGGAAACTGCGACCTCGCGTACAAGGTATTATTGGCGAATGACACCAGCTGGGCCAACAGCGGCGAAACCTGCATTGACAATGACCAACGCACCCAAGATGACCAATCCAGCTACATCAACATGGATCGCAACCCGTCTGATGACAGCTCTGAAATGGTGATGGCCAACCTCAATACCAACCTCTCCGATGTCACCGCACGAGTTTGGGATGGGGACAACTGGGGCAATCGAATGAATATCACCACCACGAGCTCCATTACCACCACTGAATCGCAAGATGTGGCTTATGCCAAGGATGGAAGCAAAGCGATGGTCGTTGCAGGGGATGGAGTGAACGGAAACGTCACAACCAAATACTGGAACGGGGCAAGCTGGACTACTACTCCCGGATTTGACATCGATACGGGCGATGCTCTCGACCTCAAATGGATCCACCTGAAAGCCGACTCGCTCACAGATGACTTGCAAGCCGTCTTTGTAGACAGCGGCAGTGATCTAGGAACAGCCTACTGGAACGGTGCCACTTGGGCCGTAACGCGCAATATCGATACTGCCGTGGACAGCAATGCGGCGCGACCCTCCGACTTTGCCTGGAACAGCACCAACAGCGGCGGAAAATTAGTCTTGGACACGGACACTACAGGCACTACACTCAGCCAACGCGGCTGCACCCCTCAATGCACCAGCGGCACCACTACGTTCTCCACGTACGCTGCCACCGGTGCTTGGCTCAACCTCTACCGCGTGCCTTATGATCCCCTCACAAAAGTAAGCATCCTTGGACTACGCCTCAACAGTGCCTTTGACCTGGGCAGCTTCGCCCAAGGCATCAATGGAAGCTACTATACATATGGAGACAACACCCTTACAGCCGATACAACCGTAACTACCTTTGAACCCTACAGCCTCGCCTTCCAAACAGCCTACGGCGGATACTCAGCCCCTTCCACTGTTTACACCCTCAACCAAAGCGCCTTCATCAAACTCGACAACAAAACAACAGATTGGGGGAATCTCACCATTTTAACTGACACGGCCGGCGACCAAGCCGCAGGAGGAAGCTCCTTCGATATCACTAACATCAGCCTTGCTAATGGCCCCACACGACTCTTCGCCTATCTCCAACTCGCAGGAGGAGTGAACTACAGCGCCAACAACTACTACCGCATCTTCGTCACCAATAATGAGGACAATGGCAAACCCACCGCTCCTGATACAGGTATATTGCTTCCTTTCAAATACACCCACGTCATCCAGCTCAACAACAGCAAATGCCGCGTCTTCAACAACACCGGCGGAAAAGTCGGCAACTGCCAATATTACAGCAACAACAACACCCTTGAAATTGAAGTCCCCTTCAAATACCTCAACGTGACCAAAGGAGAGAGCTTGAACGTAACGTTTGAGACGGGCAACTGGACGAATCGCTATGACCTTGCGCCTTACAACAGCGGCTACATCCAGTTCCTCATCAACCAAACCAAGTACGAAACGTACAACTTTACTAACAACACCTACGCTAATTACTCAACAGACGATCCCCACCCATCGAATGGAAGCTTTAGCGCAGAATTATGGGTGCGAACCCCTGTCACTGCCGATCAGATGTTCATCAGCAGCGGAGAGTACGACAGCATGGAGTACTACTGGCGCATTGGGATGATCTCTGCCCACACAGGCATCTTATCGATTAAGATGCAAGACGGAATCGAAGGCGGGGAATGGTGGGAGATTCCAGACCCCGGCGCTGAAAGCGGACAGATCATTGGTAGCAGCAGCTTGAGTGACAATCAATGGCACCACATCGCCTTTGTAAGGGACCGAGAACAGATGCGAGTCTATGGCTACGTGGACGGTGTGCCTGAGATCAACTTTAGTGACAGCAGTCGAAACGTGACAAGCAATGCCTCCAACCTCGTCTTAGGTAAGTCCAACATTTACGCAGACCCTGGATTGGTAGGAAATCTAAGTGTAATCGGCACGTATAACCGAGCCCTCACGACAGAAGAAGTACAAGATCACAACCTCACCCAACGAGAAGAAATCGAGGGAGAAACATGAGGATGAATCCCCTAAGCCAAAAAGGATTGATTCTCTTTGTACTGGCAGCCCTCTTCTTCATCCTCTTCTCATCTGTGACAGAGGCTGCCAACGCCACAGCCGTCTACCGAAGCAACACCGGCAGCTGTGCCACGAACGCCACGAACTGCCCCAAGATCCGCTTCTGGAACAGTACAGGGAACGGTGATTGGAGCAACGAAACTGAACTGCCAACAGCCGGCAGCCCCATCGAATGGACAGTCATACGCTTCAGCAATGTTTCTTCCAAACGAGTGATTGTCACGCAAAGTGCTGACGGACAACTGGACGGCTATGTTTCATACAACAACACCGACTGGACCGTCACCAACAACCTCGACCGAGTTCACAATGGAAATATAGCCGCCAAAACCAGGATGTTCGACGTGCAGTTCGAAACCAGCACCGGCAACGCCCTTTTAGTGTTCGGCATTGGCAGTGCCAACGCAGCGTGTGACCTGGGCTACCGCATATTGCTGGCAAACGACACGAGTTGGGCCAACAATGGAACCAATTGTTACAATGACGTGAACTTCGCAAACGACATGCAATACACATGGATTCATTCCGACCGCAATTACGCAGACACTAGCAACCAGATCATCGTCAGTGGTTTCTACGCAAACGGCAGTGACATTCGGGCCTGGGTGTGGAACAACTCTGTATTCACCAACCCAAGAAACATCACCATGGTCTCCTCCTCGACGACCGGCCAGAATTTTGATGTGAGTTGCAGCAACACTGCAGGATGCTGGGTAGCTGCAGGAACCGATACAAATGGAAACGTAAGCGCACACAACTGGACAGGCAGCGCGTGGCAACAAACCCTAGGCTGCGACCCCACCAACGCCGGCCAGGACGTCACTTGGCTCAGTCTCAAAGCCGACCCCCTTACTGATGATCTCCAGATCGCTGTTTCGGACACCGGGACCGACCTGGACGCGTGCTACTGGACAGGCAGCGCGTGGACCGCCGTCACCCAAATTGATGCCGACATTGATGGCACTACGACACGACTCTTTGACGTCGCTTGGAACACGTCAACCAACAGCACCAGTACAGACGCCAAGTTGATATGGGATACCGACACGACCGGCATTGGCCTACGCGTACGAAGCTGCACACCAGCCTGCAACAGTCAAACATTGGGCTCAGTGAGCAGCTACCCTTCCACTGGAAACTGGTTGTCTTTATACCGCGTAAATCCAGATCCCAATACGAACGTTGCCATGCTCGGCCTTCGCATGAACATCACCCCCTTTGGCATCGGCAGCTTCGCCATCCTAAATACAACCGGCAATTTCACCCAAGCGGGCACGTACGGCAACAGCAGCCTGACCAGCAACGCGTTCGTTGGCACTACGGAAGGAAGCTTCCTTGCCTTCCAACAATCAAGCGAAAACCGAAGTATGATCCCCTTTGTCACAGCCGTGCAAGCCCTTTCCAAAAAACTCCTCAACAACAGCGCCCTCAATGTAACTGCGAATGTGAGCAGCAGCGATGGACACAGTGTCTATACTGCCTATGCTACGGTCTATGCCCCCAATGGAAGCCTGTTCCAAACCCTTGCCCTCACCAATGGCGTTTCCATCATTTACACCAACGCCACGGAAAAATTCACCACCCTCCCCTTTGGAAACTGGCTTGTCAACATCTACGCCAATAACACCCGAGGCAGCTTCAACGACACGGAAAACACGACCTTTGCCATTTACCGCGCCCTGAACCAAAGCAAGACCATCACCATCGACGGAAACTTTGGCGACTGGGATGCCATTGTGAACACCACCGACCCCCTCACGGACAACACAGGCCCCATTGCAGGACAGCTCGCCGTCCACCGGCCCTACAATGGAAGCACTTCAGGCACAAACACCAATGCCAATGAAACGTATGATAACAGGCTCAATGACACTACGACCAAAATTGACCTGCTACTCAAAACAATATATAACGTAACTTATCAGCTACCAACTAAAACAACCCAAGGCCGCTTCTACACCACAATAGACTTTGATGGTGGTCCTGGAACCTCGTTGCGATTACAAGTCTATAATTGGAGCAATGGCACGTACCAGGCCTTCACCCTGTGCGCTAACCCAGTCACTTGTTCCGGAACGACAAGTTCTACAGACGTAAGCCTAAACAACGGTTTAATCAACAGCACCGCCAACACCATGATTTTGTTTGACACCACTGGAGGCCCCACTACGGCTGACGTCAGCGACACCTACATCAGCGTACCTGGCGGAACGTACGACTACCAAGGCATTACCAAACCCAGCCAGCCCATGAATGCAAGCAATGGCAGCGTCGCTATTGGAACCCCCTGTGCTTCCAACAGCGACCCTTACTGTGGGACTACACTCCAAGAATTTGCCACCAAAGAATACCACGCCGTTGCCCTTGAAAACAGCACCACCATGACACAGGTTTCATCCGGCACCAATTATGCCACTATGATCTTCCACTTCAACATCAGCGAAACTCGAGAAAACCCTCAAGAACTCACCCTGCGATGGATCGGAAGCTGGAGCGGAAACGGCAACCTCCAAGTTGGCTTCTACAACTATGGCAGCAGTGCATGGGATGGAGTATCCATTATAAGCGACAGTGCTTTCAAACCCCGAATCATCAATGTCAGCAATGCCACCGACTACATCAATGACAACAAAATGGTCCACGTCCTCCTCCAAGGAGGCACGGGCATCGGCGGCAACCTCATCACCGACTACGTCAGCCTATCCACCCTTGCCAAACCCAATCGAGACTTTGACCTCAACCAAGTCAAGCTGACCAACAACAACACCCACTTATTCGCGTACATGAAATTAAATGGCAGCGTCAACTTCAACAATGCCAGCCGATACTACCGCCTGTTTGTCTCCACCACGGAAAGCGGCCCCAACTCCACCACGCCCGAGACTTTCAAGCAACTGCCCTTCAACTACAGCTACCGCATCCAACTCAACAACTCGGCCTGCACCATTTTCAACAACAGCAACGTCACCCTCTCCGGCTGCACGTTTGCGAATGATTCCGATGAGATTGAGCTTCAAGCACCCCTCTCCACACTTGATCTAACTACGGACAAAAACATCAACGTCACCTTTGAAACCAGCAGCGCCACCGAGCAATACGACACAGCACCTGACGCACAAAGCTTCCTTAATGTTTACCTGAATAATACTGTTGAAACACCTGCCCCCTGCGACAAACCCCTCACTGGAGACTGGAATGTGAATAGCACACAAGTCTGCAACAACCAACTCATCAACCTCACCGGAAACTTAACGATTAACGGAACTGGCAATCTCACCTTCCACAACGTCACGCTGATCATCAATGTCACGTACAATGGCACTTATGGCATCAATGTCAGCGGCACTTTCTTTATCAATCAAAGCAACATCACAGGCATCAACCAAACCACCTGGCTCAGCAACCAATATACTTTCCGCACCTTCTCAGGAAGTAGCCTCACCCTTATCAACAGCAACGTCAGCCGTACTGGATGGACGAATTCCTTTGGGCGCCGAGGACTCGAAGCCAATGGAACCCTACAAAACTTCAGCGGAAACACCCTCGCCAGCAACTTCATTGGCCTCACGATCTACAGCAGCGGCAATAATATCACCCAGAACACCATCCATAACGACCAAACAGGCGGAATGCTCTACGGCATCTACATACTTGGCGTAAGCGGCTACGCGCCCACCGCAAACCGCATCACCAGCAACACCATACGAACCAATGGAACCAGCACCAAAGGCATACGACTCGAAACAAACGCCAACCAAACCAACATCACCGGAAACACAATAAACACCTGGGGAACCAGCAGCAGCAACATTGGAATCCTACTCACCACCAACACCGGAAACAACACCATCACCGCAAACACCATCAACACCAACGGAACCAACAACAACTACGGCATCCAACTCACCACCAACACCCAAAACAACACCATCCAAGGAAACACCATATGGACCGACGGAAGCAGCAGCAGCAATCACGGAATCCTCCTATCCGGAACCGCCACCACCCTACTCCAAGGAAACCTCATCCAACACAACACCATCAACACCCAAGGAACCAGCACCGACATCGGCATCTACCTAATCACCAACGTAAACCAAACCACAGTATACAACAACACCATCACCACCAAAGGAACCAACGACAACTACGGCATCAACTTTCTCATACAAGTAGGTAATAATACTATCACTGGAAATACGATCAACACTGCTGGAACGAGTACCAACTACGGAATCTACCTAACCACCGACACAATCAACAATGCCATCACCGGAAACACCATCTGGACAGACGGAACCATCAACAACAACTTCGGAATCTACCTACTAGGAACAGCAACCACACTAACCGACGGAAACATCATCCAACACAACACCATCCACACCAACGGAACCGCTAGCAACTACGGCATCTACCTCAGCACCTACGTAAACAAAACTACCCTTCAAAATAACACCATCACCACACAAGGAAGAACAGGAGGAAACAACTACGGAATCTACCTAACCACCGACACAATCAACAACAGCATCCAAGGAAACACTATAAACACCAATGGAACCGATACCGACTACGGCATCTACCTGAGTGACTCTGCTGACGGAAATGTCATTCAGGACGCTTACGTCAACACCACCCAATCCCCTGCCGTTGTCATCGAATCCAACCATAGCGTACTTTACAATGTAACCGCCATCAGCAACAGCAGCAACGGCATCCAACTCAGCCTCAGCGCCTACAACAACACCATCAATTCCTCCTATGGATACAGCGAAACTGGAATCGGGATCTACCTCTTACAAGACAGCCACAACAACAACATCAGCCATAGCACGGGCAACAGCACCCGCGGCGCAGGAGTACGCACGGGCAGCTACAACAACACCTTCATCAACCTAACCGCATTGACACGCTGGGGACAAGCCCTCTACTTCGGCTTTGCCAATGCCACAACTGTCATCGACCTTACTGCCCGAGCACCTGTCGGAACAGGAGTCTTCCTTGCATACAGCAACAACATCACGATTCTTGGTGGAATGATCAACGCGAGCAACGGATTCAACTTCACCGACGCCAGCAATGACAACAATTTCATTGACGTGAACCTGACCAATACCACTGCCGCACTGGATGTGTTCTTCAAAAGCACTGCAGCCGCAAACAGCGTGAACACCACCTTCCTCAATGTCACCTTTAGAAAGACAAACATTACTTACAGTTGTACGGGAGTCTGCACGTTTAATGTAAAATGGTGGCTGAATGTCAAAGTCAACACTTCTGACCAAACCAGCTTACAAAACGCCAACGTGACGATACGAGATGTAAATATAGCCCAACGGTTCACAGAACTCACCGACACCAACGGCCAGATCGTCATTAAAAACATCACCGAGTACACCCAGACTGCGCTCAGCACCACACCTTTAACCAATTACACCATGAACGCCACCTCCCCCGACAGTGATATCATAGAACTGGAAACACCAACCAGCCCGCACCGAAGCTTCAACCTCACCCAAAGCACTTACCTCTTTGTCACTTTCAGAGACACCTGTCAAGAACCCCTCACCGGCGAATGGAATGTGAACAGCACCCAAATTTGCAGGAACAAAATCATCAACCTCACCGGCAACTTAACGATTAACGGAACAGGCAACCTCACCTTCCACAACGTCACCTTGATCATGAACACCACATACAACGGCAGCAGCATGATCAACATCTCCGGCTACGCCACCATCAACCAAAGCAACATCACCGGAATCAACCAAACCGCCTCTCTCAGCTGGCAATACGCCTTCATCACTCGCGTCAAAAACGCCGGACCCGACCTCCCCAACAGTATAACCATCATCAACAGCCACATCTCAAGAACCGGATGGAACGACGCCCTTGGACAGCGAGGACTCGAACTGAACAATACCCCTACCAACTTCAGTGGCAACAACATCACCAACAGTTTCATTGGACTAACCATTTATTCCAGCAATACCTACATCCAAAACAGCAACATCACCGGAAATAAGTACGCCATCTACAGCACCCGCACAGGCGACAGCGTTACCAACCTCACCGTCCTAAATAATAACATCGAAGCCTACAGCGCCTATGGAATATATTTTAACACCAACGTCAACAACAGCCTCCTACAAAGAAACACCATCACCACGTCTGGCAATACAGCCAACAACTACGGGATCTACCTCTTCACTCAAGTAGGCAACAACACCATCACTGGAAACACCATCAACACCAACGGAACCGGCAGCAACTATGGCATCTACCTACAAAACACCGCCAACAACAACAATCTCACCGGAAACACCATCAACACCGAAGGAGGAACCGCTGCCAGCAACAACTATGGAATCTATCTGACCGGAACAGCCACTACGCCTGTCATCAGCAACCTGATCCAACACAATGTCATCAAAACAAATGGAACCGCCACCAACTACGGAGTCTACCTCACTGGAAATGCCAACAACACGCTCATTCAAAACAACACCATCACCACACTCGGAAGAAACGGAGCCAACAACTACGGCATCTACCTGCAAAGTTACGTAGGCAACAACACCCTCACCCAAAACACCATCAACACCAACGGAACCACCGATAACTATGGCATCTACCTATCCACGATATCCACCAACAACAATCTCACCGGAAACACCATCAACACCGAAGGAAGCACCGCCACCAGCAACAGCTACGGGATCTACCTACGTGGAATCGACCAAGTTGGATTTGCGATCAGCCCCTCCATCAACAACCTCATCCAACACAATGCCATCAAAACAAACGGAACCGACACCAACTATGGCATCTACTTCTTTACCAGTGTGAACCACACCACCACCACGAACAACACCATCACCACACTTGGAAGAAACGGAGCCAACAACCACGGCATCATCCTAAGCACTAATACAGGAAACAACACCATCGCCCAAAACACCATCAACACCAACGGAACCACGGATAACTACGGAATCTACCTAACTACCAACACCATCAACAACAACCTAAGCGGGAACACCATCAACACCGAAGGAAGCACCGCTACCAGCAACAACTACGGCATCTACCTACTCGGAACCAGCACCGGACTCATGGATGGGAATATCATTCAACACAACACCTTCAAAACAAACGGAACCACCACCAACTACGGGATCCACCTAAACACCAACGTAAACGCCACCACTATTGCAAACAATACCATCATCACCCAAGGAAGGACAGGAACCAACAACCACGGCATCTACCTAAAAACACAAACTGGAAACAACAGCATTACAGGCAACACCATCCTTGCCTTCACACCCCTTAATACCCAAAACAACTATGGAATTATCCTCGAAGACACCAGCAACAACAACACCATTGCCAGCAACAACATCACCGTAAACGGAAGCAACAGCTACGCCATCAACATCACCCAAAGCAACTACACCAACTTCACCAACACCCTACTCAGCAACACCCTATACAACCCCGGCAACTGGATCACCACCGACAGCCTAAGCCTCGCCAACTTCACCAACACCACCTTTGATGCCATCAATGGAAGCATCAACTACTACGGACACTTCGGCATCAACATCACCCAAAAAACCATCAACCAAAGCAACGTCAACCTCACATTCAACCGAACCTACGTCAACTCCACCTACTTGCCCTTCCTCAATACTTCCGCCCAGATCACCCTACGCAATGTCAGCTTTGCAACAAACCCGCAAGTCCTGGTGGATTACAACGACCAAAACAACTTTGTCAACTGCCCCACTACTATTTGCAACAACATAAGCATCAACGGCGGCACCTTTATTTTCAATGTAACCAGCTTTACTACGTACGCCGTCATTAATGGAACCACCAACCGAAAACCTGACAACGCAAGCCCCAACTTCCCAGCGCCAGGAGATCAAACATTCACCAACCGCACCCCGTTCTTCAACTGGACCAACAACACCAACCCCATCGACCCCAATGGAGATACAGTTACGTATCACCTCCAAATCGCACTGGACAGCGCTTTCTCTACGATCATCTACCAAAACAACAGCATTGTCCACAACTACTTCAACTACCCTGCCGAGCTTGACTTTACCACGTACTTCTGGCGCGTACGAGCAAATGACTCTTATGGACTGGAAGGAGACTTCAACGGAACCAACTTTACCCTTGTCAAAAGCGTAGACATCAACCTCACTGCCAACATGACGATCTTTGGCTTCATGAACCTATCTGGAAACAACGACACAAGCGATAATGACCCGCCACCCTTCACCCTGCAGAACATCGGAAACTATGAAGTCAACATCAGCATCAACAGCACCCAGCTCTGGCGCAGCGCGGGCCTGAACCAGAGCAACTACATGTACAAAGCGAATGACACGCAAGGCTGCACAAGCTGCTTTGACAAAACCAACAGCATCACTACGTACACGAACATGACTGGGGCGGACAGCATCATGTTCCTCAACACACTCAACCACACCACCAATAAGAACACCGCCAGTGTGGATATCAATGTCACCGTCCCCGTTAATGAACCGCCCGGCATCACTACAGCTACCGTACTCTTCGTAGCGAGGAACTCATGAGAACGAAATACCTACTCTGGACTCTTGTATTGATTGTCCTAGCTAGCCAAGTCCATGGATTTGGTATTGCGCCGGGAGAAAAAGAAATCCCCTACCACGCCGGAGAAAGCACGACTGTCGAGGTCAAGATCATCAACAGCAACCATGAAAACCTCAAAATTGTCTTTTACGCGGAAGGGGAAATGGCTGATCGCATTACATTCAAAGACCCGATCCTTGAAGTAAAAGCAGACCAAGACGAAGTCAAAACCAGCTACACCTTCCATCAACCGGGCGAAGGAGAATTAAAGAAACAAGGGATTCAAGATATTAATATTGTTGCCCGAGGCCTAGCCGGAGATAACAAAGAAGGCATTGGAGCCAGCCTTGCCGTAGTAAGTGTGCTCAAACTCATGGTGCCCTATAAAGGAAAATATGTACGTTCGAGACTATTTGTGGCCAACTTCCAAAACGGAGCGCCCAGCAACTTCGTTGTCGAAGCTGAGAACCTCGGAGATGAAGACGTCATCCGAGGCCAAGCCTCTGTGGATGTACTTGGACCCTTCAATGAAAAGATCCTAACCCTTACTTCGAATGTAGATCGCATCAACGCGAAGAGCCGCGTCCTATTTACCTTACCCTGGACACCTGAATTGAATGTCGGACAGTACCAAGCCTTAAGCACCGTCATTTACGACGACAAAAATGTGCAAGACCGAAAATCCTTCACCCTTGGAGAACAAAAAGTATCTGTTGAAAGCATCGATGTTAGAAACTTCAAACTGGGAGGGATTGCAAAAATTGAAGTCATGCTCCAAAACAACTGGAATACCCCTGTGGAAGAAGTGCATGGTGAGATCACAATCGTGAAAGATGGAAAGATCTACACCCAATCCAAGACTGAAAGCATCACCATGCAATCCAAAGATAAAAAAGTCATCAATGGCTACTGGGACACGAGCACCGTTGTACCTGAAAAATATGAACTCAAACTCAAACTCTACTACTCCGACAAGACCGAAGATGAGACCTTCCCCATCACGGTTACGCAAAATGAGATCCATGCAGACGGCGTTGGCCGAGTGATCGGAGCTACGCAAAATCCGCAAGACAAGGTCATGACCTATGTGTACCTATTAACCTTACTTGTAGTCTTCTTGATCCTGATCAACTGCTACCTCTACTTCCACAAACCCCGAAGCGGAGTAGCTGTAGCGGGCGGGGCGGTAGCTCCGAGTGTGGTTACTATGCCCCTTACACCGCAACCTCCCCTGACGCCTGTCCAACCTGAGGTAAAAGCACAAGTTGTGCCTTCCTTGATATCTAAATCAGGTACTAACATGCAAGTTAACGCTCCCGATGCAACGGCCTTCTTTGACCCTGAACATCACAAAGAAATCGAAGAACACTTAACTAAATTAGAAGAGATTCACAAAACCATTGAAACCGTGCCTGTTCAAATTCCTGAAGAAATCAAAGCTGTTAAACAAATGGGTTGGGATGAAGAGGATAAACGCAATTAATACTTTATACCGATTCATACTAAGCTCAATGCGGTTTCGCCTTTCCGGATAACTTAAGCATATCTATATTCGTAAACACTTTTATTTTTTTCTGCTCCAGAAAATGAGGGTCATGAGCCCATATCCCCTCTGCTTTTGTTGCGATAGAAGCTGCAAGATGAGGCACATCATCCAGATCACTTATTTCATTTTTACATCCTTGGATAAACTTTTCATACTCTTTATATGGAACAATCCTGATAGGCTCTAAAATGAAAGCAAGTAAAACATCGAATTCTTCCTTTGCTAAATTTGTTTTCTTCCTTAATTCATCTTCACGTTCTTTTATCTCAGTGAGGGTAAAGTCAGGGGTTACAAATTCGAAGCTCTTATCGAATAATATATCTCTTGTCGTGCCTTTTCTTATCAAAGCGGCTATTATCCTGTTCGTATCCACTAAAATCTTCATTTATATAATACCATGCCTCCTTGCCATTCCATGCTTTATTTTGTGACCTATTTCCTCTGCATCTTGTTCTGTTAATACGCTCTTTGCAAGAAGCTTATCCATCAGATCCAATTTTTTCGCTTTTTCCCACATGGCCTGCCTTGCTACTTCCGTCCATTTAATGTCTTTGTGCTTTTCCATAATTTGATGTAAGTCTTCTGGAACTGCCAACGTCAGATTCGTCATATATATTACCTCCACTTATTTATGTTTATTATTTAATTTACTTATTTATATAGTTTATGGTAAAATCGAAGAACACCTAACTCAATTGGAAGAGATCCACAAAACAATTGAAACAGTACCCATTCAAATTCCTGAAGAAATCAAAGCTGTTAAACAGGCAAGTTGGGATAAAGAAAACTAAAAAGTAAGAAAACTAAGGAAAGCCTCCATGAGCGTCTAATCCTCTTGTTGAAGGGGTGAAAACATCTTCTAGGCTTCCACTACCGGGTAGAAATCCTTCTGGCAAACGTAGTTCTACATCTTCTTGAGGGAAATATAAATCACCCTCACGAACACCCAAGTTTACTAAATCTTGGTTTACTAAGCGACACTGCGCGGCATTTAAATCTTTAGTATAGTATTCTTCCACTCCTCGCATTGCTATTCCTGCCATGAGCTGAGCATCTGACATCAAATCTGGATTGGACTTGTAAGACTTACCACCGAAAGGCTTGTCTCCCCATACTTCACTGTGAACCATCCCCCCTAAACTGACAAGTGAAAATCCAGGAGACGAAGGTACTTTAGCGAAATAAAGAGTACCTCTAACAGGACAATCAAGACCCTCTTGAGCATTTGCCCGATAGGCTATTGCGTAGATGGTAAGATGCTCCGGTGGCGGAGTTGAACTCGGAGTAGGTGATGGGGAAGGTGTTGAACTAGGAGAGGGGGATGGAGTGGGAGTTGCTGTAGGAGTAGGAGTCTCTGTGGGGGTAGGAGTTGGGCTATCCGTAGGTGAAGCCTCCGGACTTGGGAATGGACTGGGAGTAGGAGTGACCGTTGGAGTAACAGTAGGGGTTGCTGTTGGAGTGGGAGTTGGTGTCAAACTAGGAGTTGGACTGGGAGTCGAAGCGGGCACATTTGTAATCCCTGTAATGGCAACTGTGAAGCGACCATCTGAATACATGGATGTGACATAAGCAAACCCATCTGCTTCATACGGATTATGGGAATTACCCGCAGCATCAACAAAGGGTTTCATTAATCGCTCGGCTAAAACACCCACGTTGGCCAACTCTGCTTCTAACTCTGAATCTCCACCTGTATAGGCACCCATTTTATTTCCATAACTTTTCATATAAACAGGGAGTCTATCTTCTAAAGGAATACTACCCCAAATATCACTCAGAGGAAGAGGGGTGGGGGAAGGAACAGGGTTTGTTGCACAGGTTGTTTTGTCTCCTTGGTATGCTGTTGCAGGAATGCATTTAGCTTTAGGAACCTCTACACAGGTACTTGCGGCGGTATCCCAGCAGGCTCCTGTTGGAATAGGATTTGTTTCACAGGTTGTTTCGTCTCCTTGGTATACTTTTGGAGGGAGGCATTTATCTTGAGGAACCTCAACACATGTGATTACAGTATTATCCCAGCAGGCACCCGGCTTGCTGCAACCCGAAAGAACACCTGCTCCGAGCCCAGCTAGAAGACCGACATATGCTAACTGACGTAACTGACGAAAGGCCATGTAAACGCGAAATCCTTAGAGCTTTATAAATATTAGCCTTTTTAACCACTATGCAGTAGTTTTTCTATTACCCATGAGTTTATAAGGCTTCAGGTGCTACTTCAGTCGTCGATGATGACGTAATCCCCGGCTGATTCCGGATGATGAAAAAATACTGATCTGAGACACCTTCTACTTATGATTATTCAAGTCATTGATTCTAAAAAAGAAATCCAAAGAGGACTATGCGTCTTCCTCTTCCTCTTCTAATGCTTCAAACGGATCGTTTACCACTCAAACCACCCCCTTTACTTCCATCAAAAACCTTTTGATATTTAAATATTATGAAGCTTGACTCTACGACTGGAATTGGAGACTAACAAGGAGAATACCCGCACGAAATGCAGAGCACACAGCCACTTGCACACATCAACAGGTTTTGGCAATCTGGACAAAACATGCTTTGCATGGTTTTTATACTAAACCCTCCTTAATATAGACTAAGACTCCGTGTCCAGTGGAAAGTGGCAAAAATAAATGATTCGCTCAAAGTATGTGGCTTCAAACCCACAAGGTTTTTGTTAGTGACTAGCCTCTTAACTCTAGAATAATATGCTTCCGATCTGGCACCGAGACATACAACTCTTCCCCCTTTTTCAGATCCAAACTGCGCACGACATGACTATTAAAATAAATCCCCAATCTGTCCTGAGAGAGCTTTACCACCCTCTGTTTGATCTTAAGCGGAGTGTCTTGAAGTTCCTTTAATACCTTACCTGCCGAAAGCTGCTCAAACGCAAAATAATCACACCCACTACATTGGTAACTTATTGCTTTCTGCTTAGCCCCATGCACGATTACCTTCACTGCCTTCATTTGCTTATCACATTTAGGACATTTCATGATTACCTCGATCTCTTTTAGCATTGATCACGTAAAGGATCCGATCTTTAATCTCAAACAATATATAATATCCCTTTTCTTCGATCTCATACTTATTTCCTTTCTTCCTTGGACTTTTTGTACGAAAAATAACCGCCACTACTTCGTGCCAGGGTACTTCGCTTGCATGCATTTCTAGATAATGCTGTGAAGGCACCATTTTTGTAAAATAAACCATAGCCGTATTTCATACCTCACTTTTGTAGTCTTTTAGACTATATAAGTCTTTCTAAAGAAGATGGGGGAAATTATTTTAAATAGGCTATGAGCCAAAGTCCAGTGGAAAGTGGCTTAGTCCCTAAACATTTTTTTCCGAAACTCGTACGAAATGATCGTCGGCACATAAAATATGAAATCAGCCAATAAGGTACCGATAAAAATTGCCACGGAATAATTCTGAATAATCACGGGAAGAACGGCCAGGAAAAAAGGCCGGATGACCAAACTATCTAATTACTCTGCCGGGCCGAACTCCATTATCATATTTCGCAACAACTTGAAGAAACCCGCTACTGAATTATCCTTTCTTTGACGATAATCCCTCCAAGCGATTATACCATAAAACGCAATACTGTCCGCCCACGCTGCAGCATATGCTGAAAAGAGTATACTCTGCGAGAAAAACAAGGTGAAATTCGAAACGATCAACGTCACGATGATCCCAACCAATTCCGGCCAACTATACCGACTATACCATTCCCTTATTTTATGCATGATTCTCGCCATCTCCCACCCTATTAAAACATACCGACGCCACCTGGAAAAGCTTTATAAAGAGGTTCCGATTTTTCTTCTCTATGCCCGCACCAAGACACAAAACAGGCCGCTTTCGAAAAGTACACGTACGAGTACCGGGCGGAAACACCCATTTACACTATAAAGATCGCAAGCCAAAGGTTGCACATTGCGCCCAATGCCAAGGCGAACTCAAAGGCATCCCTCGTGTCAAGGCAACGGCCATGAAGCGCATGCCCAAAACACAAAAGAGACCCGAGCGACCTTACGGAGGCATGCTCTGCAGCCGCTGCATGCGCGCCCATATCATCAAAAACATTCAACGCGAGTAATTACACTCATAAAACGTCTCTTAGACGACTGGCGACAGCGTCTGTTCTCAAGAGACAACAGTTAGCGTCTTCAAAATCCTCAAAGTTAAATAATTAAGTGCGGCGTTCCCGAAGGGTGCGACCCCTCGCTACGCACTCGATGAGTGCATGGCAAGGATTTTGACCTGAGGACGCTAACCAAGACAAAGGTGAAAAACATGGAAATCGGAAGAATCTGCGTAAAAATAGCCGGCCGAGATGCTGGCCAACGATGTGTTGTGGTTGAAGTCATCGATACCAATTATGTTCTTATTGACGGCGAAACCCGACGAAGAAAGTGCAACATCCGCCACTTAGAACCTCTTACCCAACTCATAGAGATCAAGAAAGGCGCCGATCATGATGCCGTAAAGAAAGCCTTGAAATCCCTAGGAATTGAAATGCAAGATACTAAACCCAAGAAGAAAACTGAGAAGCCAACGAAGAAGCGCAATGTGAAGGAAAAACCGGCTAAAACGGAAACGAAAGAGCCTAAGAAAGCAGAAGTGAAAAAAGAAGCGCCTAAAAAAGAAAGTCACGCAAAACCTTCTAAGAAATAAGACGAGCGCCCTTGCGCTTGCTTTCTTCTTTTTTTCATTTTTTATTTTTGTTTAGCATCTTCGAAACTTTTCATGTTTTCTCTTAGAGTTCTGTTTCCCCGTAACGCTCAGAAATATTCGCATTTCTGGCGTGCCAAGAGCTATGCTCTTGAGCAGGAGCAACCCCCACAACGAACTTGAACATTTTTTTGATGAAGTTTCGACTTGAGGATGCACAGAAATTCAAAATTTCTGGCACACAGAACTTTTGGAGTTCTGGTGCGAGAATTCTTCGAATTCTCTGCACAAGGAATCATAGATTCCTTTGTGCTAAACAAATACCTATTCATTTATACACAATATTTAAAAACCCGTGTTCCTCAGATTGAACTTAGACGGTGAGCGCACATAAACAAGCATGACCGACACGTTGAACGGTTGTGGAGCAAGATCCGCGACCAGTACGAAAGTGTGCATAGACATGTTGTTCTCTATGGGTTTAAGCGGCACAAACGACGCATTCTAGGCGAAGTTGACCTGATTGGCATTCGAAAAGATGGCATTGATTTATATGAAGTTAAATGCAGCTATCGCGTTGTCAAAGCAGTAAAACAACTGCGAAAAGCCAAACGGCTCTTGAATAACCAGAACGCCAAGACGTATTTTTATCATGGGGAAAGCGGACAAATACACAATCTTATCCTCTAAAAAATCACAACAGAACTAACGTTCTGAGATCGCAAGAAAAAATCTTGCTCACAAACAGCGCTAGTGCGCTGAGTTCAGAAGCAAAGCTTCCTCACATCAACTTAAACTTGGCCTTTCTACGCGCTGATTGCGCAGGCTCATGCAATCTATGTTTTATGATTGAAAGCAATTTCTCCACGGCCTCTTTAGGTGTATGTACGGGAATGACCTTTTCGGTATGACGCTTATCAAAATAATGACCTGCCAATTGCTCGGCCATGCCCCCACTAGATTTTATGGCGACCATGGGCTTATCCAATATATAACCATAACTCGCCTCATTCACGGTGCCGGCACCGCCGCCGACTAGAATAGCACCATCACAGGAGTTGAGATTGATTGAATCTCTAGACCACATCATTCCTGTTGCGACGACGACATCCGCATACTTATTGACACGAGAGGTGTCTCCCCAAGGGATGATCGCTAACGTAAGACCGCCAGCTGCCTTTGCGCCTTTCAACGCTGCTTCCATAACACCGCCCCCACCACCTGTTAAGGTAATCATGCCCTGCTTGGCTATTTCCTTACCCACTTCATACGCCAACTTGTAGGCTTTCGGCGTGCAAATGATCTGACTGCTGCCTAAAACGGCGATTTGACGACGCTTGGGAGACTTCATGACGTAAACCTCGCAAAAGGGATTTATAAAGTTTGCCAGGAGTTGGATCGCCGCCGGACCAC
>JBBSWA010000034.1:0-4413 GCA_038046485.1 Nanobdellota archaeon
CAAACATAATTTTCAAAGTAAACTCGTTCTTTTGGAAAGCCCATCTCAGCCAATTTTTTCCGTACATCAGAAACCATAACCGTCAATCCACACGCATAGGCTTCTTTTCCAGTTGGATCAGTGATATGCTCGGCAAAGTGATCTTGAACGTGTCCTTTAGCGCCGGTCCAATTTTCTTCACGGCTAAGTGTTGCAACATACTTGAAGTTAGAATGTTCGGCAGCCATTTTTTGAAATTCGTTGTGGTAAATCAAGTGGGCTTGGGTTCGAGCGCCAAAAAACAACCAAATCGTTCTTCCACCCTCCAGTTTCTTCTCCCAGATCGTATCCAGCATGCTTTTCATGGGTGCTATGCCTGTGCCGGTTGCAATAAAGACAAGATCGTTCTGCAAGGGTTCTCGCAGGATAAAGACTCCATAAGGTCCAATGCACTGTAGCTTCATCCCCGGTTTCAGATCACATAAGAAATTGCTTCCAAATCCGCCCGGAACCCGATTGATGCACAATTCAAATCGATCCGTAAAATGAGGTGCTGAGGCAATACTGTACATCTTCCGTACAGTAACTCCATCTTTTGGTAGAAGCAGGGTCATAAACTGTCCAGGCTTGAATTCCAATTTCTCGTTTAGTGTGAACCAGATGCTTTGAACTTCCTCGGCTACGGTCTCGTTTTTTTCACAAATGATATCAAAGGTTTGGGGCATAAAGAAGGGATAAAAGATAGGGTTTTAAAACTTATGGTTCAGCAGTGTCCCCGTAACTTTCCAACCCTCACAAGGCGTTCAATTGCATACAAGTACGCTCCCATGCCTAAATCGACTTTGTATTTCTGGGCTGTTTCATATACGTTCTTAAATGCAACCGTCATCTTTTCTTTAAGCTTGTCTTGGACTTCATCTTCCTTCCAGTAATACCCTGTTCTATTCTGAACCCATTCAAAGTAGCTTACGGTGACGCCGCCGCTATTGGCAAGAATATCTGGAATGGATTGGACTTTGCGTCCGTGTAAGATCTTTCGAGCACCGGCGGTTACAGGGCCATTGGCCAGTTCAAGGATAATCTTGGCTTTAATGTTTTTGGCATTTTGTTCCGTAATTTGATTTTCAAGGGCCGCTGGAATCAAGACATCGCAGGATAATTCAAGTAATTCAGCATTGGTAATATTTTTGCTGCCTGCAAATCCCTGTACGGTGCTTGTTTTTTCTTTATGAGCAAGCACCTTTTTTATGTCCAATCCTTTAGGGTTGTAAACCCCTCCCTTGCTATCACTAATTGCTAGGACAAGATATTTTTTACCATCTAAGATTGAAGCGGCATTTCCACCAGCATTTCCGCATCCTTGGACGACTACACTTGGTTTTTTGAGTTTAAGTTTTTTAAGGGCTTCTTCTAGAACAAAGATGCCCCCTAGACTAGTTGCAACATCTCTTCCAACGCTGCCTCCGAGTTCCAAGGGTTTTCCAGTAATAAATCCGTATTCAGTAAATCCCTTAATTTGGCTAAATTCATCGAGCATCCAGGCCATCACCTGGCTATCAGTGTAAACATCAGGGGCTGGAACGTCTTTAGACATTCCAAGGTTCTGTGCGAAGGCTCGAACAAAGGCTCGGCTGATCTTTTCAAGTTCAGTTTTAGATAGTTCTTTGGGATTGCATGCAACGCCTCCCTTTCCCCCTCCAAAAGGCACATCGCATACGGTATTTTTTAGGGTCATTAAAAACGAGAGGGCCTTTACTTCATCCAAGTCCACTTGGGGATGATAGCGTATTCCACCTTTGAAGGGGCCACGCCAATCATTAAATTGCACTCGATAGGCTGGAAAATTCTTGGTAGTGCCATTATCCATGTGGATGTCAAGAATCTTGGTGAGGATACGAGTGGGGTTGGTTAAAGTCTTTTTTTCTTTGTCCGTAAGTTTGAGAAGTTCAGCTGCTTGGTTAAATTGAGAAAGGGCTTCTTGCCACATGGAGGTCATAATGATAAATGGAACAGAATCCGTTTAAATAGGTTTGTTTTCGTAGGGACGAAAACAAACTTCAAAACGCTAGTTTTGTACGTTTGTTTTCGTAAGGCGAAAATAAACTTCAAAACGCTAAATTTCATAGGCTTGTTTTCGCAGAATGAAAAAACTTCAAAAAACAGGGGTTTGGTTTCAGTCGAGTTCAATGATTTCTTGCCGCGCATCAAACCCGGTGTCAAGTTCATGCCAGTGCCGGATACGATCTTCTCCTAATTTCCAGCAAAGATAGATTTCTCGTCCTTCAAACTGGCCGGGAAAGTCAATGAGGCCTTGTTCGAGGTCTTTAACTTCAACACCCATGGTTTCAATCTGTTCCATAACGCCATAGAAATCTTCAGTAAGTTCGTGAAGCTGTTCATGATTTTTGACAACTTCAAATTGGTAGTGGATGTTCTGATCTTCTGTTTCAACCTGGATTTCTTCTTGATTGATAAGGGATTCAGCATGTAAGGCTTGCAGTTGACGGTTGAGATGGATTGCTTTTCGAAGAAGTCCTTTAAGTCTAGGAAGCGTCTTCTCAGCGCTTTCAATTGTGAAGAACATGCTCGTCACAAATTTCTTATAACTTGTTCCTTTTTATAGCTTTGCTTTTATAAAGGAAAAGCAAAGTTCAAAAACAATAGTCTTTGTAGCTTTGTTTTTCTAAGGAAGAGTAAAACGAAGAAACAATCTGTTATTATCTCGCTTCCCAGTTTTGCCAGGAGAGCCACCCGGCAACGCCAAAGGCGACGATGCTAAGCCATAAAGGAACGTCCCATCCAGCAATACTCGCCGGCGAACCCGATAAGAATCGCAGCAGATGAATCAGGGCAACAACCGCAAAGATCACAGTGTTAATCTGGAGTAAGGTTTTAGTCTGCATGAAGTTATTGAGAATGCTCTTTATTTAAACCTTATCCTTTCACGACACCCAAAGGTACAAGTCGAACAACAATCTTTCCAATGCCGGCTTCGTCGCTGACGCGCACAACTTCATCCACGTCTTTGTAGGCGCCGGGTGCTTCTTCAGAAATTCCTTTCCAAGAAGCAGCTTTTATATGGATATTTTTGGCTTCAAGTTCTTTTTTGAGGTCTTCTCCACGCCAGGTACGGTTGGCTTGGGCGCGTGACATTTCTCGTCCGGCACCATGCGCCGTACTTCCGAACGTTTCATCCATACTGGTTCCGGTTCCAATCAGTACATAGCTAGCGGTTCCCATGCTGCCCGGCAACAAAACAGGCTGTCCTAAATCACGGTATTTTTCAGGAACTTCGATGCGATTAGGACCAAATGCACGCGTAGCGCCTTTTCGATGGACAATCACCTTCTTCTTAACCCCATCAATGGTGTGTTCTTCAACTTTAGCAATATTATGAGCAATGTCATAGACGGCATTTAATTGAGCATCAGGAAAGATCTGCTGTACGCTTTTTCGAGTTTGGCTTGCAATGATGTGTCGGTTGCACCAAGCGTAATTGGCTGAGGCCGTCATGCTTTTGAGATAATCTTGGGCAAGTGGGCTTGAAATAGGAGCGTAGATAAGGTCTTTTTCAGGTAATGCCTTGACAATTTCAGGATAAGCATCTTCCATTTTTCGTAAGTAATCAGTGCAGTTTTGGTGGCCAAATCCTCGGCTGCCACAGTGGATCATCAAAGTGATTTGTCCTTCTTTTTTTATGCCGAAGCGTTCAGCGGCTTTTGGATCGTAAATTTTGTCCACAACTTGGACTTCCAAAAAATGATTGCCCGCTCCCAGAGTTCCAAGTTGTTTTCGTCCTCTTGCTTTGGCTTTGGTGCTAACTTTAGTGGCATCCGCTCCAGCCATGCATCCCTTTTCTTCGCACAGTTCCACATCTTCAGGCAGGCCATGTCCCTTTTCAAGAGCCCAGGTAGCTCCTTTAATTAAGACCTCATCGAGTTCTTCGTTGGTAAGGTGTAAGAAGCTTTCACTGCCTACCCCGCTAGGAACGTTTTTGAACAACCGTTCAAGGAGTTCTTTAATCTTGGGCTCTACTTGTTCTTTGGTTAAGTTGCTTGTAAGCAGTCGTACGCCGCAATTGATGTCGAACCCAATGCCGCCGGGACTGATGCAGCCGGTTTCATAATCCATGGCCGCAACGCCTCCAATTGAAAATCCATATCCTTGATGGGCATCCGGCATCATAATAGAATATTTTTGAATACCAGGCAGATGTGTTGCCACATTGATGCCTTGTTGGATGCAGTTGTCTTCGAGCATCTTCTTCATGAGTTTTTCAGAGGCATAGATGCGTAAAGGCACGTTCATCTTGCCGTGTTTAGGCACTTCATAGAGGCACGAAGAAAGCTTAACAGGCAGTACTTTTTCGTCGGAAGTCATGATGTAGAAAGAAAGAGAATTGCTTTAAAAAGGTTGTTGTGGTTTCGAAAAAGT
>JBBSWA010000035.1:0-52300 GCA_038046485.1 Nanobdellota archaeon
CGACCTAAAGGTCGGGGTATTAAACCCCTGTGCTCGCTACGCTCGCAATAAAGAATTGGTGCGATTCTTATCCAAAACATTAAAGAAAAAAGTGAGAATCAAAAGCGGGCTGAAAAGTAGAGACAAACTTATAATTATTGACTAGCATCTTCAAAACTCTTAATGTAATCGCTAATTGTTCTACTTCCCCGTAAGTCCTCAGAAACGTATGTTTCTGGGACTCCCAAGAACTTCAGTTCTTGAGGAGGGACCTCCCCCGTGACGAACAGAAACTTTTATCGTTGGAGTTTTGACCTGAGGATGCTAGTCAATACAAAGAAAACTACTTGTTCTTGACTAAGGTATTCTTGACCAAGGTACTCTTCAAGACTGGCTTTTCATGCACTTGAGTCTTTACTTGGCCTTGAAGGACAGGCATACGGAAATGCTTACTTAGCCTGGGTCCTTGCTGGCCTTGGTAGCTGCTATCCAGGTCTACTCCATAAATACGATCTGGAACCTCAATCATGCGTTCGTATACTAAACGACAAACGGGTTGTGCATGACGAAGGACGATGTTGCTGCCAAATGGACGCACTTCTAAAACAGCGGTTGTGCCTAGAATTTCACCACTCTTACCATACCCAAAACCTGGATCGAAAAAGCCAGCATCGTGACTTCTAAACTCCCCCGACTCACTATCAAACGATACGAGTTCAGCTGCAAACTCCGGCGGAATCCTTACCTTTTCCTTGGTACAGAAAATATAGCAATTCCCTTCGGTCAAAACAATATGCCCATCTTCTGGCGTACGAATCGGCTCCCAGAAATCATGAATGGGATAATGATTAATCTTATCTAGATGTATGACTTCATTGGTTGTCTTAGTCACCCAACCACTGATCTCAGAACTTAAGTCGATGCTGAGCAAAACCCCTTTATCGATGCGAATGTCTCTTCTTGGAACCGGCTTTCCATTCTTGTCATAGAGCAGGTGGAACTTGTCCATCTCCAAAGACATTTGCAGGTCATTCAGGCGCGAATCGCTGTTAAAGAAACGCATCTGGTTGAGTGTTTGACCTTTTTTTATGCCGATCAAGAAACTCTTACTTAAGAGTTGAAGGTAGAGCT
The DNA here is from genome assembly GCA_038046485.1 of Nanobdellota archaeon. Classification (GTDB taxonomy): domain Archaea; phylum Nanobdellota; class Nanobdellia; order Woesearchaeales; family SM23-78; genus JBBSWA01. The sequence continues at coordinate 1,111 of JBBSWA010000035.1, forward strand.
TCCCTGAATATCCTTTTTCTACTTTATCAAACCGTGGATTGAAATCTGTAACGAGGCGCGTGACCAGGTTAATTCGGCCTGTGGAGCTTTTATTGTTTGTAATCGCCCACATGTCCAAGTCGAGATCCAAGGCTTCGCTTAACTCAATGAGATAAGGAGCGTCCTTCTCTAAGATCAACTCACTATCAGACATGTCAATCTCATAAATGGCGTACTTTTTTAGAAGATCGGCTACACGTTCGCCTTTTTGTGGCAGAAACATTCCTTTAATGCGATAGGCTTTTGTCCCTACCCTTAGATCTAAACTGGCCGGCTGAATCTGGCCATCCGAAACACGCTCTTGTGATTTAATACGCCCGGCCTCAATCATGCTGCGTATAATCTGTGATGAAAATGCTCCGTTCATACCCCCCTCTGCAAGCAACAGAAAACGCAATATTAAATCATCTTGTTACGTTTTCTGAGCTCTAAAGGCGCTTATAGTCTCTTCACCTCTAGGCGCCTTTATCGTATGAGGAAGTAGGACGTCCTTAATAAATGTTTTGTTTGGCCGACTTAACTTTTGTTTAGACTTCTAGTGAAGGTATTAAGTCTTCTATTCTACGACGATCTGCATTCGGTAAAGATATATCTGGCTTTCGAACGGCAAATCCAGGACGGCCATTTCTCCAACGCAAGAATGCCTGATGCAAGAAAGAAACTGGATTTTTTGGACGAGTGCACTGCTCAATAATATCCACCAGCTTCGGAGGGTACGTCTCTTCTTTCACTGCATACACGCAGCCTACGGCTTCAAACGAACTCCGCACCACTTCGTGTGCTACATTCGTCAACACAACGACAGGCCCAAAATAATTATGGGCTGCCCGCATTCGGTGAAAAAAAGAAGCGCCTGTACGCAGACCATCGTCTGTTTCTTCTGGAGTAAATAAACCATAAGGAGACATCATGATCCCCATTGTAACTGCGTCGGGGGGTCTATGGTTACTTAAGGCCTCTCTTAAAAAAGTGTCTGCTTCAACTGATCCATAACGCACCGTAACGGTGTGACCTGCTTCTAGGAGATGATTGGCGTAGACCTTTATTAATCTCTGATCTTCATCCACCATCAATACATGCGCCATATTCTTAGGAGAAACCTCCTAGAGGATATAAATCTTAGCCCCAGCCGATATACAAAAACAGCTACTAATAGCGAAATTTTTATATAAACAGACCTATCCCTAAGCTTGGGGGTATTGATATTGCTGTTTTTAGATTTCTAGCCGACCTACTCACTAAATCATGGAAGAAAGCGAATTTGATGAACTCATGCGGATCCAACGATTCATGGCAAGCCGCATTGTACAAGAAAGCGAGATGGATGCCAAGATCAAGCTACTTGACTTAATCAACGAAATGCACCAAGACAAAAAAGGACGCATCAGCAAAGAAAAACTACTTGTTGAAGCTGAAATGCAAGGATTTAGCGAAAACGAGGTCGAGCGTTTAATCATCGAATTAAAACGAGACCACTTCATTGTAGAAGAAGAAGGGTTTTTGAGGAAGATCTAGTCTTAGCTTTATAAATGCCTTTTTTATACCCTTCTTATGAAGCTCACTCCTTATCAAGAAAGGCATACTCAATTTTTTGATGCAGAAACCATCCCTGGCTTGGAAGAAAACCCCCTTGAACATTTTTACCGCGAACGGCAAGAACATTTTGACGCTTTACACGAACGGGATGGAATTGTCAACTTATCTTTAGAAGAAAAATTGGAAAGAGCACAACCTAAATTACGAGGCATTCCATTTCAAGGACTTCACTTTGCCAATCCATTACTTATAGCCTCTTCACCTCTCACACAAAGCTATGAAACCATCCAACAATACTTAGACCAAGGCGCTGCGGGCGTTGTCTTAAAATCGGCAGGAGACTTTGCTGTCCAATGCCACTGTACTCGAGATCAACCGAACTCAGGATGTGAACGACGCCTAGCCATTCCTGTTAAAGGATTCTGGGGTCATATGGTTTTTTCCACCTCTCAAGCCTCCCGTCACTGTGAGCGAATCAATTTTAAAGAAGCCCGAACCCTTTATGATAAAATCAAAACCCATTATCCTCAAGCCATTGTCATTGCTAGCTTCGGACCGGAAACAGAAGAAGATTTTGAAAAACTAGATCAACTCCCTGGGGATGCTATCGAAATAACTCCACGATACTTCCGAAAAGAATTTGAAAAACCCGTTGCGGTTGATTGGTGGGCGAGTGAACCGGGAGATGCCTCCAACCCACCCCAAGAAGATCTTACTCCTAATCGAGAAGCCTATCTAGTCCATCAACGAAACATCTTTAATATTTTAAAACGACAACTTCCACAAATCCAACGCCCAACTCTTTACAAATGGGTAGGGCATTATGAACTTGAATATCCAGCCATGATTAAACAAGAAAAACTGCCAGCAAATGGCTTTACCATAGCGGACTCTATGAAACAATCTAGCTACACCGGCACTCACGGATTTGCCAGTCTACAAATGGGAAAAGGCTCGTGGTCTGGAGAACGTCTATTCTTAGACATGCTAAGCCAAGTTCACAGCTATAGGGCGAATGATGGAAGAAACTTTGTAAGTGCCTCTGGAGGAATTTTCGGACCCAACAGTACCCTTACGACGATGCTCTACGGAGCAGATACAGTACAACTCTGCTCTGCTCTTTATCATGGTGGACCAAAAGTGATTGGCAACATTCTAAAGCGACTGGGCTTATAATAATTAACCAAAGTCAAACATACAACACTATGTGTTGAAGTTTGGCTTCTATCCGAAGCCAAATAGAGTACGTTGTTCGGAGCCTTTTACCATGTCATCAAAGTTTTGATGGAAGAACTGCAAGACAGTATCTGCGATTGGCTTTAACTGCTTCTCTAGGTAATGGTCATAATCTATTTTGTCTTTTGCTGGGATGGGCTGTGGGCCTTTTACTGTGATTACATACTCAATCAAGTTGCTCTCGATGTTTTCCATCAAGCGCGCGGCTCTCACATGGGGTGGCGTCGTCTTGGTGTATTCACCCAATTCCTTACGGATTGCTTTCTTATAGACAAGCAAGGGGTCCAATTTTCCTTCTTTTAGCTCTTTTACGAACGAGCGAATGTAATCCGCAACTTCTTCCTTATGAAACACCTTGTTGAACAACTCATGTTGGAATTGCTTAGCAAGCTCAGTCCAATCCCTACGGACTGCTTCCAAACCGACAAACTTTACTTCTTCTTTCCCGTCCTTATTTAGCAAACCCGCATAGCGCTTTTTGGAGCCTTCCTCCCCACTTCTTACCTTTGGCATTAAAAAACGGATGTAGACTTTCTCGAATTGTAAGTCCAAGAAACTTTTTCGCTTATACTCCTTTTGAACGTGCTCCTCAAAGAAGCGATCGATTTCTTTCTGGATTTTATCCCCGATCTTTTCTGCTTCTTCTGAAGACTGAGTCTTTGAATTGATGAAAACCGAATCGGTGTCGGAATAAATCACTTCATAACCCATTTCTTGAATCTTCTTTGCTGTAAGCTTAATTATGTACTGACCAAAATGCGTGATGCCATTTGCCATGGTAAATGAATAAAAACGACACCGAGGACTGGCTAGAACACCCCAAAAACTATTCATCAAGGTCTTAATTGCATAACTTGCTACTGAGTTTTTCTCCTTCTTAGCGATATCTCTTTGCTTCCCAAGACGCTCAATCATCAATGGCAAAATGCCTTCTTCATTACGAAAACACGCCCCATTGGGTGCTGTGATCAGATCTTTTCCTTGACCATTCTCGACAAATGAATAGGGATCGATATTGAATGTGCAAATAATGCTTGGATAGAGGCTTTTAAAATCACACACCACCACATAATCATAGATTCCGGGCTTGGACTCCATCACATAACCGCCCTTGATTCGCTCTTCTCGGCTCTCAAACCCTATGGAAGGAGCAACAATCTTTCTTTTCCTTAACTCCTTGAGGTACACGGAATCAAAACTGGCAACAGAAGCCTTGACCCTGTCCATGGGCATTCCTGTCAATAAAGAGCGCTGAATGGTTAAGTTTAGCGTTCCTGTTTTTTCCAAGATCCTATAAACTAACTCAGAATCTTTTAGGTTATAATCCACTAATTTTTGCTGATCTTCCTCATAAAACTTTTCGACTTCCGCACAACGATCTGTAATTCCTCCATGGATCAACTTTCCCTCACCTAAAAACGCCTGGGCAGCTGTCTCCAGCTTGTAATCCTCCAATTTGATGAATGACCACTTGAGTAATGCCATACCATCAAGCACCATCCTTCCTGGAAAATCCGCTGTACTGTCTTGGAAAAATGAATCGAATCTACGGATCTTACACTCCCATTCTGTTCTTCCTAACTGGAATGGAATTCGGTACTTTTTGAAAAGCTCCTGAATCCTTGAAAGATCAAAATCAATCACATTCCAACCCGTAATAATATCTGGATCTAATTTTAATAAAAGCTCACTGAACTTTTGCAAGAGCTCTTCTTCTGAAGCTACACAAACCGTGTGCTTGAGCGTTTGATTTGAAACAATGATCACCTTTTGAAAATCAGGCATGTACAAAGAAATGCAGAAAATCTTTTTCATCTGGTGATCTGTTTCAATATCGATCGAGAGAACCTTCAGATTCGTTGGAACATATTCACAAGGTTTTAGAGAGGGATTCGTGTAGATTCGATCCACTCGAGAACCCTGCTTGTACTCTCCTTCAATCTCCACAGCCCCCTGTAATTCGTTGTCAATCAAAAAACGAACTGCGAAGCGAATGTCTGCTTCGTAACACAAAATTCCCGCTTCTTCTAAGAGCCGCCTTGCATCTGGAACCTCTTTTGGAATGTTAAGGCTGATCTTCACCATTTCATTTCCCTTAAAATCAACCCATCCCACCTTTTTGTAATCAAAAGCCTGCAATTGAAGCGCTTTTTGTACATCTCGCTCTTTGATGTAAAAATAAGGCCTTGAATCGCTGATGGTCAAAAAAGATTCTCCATTCTCCAATCGACCGAATAAGTAGACCTTAGCCTGGTTTCCCTCAATGCGGTAGGTAGGGTATAGAATGAAACCTTTCATGCCTGATTAAAATAAAATGATCTATATAAACGTGGTGCTAGCGATGACTTTGTAGAAAATCTCTTCGCTTCGCTTAGGTAGTGGCTTCAAAGTCTTGGAAGATTTCTTTAAAAGCTGACATTCCCCGGATTGGACAACCCCCTTGTCAGCTTAAACTTTACATTACACAGACTTTGACCGTATGCCACTACCACCACTTTCTACAAAGCCGTTAACGACCCATTCGACTTGAAAATAGCTTTGCAAACACGATGCTGGCCAAAACTGATAATACATCACTGAGTAGCGTGTATAACGGATTCGTGAACAAAGCCATTAAACTCATCAAGATTCCTAAGCCATTCAACACAAGCAATGGAATTAACACCTTCATAAAAAAACTCCCTCCTGGAAGCTTATCTTCAAACGTTATAATCAACCACCCGTATGCCCCTCCTAAAACTACGCCGACAATGATCCCGACCGGAAGAAAAATCAGACTTGTAATCAAGCTAAAGCCACTTGCCGTACTCAAAAAAGAAAGAGGGATACGCAAAACAAAAAAGATCAATCCTACTACCACCCCACTGATTGCCCCCTCCTTGAAAGGGCTCTTGGAGGAGGAAGGCAGGTATTGGTTTACCGTGTCTGAAACCTGCTGCACGGCTACTCCGCCTTGCGCCCACCTTGCTGCTTCCTCTACCTCTTGAGGTTGATATCCCTGACCCAATGCCTGCTGCTTTAACTCCTGCATAGAATAGGAAGAAATATTCTGCTTGAAATAATTAATGAGCTCTTGATTGGGCATGAAAGACCTCTTTTTTAATTCCTACCTTCCTTCTCTTTTAAATATTGTGATAAAACATGTTTAGAAAACCATATAAGTAAGATCCCTATCCCTTTTTAATGCTTGACTGGGACAAACAACGCGAACAAATGATTACTGAGCAAATTCAAGCAAGAGGCATTACGAATAAAAAGCTAATCGATGCCCTCCATAAAACACCCCGCCATCCCTTCATCCCTGAAGGATTGCGAGACATGTCTTATGAAGACCATCCCGTCAGCTTAGGACATGGACAGACCATTAGCCAGCCTTACATCATCGCTTTGATGATCGATCGTTTGGAACTCACGGGAAAAGAAAAAGTCCTTGAAATTGGCACGGGAACGGGGTTTCAGGCCGCTCTTCTTTCTAAACTTGCTAAAGAAGTGTACAGTGTAGAGATCGTTGCTCCCCTTATAGAAAAAGCAAAAGAACTCCTCAAAGAACTCAAACGCAAAAACGTCAAACTCCTCTATCGAGATGGAAGTAATGGCTATGAAGCCAAAGCACCGTATGACCGCATTATTGTCTCTGCTGCCAGCAAAGAAGTGCCCCCTGCCTTCTTGAAACAATTGAAAGTCGGCGGGATTTTGATCTTACCTATTGGGAATCGCTTCCACCAAGACCTCAAAAAGATACGCAAGACTAAAGAAGGATTTCAAGAACAAACCCTGTGTGGATGCGTATTTGTACCCCTGGTAACGCCGACTAAATAATTCCCTCTTACGTTGAGTTTTATTAAAGAAAAACCTTTATAAACCCCTTACAGCTTCTTCGACGCATGGAACAAGCACGAATCCAAGAATGCCTTAGCTGCAAAATAAACATTGCCAATGATCGTGGCACGACACGATTTGCCTGCCCTAAATGCTCCAAGTACGAAATCATCCGCTGCTTCAAATGCCGAGAAATTGTTTCTAAATACAAGTGCCCCGAATGCAAGTTTGAAGGGCCTAACTAATGCTATGGCAACCGTCGTCCTTACCTTCAAAATCATGCCTGAAAGCCCTGAAGTAGACTTGACTTCTGTTGAAAAACAAGCCAAAGACAAGATCACTGCCTGGGCTGGAGCTGGCGACACCCGAACGGAAATTGAACCCATTGCTTTTGGTCTCAAAGCTCTTAAGATTACTTTTTTAATGGATGAGAAGAAAGGCGGCACGGAAACCTTAGAAGGGCAAATTAACACCATTGAAGGCGTACAAAGTTGCGAAGTTACGGACGTACGAAGAGCAATTGGATAAAACAAGGTTTTTATAAGCGAAATCAATAATCATAAAAAAATATAACGAGGTGTAAATATGATGGGAGACCCAAAAAAATGTGGAATAATGTGTATTGTACTTGGTTTGTTGGTATTACTCAACCAACACTACTTGATGTGGAGCTGGTGGACATTTATTGGAGTTATCTTAGTTCTTAAAGGCATCTGCTTTATGACTACTTGCCAGAGCAGCTGTGACATGCCTGCTGCCAAGAAGAGAAGAAGATAGATTTACTTTTTCTTTCTTTTTTCTTTTAACTTAAATAAAACCTAAATCTGTGTTTTGCTCAAATAGTCTAAATCTCTTTGTTTTAACACTCCCAATTCTACTGCTCTTTGTTCATACTCCATGGAAACATCCTCTCTGAGTTTTCTTAGACCTTCTCCTGCTCGAATGGCCATGGTCCAATTCCATCGATTGCGCTTGGCTTCAGGTATTTCTGCTACAAATGTTCGAACAAACTGATATTGTTCTCTTGCCTTTTCTCCTCTTTCCAATCCTCTGAGAGCATCACCTAGATGAACACGAACAGGGAGTAGATTAGGAGAACGACTCAACGCAACCCGTAAAGCTTTTTCTGCCTCACCAAAACGACCCAATCGAATCAACGAGAAGCCTGCAAAGTTATACGCCAACACTCCCCCTTCCCCCAAACCTTGAGTTTTATCCAACTCTATCGCCTTATCTAAAGATATCGCAGCTCGTTCAAAAACCGTTTGTGCTTCTGTATCCATTCCTTTTACCACGCGAGCTTCCCCCAATCGGTTCAAAGCATACCCTCTTCTCATAAAAGCAACAAACTCATTTGGATTGCGTTCTGCTGCCTTTCCTAAATCCTCTGCTGCCCCATCGAACAAGATCTCTGCAAAAGGATACTGCCCTTGAAGATGACACCATTCACCAAATCCGAGGCTTGCCATTCCTCGATGAAAATAAGCCGTTGACACTAATTTCTCCTCAAGTGCACCTGATTCAATCGCTTGTGTTAGCGCAGCCATCGCAGCAGGATACGCAAAAGTTAAACCCCCGGCCCTACCTAAATCTACACAAATAGTTCCTTCATAAAAAAGAACTTCTGGACTTCCATGTTCCAAAGTCCTTACTTCTGACAACAACTCTAAAGCTTTTCCATACTCACTAACTAACCCTTGAGGAGGCATTTCTTGTGCGCGCACTATGCACTCCAATGCTGCAACCACCTTGGCATCTGAACTCATTAGACCTAGAAAAAAATCTCTGTTTAAAAACATTCATACAAACATACCGGCGAAGCTTTAAAAAGCACCTTTCAATATCACCAAGATATGACTCAAATCCGTGCCCCTATCTGCAGCGTACTTGGCCATGTTGACCACGGCAAGAGTAGCTTGCTCGATGCCATCCGGGAGAGCAACATTGTTGCGAAAGAGGCAGGCGGCATTACCCAAGCTATTGGTGCGAGCATCATTCCTTTATCCACCATCCAAAAGATCTGTGGCCCCTTACTTGATCGGCTCAAACTAAAATTCACCATCCCAGGTTTACTCTTTATTGATACACCGGGGCACGCTGCCTTTACCAACCTACGAAAACGAGGAGGCAACCTAGCAGATATTGCCATTGTAGTCGTTGACATGGGTGAAGGCTTTAAACCCCAAACCTTTGAGAGCATTGACATTTTAAGAAGCTACAAAATACCTTTCATCATCGCCCTTAACAAATTGGACTTGCTGCAAGGCTATGAAGAAAAGAGTAAAAACTTGCTTGAAAACTTCAACTTACAAAGCCCCTATGTACAACAACTCATCGACCAAAAAATATACGAAGTTGTAGGAAACCTTTATGAAAAGTACAAGATGAACACGGAACGATATGACCGTGTGGATGACTACACCAAACAAGTTGCCATTGTACCATGCAGTGCCAAAACCCGTGCTGGAATTCCTGAACTTCTCATGGTTCTCACTGGACTTGCCCAAAAATTCTTAGAACAAACCCTCAACATCAACCCCACTGGACCTGCTCAAGGCATCATCCTTGAAATCAAAGAAGAAACAGGCCTTGGAAAAACCCTTGACGTCATCATCTATGATGGGGCGATTCATGTTAACGATGTCATTGTCATTGGTGGCATCGAGCAACCCATTGTTACACGGGTTAAGGCCCTGTTTGAGCCTGCACCCCTCTCTGAGATGCGCGATAAAAAAACCAAGTACAATCCCGTCCAACAAGCTACTGCCGCAACAGGCATTAAAATTGTAGCTCCTGACATTGAAAACGCCATAGCCGGAATGCCCCTCATTGTTCCTGGAAAAGACCTTGAAGAAGCGAAGAAAAAAGTCCAAGAAGAAGTGGATGAAGTCGCCATCCACACCGATAAAAACGGAGTCATCATCAAAGCAGACAGCCTGGGAAGCCTTGAAGCCCTTACTAACCTACTCAAAGAAAAAGGTATTTCCATCCGTAAAGCAACCGTAGGCCCCATCATGAAAAAGGATTACAGTGACGCTGAAGCCAACTACGAACAAGACCCCCTCCAAGCAGCCATCCTGGGCTTTAACATACCTCCTGCGGAAAGTACCGAACGTGTTAAAGTATTAACGAGCGAGGTCATCTACCGCCTCATCATCGACTATACTAAATGGACTGAAGAAGAAAGGCGAAGACTCGAAGAAAAAGAACTTGAAAATATTGTTAGACCCTGCAAACTTGAATTCCTACACAACTGCAGCTTTCGCGCCAGCAACCCTGCCATCCTTGGCGTTGAAGTCATTCGAGGCCTTGTCAAAAATGGAATCCTGCTTATGAAAGCCGATGGGAAAACCATCGGAAAAATTGCGAGCATGCAGCTTGAAAAAGAAAATGTTGCGAAAGCAGAAAAGGGAACGCAATTAGCAATTTCCTTACCCGACGTAACCATTGGAAGACAAGTCCAAGAAGGAGACATCTTCTACTCGGCTATACCTGAAGATGACTTTAGAAAGATCAAAACCCTTAAACGGTATTTGAAACCGGAAGAAATTGACATCCTAAAAGAAATCGCACAAATCAAACGAAAAGGAAACCTAGTGTGGGGCGTGTAAGACAACATGAAAATCAAACACCTAACGGTTCTTAACAGCCGAGAAGTAAAACATATCTGTGAACAGCTTGAGCAACAATATGGCTTCAACGAAAAACTCCCCTACGCATTTCTTAAGAGCAATAAAGACAAACTCTACATTGTTCATCGAGACATCGACCATATTGACGCTGACGACCTAAAAATCGATACCTTAGGCCTCTATTTTGCCACCCAGTATCCTCAAGAACTCAGGCTTAGTATGGAAGGAAGCCAGATCCTTAATGTACAGGCTAACAAGAACGTCCTAGAACTCACCAAAGAACAAACCAAAGCATGGTTTCGCGGAGAAGACCTTCAAGTCCCCCCTGAATTAACTGGATTTCAGATCTTACGCTGCGGCTCTGACTACCTCGGCTCTGGAAAAGCGGCGAATGGAAAGCTCTACAATTACCTTCCTAAAACCCGACGCATCATTCCCGAACACACTCCAAATGAGGCTTAGTTTTAGTGTCTGCAGCCATTCTATATTTCTGTGTAGCGGCTTCTCGCTCTTGAGTTTCATTAATTCCTAGTTGACATTCCCTGTATGGGACGCTCAGCAACCTCTGGTTGCTGGCGTGCCAGGAACTTCATTCCTGAGCACGACCCCCTGTCTACTTATTGTGTGCTTCTGTAGGAGCTCGACCGGATGCCACTACACACCTTTTCTAAGCCCAGAATGAGTAAGCTATATATACTTCATACACAAAAAAAGAGCATGTTCCGAGAAGAACAGTTTACCCACACTTTCCAGCAAAAGGGATGGACTAAACGAGAAATCCAAGAAGCAGTAAGCATCCTGAAAAAAGCAGAAGAAAAAAAACACCCTATTCATAAGTTCGTTGAAAACAACTTACTCGGAGTCGCCTTACTCAAAGCCTTTATCGCTAATCTATTTGCGACTACCGTTGCTATCCCTTTTATCTTGTTCTTCCAAGGACGCACTCTTTATGTCTTCCTTGCTGTGCTCGGACTCTCTTTTGGAATTATTCTCCATAGTGTCCTCAAACAAGTCGAAAACCTAGAAACCAAGCAGCACACCCTTGCTTTCTTCTTCCTTGCATTAACCATCCTCATTAAATTTCGCATCGGTGTACACCTTGCTCAGCTGTTTGCTCAATCTCTTCAACTCATTCCTGTCCAAGACCCTTGGACCCTTACCTTTTCCTATTTATTACCCTACTTATGTCCTTATGTCTATTTACTTATGGAGGAGAAAAAATGGATCTGATTGAATGGACCCTCATTTACGTCAAAAACAAAGACCTCCTCCAACGCAAACTCCAAAGTCACACTCAAAAAGGCGATGTACTCACCTTTCAATATAAAGACAAGATACATGACTATGTCATCCAAGAAAGCCTTTCTAACTGTACTCAGCACAAGACCTCTGCACCCTACCTCACCTTTGTATGCCCCTCAACCCCTTCTAATCTAGGTTATATCATAAAAAACTGGAAAACATTCCTTTCCCATAAAAATCTCAATTTCATCTTTGTCAACCCAAAAAATCAAGATAAATGGATCCTGCAACCTTCCACTCACCATTTAATTGCCGATGAAGAAAGCCTGGAACTCGGCCTTAAAAGCATGTTTGCCCAAGTAGCTGGCTTACCCTTACCTCCTGAACCCAAACGAAGGAAAAAGGAAAAATTAGACGAAGAAAAAGAAGAAGAAAGCGAAGAAGAATAAAACTCGCTTTTTGCGTTTAATAAATACGAGTAAGATGACAGTGAACATAAGTAAAAATCCTGAAATTCTAAATGAAGTTGCAATAGTATATAGGTCTGCAACATAACCCATTAGAGGAGCAAATAGTAGATATCCTACATTCATCATTAATGAGTTCAATGAGAGAACGGTTGCTCTTTGCTTAGACTTTATTTGTTCATTCAATAAATGGGACAAAATAGGAGAGCCTATGGATCTAAAGAAAGCTAGGATTATTATGAATACAACTCCAGTATATCCTAAAAATAAAGCTGCCCCTACCAACATAAGACCATCTAGGACTTTAGAGGCCATCAAAATAGGTCTATCACCAAATCTATCTGAGAGTCGATGCGATAAAAAGGAACCCAAGGCGCCCATAAGAGAACCTAGTGCAGCAGCGATCCCGAAATAAGATAGAGGAAGCTTTACAAAATTGAAAAAGATCTGATCTAGGTGTGCTGTGGATTCTGCAATACCAAAAGAAAACAAACTAAACAAGGATAACAAGAGTAGCTGCTTATTCGAAAGAAATATTTTGATAGAACCCTGCATCTGCTTAAAGATATTTCTATGCGTTTCTTTCTTGTATTGGGGTTCTGTTGTTAAAAGAAATGAGATCAGATAAATGATAGAGAGCGGTATTGAGAGGAGTATTGGTAATCGAATATTGTATCCGGCCATCCATCCACCTAGAACAGAGCCTATTAAGGCCCCTAACCATGCTAGTGTGTTCCAATGCCCCACACGCATCTTATATTCACTTTCTTTCTTTAACTGCTTAAGCGAGTCATATACCACTGCTTCCTGAGTTCCGCTGGTAAGGGTCCCTTTAATTGCAAAGAGTATGGAAAACACAACTAACATGTAGAAATTGGATGAGAATGCTAACAATGAAGTGGCTGCAATGGAAAGAAACCCCGCCAATACCAGGATCTTTTTTCTTCCAAATAGGTCCGCAAAGGCACCCGTGGGTACTTCCAAAATGATTGAAATAAAGGCTTGAATGCTAAAGAGCAAAGCGACCAGAGTGACTGCATTCACAATTTGATTGAAGAATAAAACCATCACTGGTAGATAAAAAACGAGGTTCGAAAGAGTCGCACGCACGTACTCTAACTTGATGTTTCTCTCGAGAAGCATCCTTTGCAACATACCCGCTCTTAGCAAAGGCAGTTTATAAATCTACACATCCCAAACGTTTTAATATTGCACCTTATCCCCTCTGGTTATGGAAACCAAGATCAGCACAGGTACTGCCCCGTTTGATTGGCTTTTGGAAGGGGGTTATGAAAAAGGAGTCATTACCGCAATCTATGGGCCTGGTGGCAGTGGAAAAAGTGTGCTATGCATGCTCTGTGCAGCTCACAGCATCAAAAATCAGAAGATCATCTACATTGACACCGAAGAAGGCTTCTCTGTCATCCGATTCAAACAGATCTGCGAAGACTATGCCTCTGTTCTTGACAAGATTATCTTCCTAAAACCAACTACATTTACCGAACAAAGTCAAAGCGTTCAACAACTCAAAGACATCCTTCTCAAACAAAAAGTCGGCCTGATTGTTGTGGACACCATCTCCATGCATTACCGGGCTGAACTGAGCGACAAAAATAACAAAGAGCTGAACAACCAATTTGTCCTGCAACTTAGGGATTTAATTGAGATTGCCCGCAAAAAAGAGATCCCTGTCTTAGTTACGAGTCAGGTTTACTCTGACATTAACGAAAAAGACAAACTCAATATTGTTGGAGGATTAATGATCAAGAATATGTCTAAATGCATCATTGAACTCAAAAAGATAGACGGCAAGCGAAAGGCTGTGCTACGAAAGCATCGCAGCTTGCCTGAAGGAAAAGAAATTGGGTTTACAATTACTGAAAACGGCATTGAGGAAATAAAAGATGCAAAGCCTTGATGAGCTAAGAAAAGAGCTTAACTACTCTCCCCAAGAAATAATGGAATCATATACTAATAAGAACACGGCTTTGGCGCGGCAAGTTAAAATTGCCTTTGAGCAAGCAAATATACCTGTCGAAATACAAAACGTAGGCTCTGCCGCTGCTGAAAGAATAAGTATTGTGCACCCTCTACCTATACAGAGTGAACTGGAAGAAGCAGCTGATGAAAACTGTAAACAAGGCTTATTCATACCAGACTTTGACATTGACATTATTACTCCAGAAAAGATCGTTCCAGACCGAATTAAGAAAATCATGAAAACAGTATGCCCTTTTGCTCCTGTCGCAAACGAAGACCGATTCCCTACCTTTTACCAAGGGCAAGGAACTTATTATATCTCGTTTGCGGTTCTTAGCCGGTCAGAAGCTGACAAAGAAGCTCCTAATCGCTATGCTCGATCCCAAGAAAGCTGGCTAACTTCTGAACAAGCTCTTGAGGCCAGAGTGCTGAAATACATAGCCATGGACAACTGGGCATATGGTGGATGGAATCGAGGTCTTAGAGGGATAGCTGCTGAACAACTGGTAAAAATATATGGGAAAGTAGAGAAGGTTCTTGAAGCCTTAGCACTTGGACTCGAGGAAGGAACCCTCTTTGTTCCAAACCCCATCTCTCCAAAAAGTAATTTAATAAGTAACTTAAGTCGGCAAAATAAGAAACGCTTACTCCGACTTGCTTGGGGGTTTGTGGAAGAGGAAGAAATATTCAGTCTCACATACACCGGCTTTTCAAAAAATGGTGTGGCTACTGAACTGCTTCCTTGCACACCTATAACATGTGGCACAGAGCCTCACACGCTCCGTAAAACCCTATTAGAAAGAATCGGGGGTGAACTGAAATCTGCTGAAGATGACATCGATTTGTGCTTAGTTCCTTCTACCCTTGGAGGCGGGACCTATTTTACAGAAGTCCTTGCTGCAGTAGAAAAAACTCGGCGGAAGAAAAAAGAGATACAATTTATTCTAAAAAAACTAGATGAAGATTTAGGAAGACATCATTCTACAGCAGAAACACTAAGTATTGATGCTTATAGACAAGGAGGAGCTTGGCATCTTTCCCTTCCAAAAAATTAATTGGAAGCATTTTCTATACTTCCTGGAGCCAAAGGTAGATTCACTGTTCTGTGAAGTCTTCTACCGTATGCTTAAACGGATTGTTCACACTGGTCATGCCTCGGTTTTCCATATATCCTTTGGTTAAGAGATAAAAGGCAAGACCTAAGCTCTTTTTACCTTTATTGTTGCAAGGAACCACCAGATCGATGTAGTTGGATTGATTGTTTGTATCTGAAAATGCAGCAACTGGAACTCCGACCTTTACGGCATCCAAAACCGCGTTTCGATCCGGCCAGGCATCTACAACTACCATCACCTTAATTTCTGTATAGCTATTCAATGCAGGATTGGTCAAGATTCCAGGAGGATAACGCCCGGCAAAGACCCGTGCTCCAGTTAATTTACTGAACAGCTTAACTGGTTTCCAGCCACTTTCTCTACGGCAAACAATCATGACGTCTTCCGGAGCATATTTTGACAAGAAATTACCCAAAATACGCAATCGATCATCAATTTGTTGGATATTGAGAACTGATAAGCCATCTGAGCGCGTTTTGTAAATAAAATTAGCCATGTACTTTGTCTTAAACTTGGTACCAATATGAATTCCTGACTTCAAGTACTCATCGTTCGGAATCAATAATTCTTGTGTTTCTGTCATTTTTTAACCTCAGCGAAGACTTAAGAAAGGCTTCGCGTTATTATCGCCGACGCGTTTTTGTGGATAAAGTCCTGTATAGCTATCCTTTGCACAAGAGCAAAGCTCTTGGCATGCCAGAAACACAGAAATCCGTGGATTTCTGGTTCCAGAAATGCAAAGCATTTCTGTGAATCTATGATTTCTGAGCACATCCTCGGCTATGAACAGCTGAAACAAATATCCTTTTATAAACGTTTTGGATCCGTTGAAGTTAAATAAGAAAAAGCATACCTCGAACGCTCGAGGTAGCAAAAAATAGCGAACTTAATTTCGCTTTTTCTTAACTGCCTTCTTCTTTTTTGCCATGGTTGAATTCACCTCTTAGTGTGATTTATCCATTTATTGGAATAATCATATTTAAAACTTTCGATTTCGCATTATTTTTGTGCTCTAAAACGCGAAATTGCACCATATTTTGAACCTTCTTGCGATAAAATAGAACGATACATGGTAAATTCTTCGACTACAAATGATTGACCTTCCAAATATATTCTCTTTGCTTCTTTCAAAAAATTATTTTTTTCTTCCAAAGAAAGTTTCTTTATTCTTGCTAATGTGACATGATCCTGAAATGGATGATCGTTTTTGAATTCTTTTAGATTCCCACCTAGATCTTGCGATATTTTTTCTAATCCGGATGGGTCAATAAAATTAACCCAAAAAATCTGTGGAGCGTTCTCACTCGGAAAAAAGCCTAATTGACTTAACGTTAAGCTAAATTTTACAAATTGGATATCCGATAAGCGGCGAATTATATCAGCAGTCCTTGTTTCATCTACTTCTCCTAAAAACTTTAACGTCACATGTAGGTTTTCTTCTTTAACCCATGCGATTTTTCCTTTCTGTGAAAATCTACCCTTAAGACTTGAAAGATACTTTTTTACCTCCAATGGCAGGTCTACTGCTATGAACAGACGCATAAAAAAATAAAAGATAAGAATTATAAAAAGTTTTAGAAATTCTCCGAGTCTTCTGAGGCGTTGTATTGCTCCTCTTCTTCTGGAGCTTCTTCAGCTGATTCTTCTGAAGATTCGCTTGATTCTGAAGTGTTACCGCCGCTTGCGCTGCCTGCAACTTCACCAAAACCAACCTTCTGTAAGACTTTTACTACACGGATGCGAACTTTATCGCCCTGGGCTACACCTGGAACAAAAATAACAAACCCGTCCTTGCGAGCGATTCCATCCCCTTTCTCGCCAAGAGCTTCTATCGTTGCTTCGAACTCATCCCCTTCTTTAACTGGGGCAAAATTACGTCCAAACCCTCTAGGTTCCATATTATTTATTCACCTTTTTATTTATGCAGCTTGACAAACCTCAAGAAAGAGATCTTCACTACACATCCTCTTAGAAAAAAGTTTTTCTTTATAAATTTAGTGGAACGATCGTCCAGAATAGAAAAAAAAGAAAAAAATACGCTTAATAAGCGCAGGGTGCGATTATGACCTAAGCATCTTCGATCCCATGCTCGGTTATTTGAAAGATGCACTCACTGTCTGGTAAGTTTGGAGCGTCGATGAGCTTACCTACCCGGGTTCCTTTCTTGCCTCTTCGCAAGTATATCCGGAAGGTGCTATTGTGCCCCACAATGTTTCCACCAATTGCCTCTGTAGGATCTCCAAAAAAGGTATCGGGCCTTGCCATCACCTGGTTTGTCACATATACACACAAGTTGTACATGTCTGCGACCTTAGCTAAAACATGCATGTGCTTATTCAACTTCTGCTGACGCTCGGCTAAGGTACCACGCCCAACAAACTCTGCTCTGAAATGGGCTGTAAGAGAATCCACAATCACAATTCTTACATTCAAACCCTGCTTGATCAACTCTTCTACTTTTTCAGCCAGCAGCATTTGATGATCGGAGTTAAAGGCTCGAGCTACCTTGATGTTACGTAATACTTTATCTGGATCCAACTTCTTGCCCAAAGCGAATTGCCTTATGCGCTCAGGACGAAAGGTATTTTCCGTATCAATATATACAGCTACAGCCGTTGGATCGGATAGTTGGCAGTTTACTGCCAGGGCATGCCCAATTTGAGTCTTACTACTCCCATATTGACCAAAGCACTCTACAATGGAGCCTGTCTCAAATCCTCCTGCTAGCATGGTGTCAAAGTTTTTACTCCCACTACTGATGCGGATGACCTTTTCCCGCTTTTTCATGATATCTTCACCGGACTGAAAACCCATATCAAAATTGTCCCGAGCACACTGAATCATTTTTCTTGCGACGGATTCTGTGACGCCGGAAGCTTCCACCAATTCACCGGGCGTTGCAACAGCAATGGATAAGGGTGTATCGAAGCCTGCAGCAGCTAATTTTTCTTCTGTAGCTGCACCCACTCCAGGTAAGTCTCCTAATACCTGCTCTTTCTTAGAAGTCGTTACGACGAGCTTCTTTTCTACCTTTGCTTCCACTTTTGTTTCTTCCATTATTTGCGCCTTTTTGGGCAATTGTTTCAATTCTAATTCTTGCATAGTAAACACCTCATGTTTATTAATTTTAGGTTGCTTGTTTACAACCCGACGGTTTTAATAATGATTTCCGAGTGAAAGTCGGAAACCATTCGGATTTTGAGTTACAAAACCGTAAACTTTACGCTTCCTCGTCTTGTGCTACCTCAAAAGAGAGGAACTCGTATGCCTTTGACAAGACTAACGAAGCCTTTGGTAAGTCATTTGCTCGTAAGGAATTTGTTGACTGCCAAACGCCTGACTTATCCTTGTAAGATCGGCCAAAAGAAACCGTGCGATAGATGTAGTTCTCTCCTTCCTTTGACTTACTCTCGTTCTTCCAAATCGTTGCAGTAATCGCACCAATTCGAATCTTCTTTTCCGGCAATTGCTTACCGGCACTTTCTACGGCCTCTTGGCCGACTATATTTTTTCCTATGTTTTTTTCCATGTTTCTCCTTCTCCTTGCTTTCGCTTTTTTTTCAACCACTTATCGGCCACGAACTTTGTTCTGTGACCTCATTTAAGAGGATGGAGTGTGATGTAGTTTGATCTCCTAGTTTGTATTTCATACAGCTAGGAACCTCAAATTCTTTGAATAAACTTAGCAATCTTTTTGTATCATCGACAGTAAAAGAAAGATAATACCAGACTTTACCTTCATACTTTTTAGACCCTTTTAACGTGTGAATTCTTGGATCTATACCATATTTCTCTTTAAACCACTCTTTTATCAATACTTGCTCTTCAAAGGAAAAGCCATTTGTGTGGAGCTTACCCTGATTGTCTCTTTTATGATAAGAACCATCGTCTAAATACCAAATAAGTAACCCCAACTTGTTTATTCGGTCTAAAATAAGCCTGTTTACAGATTTTTTCCCATTAGAATAAAAAAGATCATGGTACTCATTAAGTGCTCTAAAGTTCTTACTTTGAAATAAATATGTACCTATTTTTGTCTTTCTTATCTTGAAATTTAGTCTCTGCAATAGAGCTATCTTCCACAACATATACTCTTTTTGAGCTAGACAATGCCCCCCTTCTAGGTTAGCATTTTTTGAAGTATGATTAATCCTACAACTCAAATCACCTAATAAGCTACCAATAACTACCTGTTCTTCAACTTCATTTAGCTCTAATTCTTCTCTAATTAATGAAGAAGCCTTTTTTATCCCTAATCTGCTTGCCTTAATCCTAAGAGCATTAGGAGATTTACCGAGAGTGTCACTTAGTTTTTTATCCTCTGTTATAGGAAAATTCTCTTTTAAACATACTAATTCTTGTTGGTTCCATCTCATTTATTTCTACCTTTTTTAGGGTCCCAAAAACCGGCTTTGCCGCCGGTCCAGGGATGGGGGGTGTGCAACAAACGATGTTCATTGCACGATTCATGCCGTTGTGGCACGAACTATATCTCTTAGAAACTCATTTTTTTATATACCCTGTCAGCCGATGTCCAGTGGGAAGTGGGGGAGTGGAGTGAGAATGCTCCTCTAACTTTATAATAAACCCCTTCATTCTGCTCTCATGAACCTACGTGTTGCTCGAGAAGAAGATAAGAGAACGCTCGAAGATTTACTTATGCTTATAACTAAATGGGACTCTAAGGGGGTTCAATCTAGAGTGAGCCAATTCTTAGAGAAATCCGACCGAGACTTTCTTATTGCTGTTGAAGATGCTGTACTTATCGGTTATGCCGGCATTAGGGAACAAGAAGACAGCCCTATTGCCCTCCCAAACTCTGAAGAAATTGCTCACATTGCTTGGCTAGGAGTGCATCCGAATTATCGTAAAAGAGGAACTGGAAGCTCTTTGTTACAGGCTTGCAATAGTTGGGCTTTGAAACACGAGAAGAAAAAAATCTGGCTGGATTGCTTACCTAAAGTTAAAGTCACTTCCTTTTACGAACAAAATGGATATCGGATTGAAGGAACTTATAATTTTAACGGCCGAACCCGAAATGTATTGACAACTCATTGTGAATAGGTTGTAGCTTAATTCCAGCGTTACATTTATATATGCTCAGCGTCTAAGAGAAAGAAATGTTTAGCATCTTCAAAACTCGTGGTGATTCTCTAGAAGGTTCTGCGCCCCCGAAGGGGCCGACCCCGCGCAACGAACCTAAATCTATCACTCGAAGGAGTTTTGACTCGAGGATGCTAAACAAACACAGAATGCGGAACAAACGAGGCCAATCAGCGAGTGGAGCCGCCATCCTTGTGATTGTGCTTGCTGTACTTATCATTCTCTACCTTATCAGCCTTAAACCTGAAGACCGAGCGGCCTTACTCGGCGATGGAAAACCTAATGTAGGCGGATCGGACAATGGACAAGGCCAAAAT
Organism: Nanobdellota archaeon; assembly: GCA_038046485.1. Lineage (GTDB taxonomy): Archaea > Nanobdellota > Nanobdellia > Woesearchaeales > SM23-78 > JBBSWA01. The sequence goes on from JBBSWA010000035.1 coordinate 21,597, forward strand.
CCTGGACTTAATGACCGAAATGTACGCCAAGGCTTCCAACAAACGCCTTCAGGCCAGGTCATCCTTCAACAAGCGATTGGAAGACTCTACCCAGAAGGAAGTAATCTTCTTGATCATCCCCTTCCTAGCTTTACTATATTTACTCGAACCAATGCCAAAGCCCTTAAAACCATTGATCACGCCTATATTAAGAACAGTTTCTTAGGAAAAACCAAGTACAACCTAAGCTTCAACTACGACAAAACAACCATGCAAAGTCCCTTACTCTCCTTTATTGCGGATATATACGATGGAACCTTACAAATCTATCTCAATGGACAACCGGTTTATGAGCGGACGCTCAAAAGCCCAACTCCCCCACCTATTGCACTACCCGAAGATTACCTTCTTATTAATAATGAACTCACCTTTGAGACGGACTCAGCCGGCGCTGCCTTCTGGCGCGTCCATGAATTTAACTTACAAAACATTATGATTACTGCCGACGTAAAAGATACTCAAGCTTCTACGGCTGAACACCACTTCACGTTGCCTCAAAATGAATACCAACACCTCTCCTACCTTCAACTCACCTTTAATCCCATTTGTGATCCGAAAGTTACCGGACGCCTCATCCTACGCGTGAACAACCGACCACTCAGCAGCAGCTACCCTGAATGCGCCCAACAAGCAACCCTTCAAATCAGCTCGGACTTGCTTCAAAGCGGTGATAACACCCTCTTCTTCTTATCTGAACAATCCACCTATTTAATCGATGGCGTGCACCTACGCAGTGTCCTTAGTAGCGGCATGAACCCTACCTATTATTTTAACCTGCCTCTCGATATTTATACTGCTCTAGGTGGACAAGGAGGAGGCTATTCAGCCCCTCAAAGTGGACAAGGAATGCAGGGTGGCGGCTATCCTGGAGGAGACCCCAATCAACAAGGAGGAATGGCTGGATATGGAAGCACCGCAAGCCTTATTGTTACTGTACGCTTTGCTGATGCGACGCAACAAAAAGTGGTTACCTTGAATGTGAATGGCTTCCAAAACACCATTGAAACAACTGACTTAAGTTATTCTACTTTAGTTCCACCTGAATTTTTAATTGATGGACCCAACAGCATCCAACTCGTCCCTCAAGGAAGCCCCCTAGATATTGCTGAACTGCGCGTAGAGATCCAGCAATCCGGATGAAAAGAATGATGAAACCCTTGCTTTTTGTTTCTATAAGCTTATTGCTTCTTGTTGCATGCACACAAACCATTAATGAACAAATCCCTAAACAAGTGATTACTACCTTTGAACAGTGTGTGCGCGCCGGCTATCCTGTTATGGAAAGCTACCCTCGACAGTGCAATACTCCTGAGGGAAAACACTTTGTAGAAGAAACAACTCAACCCTCTATCACAAACTTTGAAGAATGCGCCCAAGCTGGAGGCCGTGTCTATTATTCCTATCCTGCTAAATGTGAAACACAGAACGGCAAATGGTTTACTGGAAGCCGAGGATGCCAAAACTCTAATGAGTGTGGGTTAGGATTTACCTGCCAACAGGGAAAGTGCGAAATACCTGAGCAAGAAGAAAAAGCCTGCAAGGATTTATGTGGAGATGGGCAATGCCAAGAGGTAGTCTGTATGGCCATCGGCTGCCCTTGCGCTGAACGTGCTGAAAGCTGCCCGCAAGACTGCGCAACAACCGACTGCCCCCCAACCCCAATACCTATGTGCATGATCGGAACCCATCTCATAAAAGAACTGAATGCAAACGGATGTCCAGTATACGCGTGCAAACCACAAAAGGGATGCAACCTTATCGCAAAGGTCTGCCCCGATGGAAGCGCTGTGGGACAAGTAGGCCCCAACTGTGAATATGCTCCTTGCCCGGGTGAATCAAACCAAGCCACATGCAATAACCATATTTGCGAAGAAGGCGAAGCGAATGATCCTGGTGGCTGCGGACCTGGTGCAGATCCTCGATGCCTAGGAGGTCCTGCACGGGTAGGAAGCTGCCCTGAAGATTGTATTTCTTCCCCACCCCCAGGAACTCCTTGCTGTTACATCGCCCCAGGAATGTGCCCCTATACTGGAGAGCAACCCTGTCAAACGGGAAAATACATCGATTGCTCTGCTCCAATTTGTAATTCCCGCGTGCGATGAATTTCTCGACTCAAATCTAGACAAGATTTATATACCTAGAATAGCGAAAATAGGTTAAAAGAGGTTCTCAGAAACAAACGATTTCTGGATCCGTCTTTTTTATGCTAAAAAAGAGGGGAGCTAACGCTTCTAAACTATGGCTGCCGAGGATGCGACCAAGACCAAAAGTGCCTGGAGTCAATGGGCTAAAAGAAAGTTCTCTAAAGCTAGACAAGGATTATCTGCTGGTGCTGATTGGACAAAAGAATTTACAAAACAACACTTCGGACAAGGACCCAGTGAATGGGATCAGCATGTTTACGGAGAAGACCCTAACATAAGACAGCAATTCAAAAAAAACATTGACCGAACAAAAGAATACGTATCCGCCGACTATGAAAAAACACGACAAAGAATGGGCGCAAGGGTCGAAAAAGCTAGACAATGGAACCAAGACCGCAAAGCTCGCAAAGAAGAAAAAGAACGGCAAGAAGCTGAAGAAGCACGACAACGTGCCCAAGAAGCTGAACAGGACCAAATCCGGGACCAGGGCGCACAACAAGAAGCACTCCAAGAAACCGAAGCAGAAGACCGACTTAACCAATACGACGATGAAATCCGTCAAGCTGAACGAGGGAGTCCTACCCACCTAAAATACTTAATCGCCTTTGCCGTTGCATGGTTCAACTATTTTTCCAATTTTATGGTTATTGGGCTAGTCCCTGGATTGGGAGATGTGCTTGATGGCCTAACTGAATTAGCCTATTTAATTATTTTGAAAAAAAATGGGTTCGTCCCTCTTCTTATAGGAGCCATTGAATTTATCCCCGGAGCAGACTTTATCCCTTTCCACCCTATTGGCGTATTCATCAGCTGGTTCCTATTCTTATTTTCTCACAACCCCGCTTCGGATGTCAAAAAAAGAAGAAGAGAATACAAACAAAAACTTGAGAAAGCAAAATCTAAAAAACAAGGAGGAAGCTACCAAGAACCGAATGGATGGGCTACCCTTGCTCTTTTGAGCTTCACTTTTTTAGTGATCTTTGGGATTATCACCGGATACCTTGCCTTCGGATCCACTTCATTGATCCTTGCCGCAAGCATCCTTGTCCTCGCCTGGATCAGCTTAGGGGTCTTCAAATTTCCTGTACGCCTAAGCTTTGATCGAGAATTTGTTAAAGACCTTGTAGTCGCCCTGATTTTTATTGCCGGAATCCTCATCATCATCTTTTTTCTGATTCCCTCCTTTATAGGCTGTGTGCGTAGTGGAGAATGCGAACAAATGGTGAAAGAAGGCGCTATCAATGCTCAAATTGCCACCCAGGATAATCCCCTTTTCTACTATCTCTGGCCAGGCAATTGGCTAAAAATCTTTGAAAGACAACTCGCCATCTCTGGATTACAACCTGAAGGACAAGCCGAAACCCCTAAAGTGGGTGTACGCATCACCAAAATGGACACTCGACTCCCCACCAGGGGTGCCTTCCACGAGGGAGACCCTGTCACGGTTTACATTAATCTTCTTAGCACAATTTACTATCCGGTTACGATCCAACACTCCTGCACCCTTAGCGCAACCACTCTTAGTGCCTCCGCAACCCCACTTAACACACTCGTCATTGGCCCTGCGGACTCTGTCGATCCAGCCACCACGGATTTATATGAAACCAAAGAACAAACCGTTACCTGCACTTGGAACAACCTCAAAAAGGGTACGTACAAAGCGACCTACACCGGCAGCATGATTTCCACTACAAACGCCTTTGTCACCCTTTCCTTTATCGAGAGACAAAGCATGGAGAGTTTCCGAGCACACGCACCTGAGGTAGACCTCAACAAGTTTTTATTTATAGATCCTATGTTCAAACCTCTCTATACGAACGGCCCCATCACCATCCAAGTTGACCGGATCACACAACCCATTGCTTTAGATATGGATAAACCCAGAACCCTTAACCTCAACCTCTTCCTTGAAAGCAACTGGACGGATGGTCGGATTGAACACTCCGATCAATTCACCCTCTATGTCCCAAAAGAAATGCAACTCCAACAAAAACCTGGGTGTGATGGATTTGATGAGAAAACACCTTCCTCCATTCAAGATTATACCACTTATACCGCACTTTATGACAAGCTAGGAAGGACTACTGAAACCCTACGAAGACTCACCTGCGAATTTGTCATTCCAGAACCTAAAAAGCTTTTAGGCGACAAATCCAAAGCCCTTAAAACCATTGCCATGGAAATCAGCTACAAATATAAAATACAAAGATCTATTCCTTTCACGGTGAAAACATGAAACTTACTCTACTCTTTATGCTATTGGTGGCTGCTCTACTCACCAGTTGCCTGCAAGGAGGTGGCGGAGGTTCAGCGTACCAAGAAGTCAACTACCGAGAAGGAAGCGAAGGCCTAGGAATTGCTCTCATTGAAAACGCCCCTACTGATATTGTAGACGAAGAAAGCACCTTCCCTGTTCGCGTGCAAATCAAGAACCAAGGGGCGTACGACATCTCCAGCGAAAAACAAGAAAATGTGTATGTGACCGTCATTAAAGATAACTATTTTGTACAAGGAGACACGGAAGGCTATACACCTCCTTTTGGCCTTCGAGGAAAGTCAGATGCCTACCCCAATGGACAAACCTACACCCTTGATTTAGGCATGTACAAAGCAAGCACGATTCCTGGCAATTTTGAAAAACCACAAACTCCGATTATGATCACGGCGTGCTATCCCTATCAGACAAAACTTGTCCAAGATATCTGCATCGATACCAAAACTCAAAACCAGCGCGTCCAAAGCTGCAAAAGTAAAGATAGCTACACGTACTCTGGACAAGGAGCTCCCGTTGTCATCAATAAAGTAGAACCAGACATGCAGCAACTCCAAGGCGGATATGTACGACCCAGTTTCAGAATCTACGTAGACAACAAAGGAAAGGGACAAGTCATTAGCCCCAAACCATTATTGGATGGAAAAACTCCTGAACAAGTCTGCACGGCTCAACAAGCACAGAAAGATGAGATTGACAATGTCCAGATCACGGCTTATTTATCTGACCTGCAACTCGACTGCCGAGATGCCGGCGTACCTGACTACTTAGATATTGGATCCAAAGAAAGTTCGATTCGCTGCTACGTCACCGACGAATCCTTACAAAAAGAACCCAACCGCTTTGGAAACCGTGACAACTATCAAACCACCTTACGCATTGAACTGGACTATTATTATATGGTTACGGATGAGAAAAAGATAACCATCCGACATGTACAAACCTTCAAAAAGAAAGATGCGGTACCCGGACTGGTCCTTCCTGGACAATGTCCCTTCCCCTGGCAAACCTTTGATGGTGGGAAGGCTGAGTGCGTCAACAAGTGCGATTACTGTGGAAGCCTTGAAGCTGGAAAACAACGACCTGACTTCTGTACCTCCAAACCCATCATTGGACAAACCTACAAGATCACCTCCGGATTCAAGTGCGCCTGCACGGATCTTAATGGCCCTGGAAGCTTTGATGATCTCTTCAAACGTGAAACCACCTATTACGATGGAGACATCAAAAACTTCAAACCCTTCAAACTAGCCATTCAAGGAGATTTATGTCCGGATGATAAGGGCTGCTGTAAACCTGTAGATTGCAGCAACTACGAAAAAGATGCTCACGGATGCGGATTGCAACCGGAATGCACGTACTGCGCGGCGACTGAAACAAAAAAACCCGCTTGCTACAACGCTCAGAATGGGAATGATTTACTAAGCGGTGAAGAGCGAGCTGAAAAGATTTGTAAAGCCCACTGTGGCGAGCGCACTGCCTACAACCCCGTTACGCGCACATGTGAAAAACCGCTTAAAGACCTTCCTTCCGAAAATAAACCGGCTACAACAACGCCTCCTTCTGAGAAAAAAACAGCAGCAACGCCTCCGGAAGAAACACTTCCATCAGAAATCACTTCAACCCCCCCTCCGTTCAAACCTCTTCAAGTAGACACCTCCTCCTTCTACGATGACAGTCCCAGTGGAAGCTACGACTTCCAACTCAAAGATAATGGCAATCTCAATGTGCCCATTCCCTCCCCCTTCGAAGGAACTGTTCAACGAACCGCCAACGCCCCAGGATATGGAAACGTTGTGGAACTTCGAGGAAGCCAAAACATCTGGCGCTTTGCCCACCTAAAAGAGATTCAAGTAAAAAAAGGAGAGCTCGTCCAGCAAGGACAATCCTTAGGTATACAAGGCAACACAGGAAATACACAAGGAGCCACGGGCATTCATATCCACGTTGAAATCCACCGTAAGGCAGACCCTATTGGAAACCCCACCCGGATCACAGATCGAAGTATTACTGAACCTCTTGTTCAAGAGTACTTAACTTATGTGCAAGGAGGGGCTCTTATATCATGAAGACCTACATTGGAGTCTTATTTCTTTTAACTCTTTTTTTAATTAGCTGCCAAGCCACACAAAAATCCGGCGAATACACGGGAAAAGATGGCGTGATCATTAGCTTTACTGGAGGCGTACCTACTCGGATTTACACTGAACAAGACCTTCCAATTCAAATGATCATCGGCCACGCCATCGGAATCGGATTCCAAGACCAAGTGCTTGGCACCACACTTGAACACAAGGGGGATGTGGACATCGGCGTTAAGGTATGGAACAAAGGCACCAGCTTTGTACGCGGAGCGGTTTACTTATCTGGATATGATCCCAAGATTATTAGTTTTGAAGGACAAGATGACAATGTGGGAAAATTGCAAACCTACAAAGACTGCACCCTAAACCTCGATCGACTTGGATTTGGCCTACTCAGTGGAAACTTCCAATGCCAAAGCATTGATTTAGGTAGTCTGGGTAAAGTCAACTTAGGTTTAGCCGTCAACAAACAAGGCCAGGTTGCTTTTGATTTAGGAGGCCTCAATTTAGATACGGCCCTTGACAAACTCTTCAAAACCAATTTATTTGAACGAACGGCACTCTTTGGAAAAACAGACATCAGCTTTAGCAAGAACGATGCGGGCACACGATTTGATCTTACGTTTAACAACCCAGATCTGGATGTAGCCTATTCTAGCCGAGGACGATTGTTTTTAGCTGCGTTTAGCTTCATTGACTTTACGATGAATGGCAAAGGCGTTGAGTTTTTACTGCCACCGAGTATTGCGGATTATCCAGGTACCAATGCGCAGTACTTTAACTTTCACGGTGTCGTACATGGACTTCCTCTTGGACAACCTAGCGCTGACCAAACCATCCTTGTTAAAACCTGCTACCTTTATAGTACGTATTCAAGCCCTTCCGTATGCATTGATCCTGACCCTTCTTCTGCTACTAAAAAAGTGTGCACTCCTACTCGGTACAGTAGCAGCAGCGGACAAGGTGCGCCTGTAGCGATAACGAGCATTTCCGAAGAAACCACCCCCACCAAGATCTACTTCAACATTGACATTGAAAACATCGGAGGCGGACAACTCTACGACCCTGGATACATCCAACGCTGCAACCCTTACTATCCCTTACCTGTTACGGATAATGACCTAGATACTGTGCTTGTTGGAGCGGCTTACATTGGAAAACAACGCCTCACGTGCGATCCCCCCATGGCCGTACGCCTCTTCCAAAAAAAAGGACGCGTGCGATGCTACTACGACCTCAAAGATGCATTTACCAGCAAAACTGGCTATCAAACTCCACTGACACTTGAATTATGGTACGGATATAGTACGTCCATGCAGAAAACGATTAATATTAAGAGAACTTGAATCGTAGCGAATACTTTATCTATCCAAATTTATTCAATGATCGGCTCGTGATGCAGCCAAGCTATACCCTTTATACGTTCTGTCACATACTTGTCCTGGATTATGTGTTCGATTAATGATTTGGGCTCAAGATATTTGCGCTTCAACTTCACCCAGAGACGACCTTTTTCTTCGTATGCCTCTTTGTGCTTCTCCTTGAAGTTCTGTGCATCTTCTTTATTCTTGAGGGGAGGCCCTTGATGCAAAACAGTGTTAGACAATTTGGCCTTTTTTACCACGAAATACAGGATGGAATTTTCCTCGCCGAATTCAAAGCCGTCTTCGAGGATCTTGAACTCATGCTCTTCTAGTCTTTCCTTTAACTGCTCGAAGACCCTTAACACTTTTGTACCGACTACATCTGCTTTGCCTTCCAATGGTTTTATGTCTAGACCCAATACCCATTCTTTTTTATGCTTTAACACAACTGCTTCCCAATCTATATGTTTGAGGATGAAGAACTCCTCAGATGGATGAAGCAAGAAACCTCTGCACGCCTCCTTGAACTTCTCAAATGATTTGTCTGAGACTGAGGCTGCTGCATTGCGATCGGGTTGAATGGGATCCACAATGACTAATGGGGAGACCAGTTTGGAAGGGTTTAATGCTTTTAACGGATCTTTATGATGCCCTTCACTGTCGATGACTACACTGTTTCCCCATTCAGAGGCTTCTTGGATGAGCGCTTTGAATGAACCTGCGTGCAAGATGAGTAAGTCAATGACATGCCCTGAAAAGCCCTGAACAAAACTTTCTGCACCGTAAACACCCACAGATTTACAAAAAACCTTCAATAGGCGGATCTCATCTACCATAAATGGCTTCTTTGCAATCTTACGCTTTACATAATCGACGTGAAAAGGACTCATGTCTGTCACGTTCTTGGCTTCCTTGTACTCTGAAATTCTTAACACCGGAATCACTTCAAAAAAGAAGTCGTTCTCGGACTCAGGAACGCACATCTTAGAGCTATTTAGCTTGCGTTCCTGGCCATGTGAAGTCGAAAAATGACTTCCCACGAACTGAAAATAATCCCTTGAGCCATGAATGCGCTCCACATCCTTAAATAAAGAATTTAAAATCGGCTCGAGCACATCTGAAATTGGCAGGTCATGATATTTACGAACATCAAAACGAACAAACATGTCTACGTCATGATCATTTTTTAGAAAGGTACCCTTTGCAAAACTACCCCCTATGACACACTCGGCGTCTATATTGGCTACGTGCAAAGCTGTGTTTAAACGCTTGACTACCCCCTCGACTTCATGCACCTGAACTTCTAAAGGCTTCACCCGTTCTAAAACCTTCTTTAGCAAGGCATCCATACTTTACTCAAAGCCAAACAGCTATAAAAAGCTTCTCTTGCCCTACGGCCAAAAACAGCCGTTACATAGATATCCAAGACTCTAAACGAAAAATATCTTTGAGACACACAATATATATAAATCCCCCCCTCTGAAATTGAAGTTATGCGTAAAAAAGGGGTGGACTTAACCTTAATAGCAGCTTCTTTGCTCTTGATTACAAGCATATTTGCCATTTCTTCCTTCAAAAATCCGACCTTATTTGAAGGAAGCATTACTGGAGCTCAAATCATTAAAGGTGGAGGAGGCGGAAGCTCCTGCAGCCTCTGCCCTCCTGCCATTTGCTACAACAGCGTTGTCTGCAGCAACAAATGTGGAGCTGACCAAGTCTGCCTCCCCAGTCTGGACATCTGTTGTGACTTGTGCCCTGCCCATGCATTTACGTGCGTTGAAAAAAGCCAAACCCCTGGAGGAGCCAGCCCCCCCGCCGATGTATGCACTGGTGACGGCCCCGAACAATGCGACGGCCTCGACAACGACTGCGACGGCATCATCGATGAACTCTGCGACAAAGATGTTGATGCGTATTGTGATGGGGGAATGTGGTATCGGAAGGACAATGGAGAGCAAAACCTGACCAGTAAGCATGGATACCAGTCGTTTTTCCCAGCAGCCAACTACCCAGATATTTATGAGAGCCGGATCTTGTATGTAGACAACAAAACAGGGAAAGTAGGACTGTACGTAAACGATATCAACCTAAGCACCGATACCCTTATCTATCTAGGAGAAATCAGCAGCGACCCGGGTGATGGTAATAAATTCAAAGGAGCCCCCAGCGTAGAGGGGGGGGCATTATGGAAAGATAGAATCATCTGGTTGAACCGGACGAATTTCAACACCAGCTCAGTCGATGTATGGCTGTCTAACACAACGAACATGCAACGATGGAAACTTCTTACAACAAGGGATTCTGTATACCAACCAGACGTGTTCGAAAACTACGCTATCGTGGACACCGAAAGCCCCCTAACAATAAATCTAAACACACTTCAGCTCATCAATTTCACAAACCCTGCCAGCCCGATTATTAAAAATATAACGACCGCTTTCTTCGCCGGCTGGCCCCACTTACACAAAGAACTCGTTGTATGGGAGGCAAACGCCACTGGGATGTATCAGATCTATCTGTACAACATCACCAGTGGGACCACTCAGCAGCTTACGGCAAGCGGAAACAACCACCGCCCAGACGTATACAATAACCTTGTCATCTGGGTGACTTATGATAGTACTAATGCCAATAACGGGACGGTTGTTCTATACAATCTAACGAGTGGAAGCAAAATAAATATTACTCAAGCCCACCCCCACTATAACGCCCGCATCCATGGAGGGCAAATTGCCTACATCGAAAACCAGAACAACCTCTGGAATGTTTACATATACGACATCCGAACAGGAACCACAGGCATGGTCACGAACGATACGACACTCAAGCAGTACCTGGCACTGCACAACCGATTGGTAGCCTGGGAGAGGCCTTTTTCCACCCACTACCGCGACCTCTCTTCAGGACCTATTTGTTTAAGCGGCGACTGCGATGACCGCAACAATACGGTAAACCCTGCCGGAACAGAAGACCCGACGTGCAATGGCATGGACGAAGACTGCGATGGACTGGTAGATGAAGGATGCGAACCGTGCCTGACAGCGCCGGACAGTGATGCAGATAATTATAAGAAAGACAGCTACCGAGAAGAAGTGGCGAGCAATACAAGCTACTCAGAAACAAATTCAGACACCTACCAAAACCTGATTGTTTACTCGAGCAACAAAAACGGAAACAATGACCTCTACGTCTACGACACGAACACCCGAAAAGAAACGCAAATAACCGACAACTTTGACATTGAATTGAATCCCCGTATCTACAAAGACAGCGTAGTCTACCAAGCCAGCAGAAGCGGAAACTACGACATCTACCTATATAATATTACAAGCAAAACAGAAAGGCAAATAACCCTCAACCCCTCGGGGCAGTGGCGGCCGGCAGTGTATGAAAACTACATTGCATGGATTGATGGACGCAATTATGATCCACTCAAAGACACATGGGACGTCTACTTATATGATTTAACAACAGACACGGAAACACGAGTAACGCAGAGTGCAACTGCCTTTATGTCAGCCTCTACAAAACCAGTGGATATCTTTAACAACTACATTGTCTGGGCTGACCAGCGAAACTATCCTATTATGACAAGCCCTCCCAGCGCAGATATTTACTTGTATAACATCACAACCAGATCAGAAAAAAAGATCAGCCAGCAAAGCACACATGTGTATATGCCCAGTATTGATGGCAGCTACGTGGCTTATAATGCTTACGGAGGAAACATATACCTTTATGATATTCAAAAAGACAAAGAAACACTTTTAACCGTTTACACCCCTCCCCCTGGAGGAGTATCTATCCCTATTAGTCTTCGACAACAAAATGTTGCCTATGATTCTTATGAACAAAACCACCAGCAACTTCATGTGAAAGATATCCTCACTCTTACTGACAAAAAGCTTACGCTGGATAGCTATGACCACTACACTTCCAGCATCTGGCAAGACCTCATCAGCTACACCCACTCCAGTAATGCACAAGATGTGTACTACATCAACACCAGCGTCGGAGCATGCGGGGACTGCAATGATAACAATGTGAGCATTAAGCCTGGCGTGAATGAAACGTGCTACAACAGCCTTGATGACAACTGTAATGGCTTAATCGATGAAGGATGTACACCTTGTAGTGTGGCACTGGATTCTGACTCTGACAGTTATAAAGCAGATAGTTGGGAAGAAAAAATAGCGAGCAACAACGGATTGGCATACGAAGATTATTCCAGCACGTACAAAGACGCCATTGTGTACCAGTCAGACAAGACAGGCTACTCGCAAATCTACCTGTACAACACAACCTCTGGAACAACAACACAAATCACTTCTTACTTAAGCAACCACAAATACCCAAGAATTTACAAAGAAAAAATAGTGTACCAAGACGACCGCAATCACAACTGGCCTGCAAACCCCTATTACGACATTTTCATGTACAACCTCACTAGCGGAACTGAAACCAAAATAACCAGCCAGACCACCGCAACCTTCCCAAACATCTATGAAAACCGCATCACCTGGCTGGACTACCGAAATCATGCTGCTTTGCCCGATAGTTGGGACGTTTACTTGTACGACTTGAATGACCATACTGAAAAAAGAATCACCACCCAACCCACAGTCTACTTTGGTTACACACCTGACATCTTTGCCAGTTACATCACCTGGGCTGACCAACGCAACGACCCCAACCGAAGCCCACCCGCTAACATCAACAAAACAGATATCTACATCTATGACCTAACAAAAAACCAAGAAACAAAAATCAGCACCCCCAACAAGACATGGAGCCCCACAACAGATGGAAACTACGTAGCCTATGTTGGCAGGAATGACCTTCCTGGAGGTGGATTCACAGCCCTAACTATATACCTCTACGACATCCTGAAGAAGAAAGAAAGGCCATACATAGAAGTATCCCAAGGAACCTACGGCTTACAGCTACGCCAAGGAAACGTGGCTTATACCACGCAAATCTGCCAAGGACCCTGCATACCCAACACAGGACAGCGACAAGAACACGTAAAAAACGTGAATACAAACATAGACAAAAAACTAACCACAGACAAACCAGACCACCTAAACCCAAGCATATGGAACGATATAACCAGCTACACCCACTGGAACGGAAGTACGAATGCATACGATGTTTACTACCTAAATATAAGCCAGAACTATACGTGTGGCGACTGCAACGATGACAACAACAGCATAAACCCAGGACAAATGGAGATATGCTACGACGGAATTGACAACAACTGTAATGGTTTAGTGGACGAAGGGTGCGTACCATTGATATGCGCGAACAGCACAGACCTAGATAACGACACGTACAAAAGCAACTTCTACGAAGAAATACCTGTCTCAGAAGACCCAGCCCAACAACAAGACAGCGAAGTATACAAAAACCTAATCGTGTATCGAGACTCCCGCAACGGAAACTGGGACATCTACTTATACGATATTTCCACGGGAACAGAAACACAAGTAACAACTGCACCCACCCCAGAAACAGACCCCTACCTCTACAAAGACGCCATCGTCTACCAAACACAAGTAAGCGGAAGCAACACCGACATCTGGATGTACAACATCACCAACAACACACACCGACAAATCACCAACCACCCAGGCCTCGAAGAAACACCCGTCATGTACGAAAACATCATCGCCTGGTACGACAGCCGAAACGGCACATGGTGGCCGACCCTCTTCGAAACAGGATACAACATCTACTACTACGACCTAAAAAACAACACGGAATGGCGCATCACCAAGAACGCCACCGCAAGCAGACGAACCGGAGGACGATTCCTAAACATCCACAACAAACTCATCGCCTGGACGGACCTCCGCAACAACCAACACGACATCTACTTGTTCAACCTCAACAAAAACAACGAAAGCAGAGTCACCAACGACAGCAACCTACAAGAAACACCCGACGTCTACCAAAACACGATCGTATGGAGAGACTGGAGGCTAGGAGGAATAGGAATATGGAAACGCACCTATATCCCGGGCACACAAACCTTCCAAAACGAAACCCAAGTCGTAAACAGCAGCACCGCGTATCGGCCAAGAATTAACGGCAACCGCGTCACGTACTACGACCAACGATACGAACCAACCACACTATCAGAAATATACCTCGCCGACACCCTCACCCAACAAGAAAAAAGACTCACCAAAAACAACCAAAGCGACATCTTCCCCGCCATAAACGGAGACATCCTAACCTACACAAAAAGCGTAAGCTACTCTCCCGCCAACACAGACCCCTACTACATCAACCTCAGCGATGAGGTTATTTGTGGAGACTGCGATGATGAGAATATGAATGTGAGCCCTATAGGAATAGAGAATAACACTTATGCTAATGGAACTTATAATTGGACATGTTACGATGGAAAAGATAATGACTGCGATGGAAAAACAGACTTTGATGATGAAGGATGTACATTTGGGACTGTTTGCATACCAACCGAACCTGGAGTAGAGCTAACTTGTAACGATTTTATCGATAACGACTGTGACAATTTTTGGGATTGCGAAGACCCTGACTGCTTCAACGACCTAAGTTGCTCAGGCAACGCCACTCTCCACGGTTTCGTCTTCGATGACACACAATGGCCAATCGACATAGCAATCGTTACAGGATTCCCACCCTTCAAACCCGTAGTCGCAACATTCACCAACATATTCGGATTCTACAACTTTACAGTTCCAAGTGGAAGATACAGCTTCAAAGCAGACAAGTTTGGATACGACCCAGACATCGACGAACTCATACTACCCAATGGGACAGATATGGAACACAACTTCACACTAAACAACGCCACCTGCCACACGGATTGTACTAACTCAGAAAACAGGTGCAACAAAAACTGCGAAGGCTACAAATACCAAGGAGACTCTTGCCACTTCAACAGTACCGAAGTAGCGAATGCCTGCCAAGACAAAAGACGAGGAACAACACAAACACTCGCCACCAACGAAAGCTACTACCTACTAGTCGACTGCTGCGAAGGACAACCCTACCCCGAATACAAACCAAAATTAACTATAGAAGGACCCATGGAAGACCTCTACAAACTAACCTCAATAGTAAGTATTGGTGGAGACCCAGCTAAATTCCATGTAAACGTATGGAGAAAATAAAAACTAATTAGTTAGGACCTCGCGTCCCATCACAACTCTCCCCAACAGCACTAAAATAAATCATTGCACCAGCAGGAAGAACTCCGTTAGGAACAGAAGTTGTAGTAACAACACCAGGAGCCTCTGCAATATCAGGTCCAACTATCTGAGCACCAGACAAATCCTCACTAACAGAAGCCATTAGATCATATTTATTTGTATCTGCACTATTATCAAAAGTAGCATCTATTCCACCAGGAGTTTTAACTATCTTAGCATTCTTAACAGGACCAGGAACAACATTAGGCTCGATAGAGACTTCAGTAGTGGAAGAACGCTGAACACCATCCTCAACAGACCAAGCATACAAAGTCCACATGCCTACTGCAGCAGGATCTAAAGCTATCTGATAATTCGGAGATGTCAAAACACCACTATTTTGACCACTCGAACCAGTCCACTTAAACTGCGGCGTAACACCCTGACAACGAGAGTTATACGTGGGTGTTCCTGAAAGCACAGCATTTGTACCAGTACATCCAGCTATCCCAGCAGGCGTAGACAAATCTGAAACATGAGGCTCTGCAACGACATTAATTACACGCTCCTGCTCGCACTCCGGACGCTCAAAATTCAAACGCGTACGCATACGAACACTACCACTCGCAGTCACATCAAACGTATAAGTAGGGTTAGGCAACATACCTGTTGGTGGCGCAAAATCAGGGACCCAATCAAACAAAGAAATGCCACAAGAAACACTTGAATTTGCAGCACCCTGCAAAGTAGCTTGTTCGCCTTTGCAGGCATGAACACCTGCAGTATCAGAGAAGAGGAGAGTGGTGATATCAGAGGGATTGGTATTACAATAAGGAGGACGAGTAGCTATGTCAGTAGCAGCATCTAAATCAGGAATGTCACAACTAGTATTCTCACTACACTCAGGATTGGCGACAAGAGGGGCTCGCGCCGTTGTTCTTAAAATAAGATATATCTGATCCCGAGAAAGACTTGGATTAACAGACTTCAAGAGAGCATACACCCCACCCACTTCTCCTGTCACAGCTGAGGTTTGACTGAAAAAACCACCCCCACCAGCCCAAACAGGATCATAACCAGCAAAATTAACATGGAGGCCCCGAGTATAAGGGTTCCTTATTTCATTATTCCTGAAACTTGTAACTGTTAAACTATCAATACTTCCATTCGTATACCAAAATGCTCCAGGAAATTCAAATTGATTAGCGTTAGCGTCACCCCCTGCCATTACAAATCCTACTCTGCCATTGCCAGTGCTATCCGTTCTATTATAAAGATCAATTAAAGCATTAAGTTCCCCATTCGATTGCCCTGTGCCACCATACGGGAAAAGAACTTCAAAAATTGGAACACCACCGTCTATCTGAGCTGTTGTATCATCAATCGCCATAATACGGTTGGCAACAGGAGCGCTTGCTGGGTTATTGGATATTTTTTTCATGATCAGTTTAACACTACTCGTCCAGTTAACCCCTGTCTGGTCTGCACCATAACCAAAACCTGCTAAAAGTACCCCTGTACCATGCTGAGGATTTGTATCTGAAATGTTTGAATTCATATCAGCAAAGTTATAACTCAAGTCAGGATCGACTCTCCCAACAATACGTGGATTGGTTAGATCAACTCCTGTATCAATATCTACTACATAAAAAATGCAGTTTTGACCACCATCTTGAATTGCTGCAGCAGTAACCCAAGCTGGTTGAGATTTAAGGTCCGCTCCGGACAGCCCTGGCACTCCGAGTATTGTCTGTCCAGTATTCAAATGATGCCACTCCTCTGATCTTGGAGTTGGCGCTAAATTATTAGCAGGGGGCTGGCTTGTGAAGTTTTGAACTACTGGACCTAATCCTGTCTCTACTGTGCCTGTTTCTGGAGTATACGTTCCTGAAAAATTAGCAACAGTATTCTTTTCAGCGAAACGAACCATCGGCCCTAGAGTTATGTGAAGCGCACTGATAACTGAGTTCACATCAGTGGCAGCATCGAAAGTCAGTAAATATATATTAGCACGTTTATCACCCACTTTGGCCTTTGGAGTCAGTGGTTGCACAGCAGAAATTCCAAACTGGTTTATTAAAGCTTCCAAAGTAGCGTTTCTTGTCCTGATCTGAGTGGTAGGTAGCGAAGCATAAGGATTTTGAGGGCCAACATTCTGTGGCAACTCAAAAGGATTATCATCAAACTGCACAATAGCCTGTCCAGGCATATAGCCTAACTGTAAGGCTTGCGTTTCAATAGAAGCTTTTCCCTCTTTCTTAAGAGACCTTGGTTCACTTGCAAGGCCCAAACTAGCGCAGAGAGCAGTTACTATCGCAGCCAATCCTATTTCTCGTAGCGTTCTCATTATATCTCCTTATAACTTCGTCTATTAAATAAGGTCGGTTATAAGATGAGGTAAGATTCTTCCCTATATAAAATTTTCCTTCATGGCTTAAAAATACTTATTTACTATATAGAACATAAATAATTTTATGTGTAGTTTACGGAAATTATTTCACTCTCCGACGTAGGCTGAGCCCACGTCAACCTAAGAATACTGCGCTAATTGGCTCGTCCTCTACACCCCCTCCTTACAAGCTACAAAGCGAAAAACAGATTAACCACCACAAACAAAGAAAAAACAATGACCACCAACACCACCTGCGGAGACTGCGACGATGACAACAACAGCATCAACAGCAACGCCAGCAACGAAAACAGCACCATACACCCAGGAGTATGCACCAACAATGTTGACGATAATTGCAATGGACTGATAGACTGCGCAGACCCTCAATGCAAAGACGATCCAGATTGTGATGTTACCAAACGCCTTTGCTCCAACGAAAAAGACCCCTTGTGCTGCCTAAGTCTGCCTTGCTGTGGCAACAAACAGGACGACGACACAGACAGAAAAACAGACTGCAAAGACGAAGACTGCTTCAACGACCTAGCTTGCAGTGGCAACGCAACCCTGCACGGCTACGTCTTTGACGACCAAGGATGGAAAATTGACCTTGCGACGGTAACGGGCTATCCACCCTTTAAACCAATAGAGTAAAATTAAACATATAATTTAACAGAAAGTTTTATATACTAGCTTTACTTCCTAAATATGAGCTTGAAAAAGAAGATCATCGACATCGAAGCTCATGCATTCCTACGAATGCTCGAGAGAGGAGCCGAATTCGGCCTCAACTACTACGAAACCAAACGAAGAGCCTTCCAAACTGCCCAATTAGGAAAGACAGCAAAAAGAAAACACCTATCCAAAACCAACAAAACATACTACCAATACTTCACCGATGGCCTTTCCTTTTACATCCTATGCCAAGAAGAAGAGCTAGAAAAACATACTTCATGCCTAATACGAACCGTAATCATCGAAAAAGGGAGAGAATAAAATGATAAACACCTGCATCAACTGCAAAAAACCCATGAAAAAAACACATATCCCCTACAAAGGAATGCAACTCGAAGCCCTACAATGCCCAAAATGCAAAGAAAAAATATTCACCGAAACCATGGCCATGAAAGCCATCCACAAACTAGAAGCAGAACAACTCAAAAAAGAATACCTTAAAACACCCATAAAAATAGGAAACAGCTGGGGAATCACCTTCCCAAAAGACATGACCGACGCCTTCGAACTCGGAAAACCCAACACAAAACTCAAACTACGCCCCAACCTAGAAAAAGGCCAAATTACAATAACAACATAACGCCACCTGCCACACAGACTGCACCAACTCAGAAAACAGGTGCGCACAAGAATTGCACACAATTCTTGGCGTGCCAGCAACCCAAAAGTTGCTGAGCACAACAAAGACTGCGAAGGATACGAATACCAAGGCGATACCTGCCACTTCAACACCACAGAAAGCACCAATGCCTGCCAAGACAAACGAATCGGAACAACCCAAACCATCAATCAAACTACCGAATGGTTCCTACTCATTGACTGCTGCGAAGGACCACCCTACTACCAATGGAAACCCCAACTCACCATAACAGGACCAATGGAAGACCTCTACAAACTAACCTCCATAGTAAGCATAGGAGGAGACCCAGCCAAACTACATATTAATGTATGGAGAAAATAAAACTACCTTAAAAGAGGAATTTATGCCCATATTTCCTGATGAAGAAGAGCTCCGCAGACGCCTTGCCCAAGAAGAAGAACAGCTCCTCCGAGAAGGAGATGAAGCATGGCGCAGAATTGTCACATCAACCGAATCAGGGAGATTAGAAAGAGTTGTTCAATCTACAACCTTGACAGAGGTTCTAAACGAAACATTAGGACATGAACAGCAACGGTTTAATCGAGTGGTTAATTTTTATACTCAGAGACTAGGATTGATCAAAGATGTAGCTGGTTTATTTTTGAAAGGTCCTGTCGAGTTAGTTTCTGGCCAAAAGGCAATTTTAAGTGGTTTACGTACTTGGCTGACAGAAGCTGTAGACATGCTAAGTCGCGATGCGACTTATCTGGAAACTTGCTTAGAGACGTATCGGATTCCAGCACAAGGACCTGTTGAAGATCCAAATATCTTAAGGGGGCTAGAAGTTCGAGAAAATCTGATAGAACTCAGCGTGAAAACCTCTGAGCGAGAACATGAAACCTATCAAAGACTGTGTGACTGCTATAACTTACTTTTAAAAAAAATCTCTAAACAAAGAGAAGCTGCCCAAGGAATATTGGAAAAGTTATCTAGAGCGGCATAGTAACTAAGAAGTAGAACACACAGATTTAAAATGAAGGTACACATCATCAACTATTTCCTCAATTGTTCTAGTCTCAGTATTAATGGATACTTCACTTACTACAGTATGCTGTAATGAATTCCAGACAGGAACTACTCTCTCGACACCTCGAGGATAGGTTCTTCGCTGATCTCGTTCTATACAAATATCTAAAGGAGCCATTAATTTTATCAGAAGAGCTAAACCTGTAATGTTTCTTCGCAAGTGATTCATATTCCCTTCATAAAACACCCCTTCAACAACAGGGAGAGAACCCTTTTGAATCAACTGATTCATCCTTTCAACAAGAAGAAAAGTACCTACGCGCTTATTCAAATAAGTGGGTTCCCCAATTCCTAATTCCCTTCTAAAACGATCAAACTCTATAAAAAAAGAAGGATAGCAATCAAGCGAAAGAAGATTACTGAATCTCTTTGCTACAGAGGTCTTCCCTACCCCGATTGGCCCACGAATAAGCACATAGTCAATCATTCTATTCGACGAGCAACAATCGAAGCCACCTCATGCCGTTTATCTTCTTTTTCCCCATTCCACTTATACGTTAGTTTCATTTTCTCTTCATAAAAAATAATATCCCAACCTGAATACAAAGCCTTAAGCTCTCCAAAGTTAAAAAAAACTAATTTACTCTTATATAAATCTCCTTTAGGAAGAAAAGTAGATATGAAATTAATACCGCCCAAGATAGTATGTTTTTTCATACTCTGGACAATTTGAATACCTTTCTCCTTGGGGAGAAAATGCAATACATCCGTACAAATAATTGCACCAAAGTTCCTTGTAAAAGTAAACTCTCTCAGATCACAAGAAATAATTTGAAGACGATTAAAAAACGGCTTCGCTTTTTCCTGCAAATAAGATAATTTTTCACTAGAACTATCAACAGCAACAACATCGAGACCCTGCTCTAATAAGAAAAAAGAATTAGGACCATATCCACATCCCAAGTCCAGTGCAAATTCTTTTTTAGGGATAAGATACGCAAAAGCAGAAAGTATAGACTTAGGGTTTGTTCTTCCTTTCATAGTATCCATTAAAGAGAGATAAAAAAGAAAAAATTAATTTGTGCAAGTAGTACATGCTCCACCACTACAAAAACTAGCACAATCTGCTGCATCTCCTTTTGCCCAATAAGCTGCAGGGACAGACTCACCAAATACCCTTGTATATGCTTCAAGCGTTCTCTGGAAGCTTTCACGCTCTGGATTCTCAGTAGGGTTATGATGCACAAAGACTCCCATCGCCTCTGCAACTCTAGCATACAAAGGCGTATTGAGCACCAATTCGTGCCAGTAAGCATCTACTATTTTAGATGGTGCGAAATGCCCCTCTCCAGCCGCAGCTATCCCTAAAAACCTCACTGCTTCTCTTCTAAGCCCACCAACGAAATCACCATCACCCACCTTCCCTACAAGTCTCTTATCAATTTGAGACATATCAATACCTTCTAATGTTCCTACCAATTGATTTGCCCTGATACAATCAACAACAACACCCAAATCTTCTCCTGCCATAGTACACCCCCAATTCAATTATAAAATAAAGAAAACCTTTGGTATTAAAATAGTTTTCGACTCGTATCCGGAAACTTTCCGGAGAATCCGAAAAAAAATGCTAATTAGGACTTTCTAAATTACCCGTACAATTCGTATGCCTCACATCCACACTCACAGCCAACTTACCCTGCAAACCAGCACCCAACGTCAACACATAACTCGGCCCACTAAAATCAACAACATTATCAGGAGGAGGCGTCAACTTAACTGTACCATACACAAAAGCCCTCTCTCCTGCAGCAGACGGAGCCAAAGACGTATCCAACACCAACTTATTCGAAGCAGCACCCTTCACCACCCTCAAACCATTACCCACACTCAAAGGAACACCATTATCCAACACACTCACACCAAAAGGAACACTATTCGCTTCTCGACCATTAGGCTCACCCACACACCTAGCCTCAACCATATAACTATGCGCTCCCGGCGCACTCAAAACCAACGAAGGACTAGCACCCCAACCTGACACCGGACTACCACCCTCCAAAATCACATACTCCAAACTACAAGGAGAACAACCAGCATACATCGTAGCCGCCTTATTCACAAACATCGTATCCCCCGCACAATACGAAGACTGATCCGGACCAGCCTGAACAGAACCCACATTCGAAGGAGTTAAGGAAACAGCAAAATTCGAACCTGAAGAAGACACTTTAGCAGGAACCTCAGCACAACGAGTATCCAAATTATAGTTATCCGATAAAGTAACATTAGACACAGAAACAGGAGGCAAACTACCAGGCACAGATGCCGTCCAATTACTTACAGGAGTCGAATCACTCACCCGAACCCACCTAGACTCCAACGAACAAGGAGCACAATTAACAACCCCACTACCAGTCAAATTAGAAGAATCATTATAGCAAACCGTGGCGCCAGCATCCGCATTAGACGAAGTACGTGGGGGGGGTGGAAGCACAGTCTCTACAAAATTTAACAATGCTTCCATATCCAATATACCTGAACCATAATGGGTTGCATCAACATTAGGAACCGCACTTGCCTTAATCGCCCAAATAAGCGTATCTGGATCTAACGCAGAATTACACTCTCGACGTAACTTGTCAATGAGATTTGCAGCCGCGGCTGCAACGTGAGGACCAGCGAAAGAAGTGCCCTGCGCACCACCACACATGGTGGGCTCTGGCACGGCCGAGAAAATACCCTTCACCCATCCTCCCGGTGCAACGACATCCACATTCTGCTCCCCAGAAGTCGAATAAGCAGGAACACTGCCATCAAAATCAGTAGCACCGACACCAATAACCCAATCAAATCTTCCAGGTTGAGAGTAATTTACAGTTGAACCATCATTACCTGTAGGCGCAACAACAAGAATTCCAGCATTATACGCATCGAAAGTAGATGCTTGCATAGCATTAGAAGGTACAGGTGTAATCGCCACACAACCTATATGAATTATATCTGCTCCTTTCACAATAGCATCTGAAATAGCTGCATTCGCAAGAGCACCATTACAGTTATCATCATTTGTAATTTTCTCATCTATAAGTTCGATGTTTAAAGTTGTTCCAGCGACACAAGTCGTATTTAGTAATGCACCGACAATCCCTGCAGCATTTGTTTCGTGACCCCAGGGAACAGTATAACCAGTAGCAGGATCCCCAGAAACAACGCTGTTCTGTCTCTCGGGAGGAATGATAGGCAGATCAGGATGCAGATTGTTCGGAGGAGAACCAGTAATTCCGCTGCCAATAAAAGCAACACGAACAGGCGCTTTGGGCGGGCCTGTAGCGTCTACAATGTTCATCGCTTCTACGGCTTTAACTTGCGGTAAATTCCACTGATTTCCATTTAAATATTGAGGATCAACCGGATCAATTGTAGCCAACTTTCCGATCATTTCCACATTTCCTTCTACTCCTTGCACTGTATTGAAAGCTGTTGCGATCCCATATAACATGTTAGGATTAGAGAAAGTTGGAGTAAATGCTGCTATTGTAGGTAAATGAGGCTCATTCCCATCTACATCCACAAAATATACTTCAACAGTGGAAGCACCAAACTTGTTAAGCATGGATTCCAGAGCAGGAGACAAAACAAAACCCAACTTTTGAGAATCTAGCTGATCTATTCGTTCTGGCTTCATACGCAGAATAGTCGAGGAAGAATCTGCTGTGGTTTCTACAGGCGCTAAATAAGCCGCAGGATAATCCAATTGCAACTCAACCCTACCAGTCAAAGGAACGCCATTTACATGATACACTTGCCCTGGCGGGCTAATTACTTCCGGAGCAAGACGAGCTCTTCCAGCCATAGCTGTAGCTGGGAAAAGTGCAGCGACCAAACCCGCCAATCCTAATCTTCGCAAAGTCTTCATTTTTTCTTATATAGCTCCTTATATTATAAGCTAGCTTACACTAACATAATAAGAGCTAGTAATACTTTCCTATATTTAAAAGTTCTCAAAAGAAATTATTTACTATATAGATAATAATGTTATGGGAAAACCATTTTAAACCTCAGAATCAAAAGAACAAAAATGCTCACACAAAACTATACGTGTGGCGACTGCAACGATGACAACAACACCATAAACCCCACTGTGAATGAGACATGCTACGACGGAATAGATAACAACTGCAATGGCGTCGTAGACGAAGGATGCGTACCGCTGATATGCCAAAACAGCACGGACAGCGACATGGACAGCTATAAGGCCAACATGTTTGAAGAGATACCCGCAGCAACTGGACCCTCCCAACAACAAACACCAGACGTATACAAAAACACCATTGCATACCAAGACCACGCCAACGGAAAATGGAACATCTACCTCTACGATATAGAAAGCGGAATAATAACACAAGCAACAAACGACACACAAAACGAAAACTTGTGGCCCGCAGTCTACAAGAATGGCGTAGTCTACGAAAAGCTTGTGTTTGGACCTGGCACCACAGACATCTGGATGTACAACGCAACCACAGACACAAACACCCCAATCGCCAACAGAACAGGAGATCAAAAACTACCCGACATCTACGAAAACTACATCACCTACTGGGATCACACACCAGCCTCACCAGACGCAAACATCTACCTCTACGACCAGAAAACAAAAAAAGAAAGAAAAATAACCAGCACACCCACCGCAACCATCGAAAACAACCACGGACCCAGAATACACAACAACCTAGCCGTATGGAGCGACAAAAAAGACGGAAACACCAACATCTACCTCTACGACATCAACAAAAACAAGACACTGCAAGTAACGAACGTGACATACGCATGGGGACCCGACGTCTACCAAAACACCATCACCTGGTATGATGAAGGCATATGGAAACGAACCTACACAAGCACCACACAAACACTAGGAAAAGCGACGCTAGTGCTAAACAAAAGCAGCGTAACCCAACCCGCTCGAATCTACGGCAGCCAAATCACTTACCAAGACGACAACGACCAAGAACTATACCAAAGAGACCACACCACCAACACCACCAAACAACTAACCAAAAACGCCGAAAACGACTACACACCAAAAATAGACACCGACATCATAACCTACACAAAAAACGGGGTAGGAAAACCATACGACATTTACTACATCAACACCAGCGCAGAAGTGATATGTGGGGATTGCGATGATGAGAATAAGAGTATAAACAGCAATTCGAGCAACGAAAACAGCACAATAAACCAAGGAGTATGCACGAATGGAATAGATGACAACTGCAACGGACTAATTGATTGTGACGACCCGAGTTGCGCTGATGATTCTTTTTGCAATCCTAAATGTGATCCTAGAGAAGATTTGTGCACGTTCTGGCCACAACCATGTTGTAACAACGGAAAAGACGACGACTGTGATACCCTATTCGACTGCTCAGACTCAGACTGTGGAAATGATCTTGCCTGCTCTGGCAACGCCACTCTGCACGGCTTCGTCTTCGACGACCAAGGATGGCACATCGACCTCGCCACAGTCACCGGCTACCCGCCCTTCAAACCAATCGTCGCGACCTTCACCGATATCGTCGGCTTCTACAACTTCACAGTACCCAGCGGTGTTTACACGTTTAAAGCGGACAAATTCGGATACGACCCAGACATCGACGAACTAACACTCCTAAACGGAACCGACAACGAGCACAACTTCACCCTACAAAATGCGACTTGCCACGTAGATTGTACGAACAGCGAAAATCGCTGCAACAAAGACTGTGAGGGCTATACTTATCAAGGAGACCAATGCCACTACAACAGCACTACTGTTGCCAACGCCTGCCAAGACAAACGCAAAGGAACCACACAAACACTCGCCACCAACGAAAGCAACTACCTACTCGTAGACTGCTGCGAAGGAAACCCCTACTACCAATGGAAACCCCAACTCACCGTCCACGGACCCATGGAAGACCTCTACAAACTAACCTCTATCGTAAGCATAGGAGGAGACCCAGCCAAACTACACGTAAACGTATGGAGAAAATAAAAAAAGCCGACAAATTTATAAAAAACCACACCACCAACAAAAATGAAAACCATATACCCAACACCCGAAAAAATCATTGAATACAACCTCCTCATACTCAACCTAATCAAAACCAAAAAAGCAGACCAACCCAAACTCCTAAGCTACTCAAAACTAACCCACACCATCAATGAATGCATAAAGCAAGAAGGAGACTTATACGACAAAGCCACAACACTCCTAAAAGAACTCATACAAAAACACCCCTTCGCCAGCGGAAACAGACGCACCGCATTCATAACCACAAAAGCATTCCTACAAGAAAACAAACAACACATCGCCATAAAAAACGACCCCACACACGCCAAAGCAATGACCGGCATAAGAGAAAACTATTACAATCACGAAGAAATAAAGAGGTGGCTACAACATGGCAAAATACGAGAATTCAAACGATAAAAAAAACCTAAAAATCATAGAAAAAGAAATAAAAAAATTCAAAAACCTCATCAAAGGACACGAAAAAATACTCGAAGCCATAGCCAAACTATAAACCCTACAACAAAACCCTTACACAAATAAAAGACTGTCTAGAACTGCCAATCCTAAAATAATAGCAGTTTTTGAGCACGCCAGAAATCATCCGATTTCTGAGCGCTCTACAAACTCACCAGCATCATAAGCATCGCAGGAGACCCAGCCAAACTACATATTAATGTATGGAGAAAATAAACAACTTTATTCCGGCCCAATAATACCCGTACAACTACTCTTACCAACCACACCCATATAAACCATCAAGCCAGGAGGCAGACCTGTGCCAGAAACAGAATCCGTAGTCTTAAGACCAACATCACCAACAACATCCTTAATAGGAACATAACCAGCAGGATCCTTACTTACACTCCCTTCCAACTGATAACTCGTAATCCCCACCTGATTATCAAACGACACATCTAAATTACTCCCAGACGTCTTAACAAACTTAACATTCACGACACGCTGAGCCTGAACATCCGATGCAACCGTAGCCATAACCTGATTACTCAACTTAACACGATTACCCGGCTCACCACTACACTTAGCACCCACCTGAATCGTATGCGCACCAATAGCCACAGGACTATAAGACGGAGGACTACCAAACCCAGGATTTGAATAACCAGTTACAGGATTACCATTATCAAAAACAGCATAAACCACATTCGATAAATCACACGACAAACAAGCAGCACTAACCTGCGTATCAGAAACAACCAAATCCAACGCCTGCCCAGGACACTTATCCTGACCAACAGGACCAAGACTAGTAGAAACCACATTACTAGGAACAAGACTCAAAAGAACAGGACCAGCACCATACCAACAACTCGAACCCTCATTACCCCTCTTCGACTGAACAACCAAACTCTCAGCAGAAACAACAGGACCAAAAGACCAACTCTTAACAACACCCCAAGGAGCCACCTCAGTCAAACCAGCACCCGACATCAAACGAAACTGCATAAGGCAACTAGGATCCGGATAAACACGATCATCAGCTAAAAAACCCTCACCCTTAATAGTTAACGTATCATTATAACAAACATCCAAACTAGGAACAACAACACCAGACTTATCCAAAACACCACCCGAAGAAACCGTCTGACAACTCGGACTAACACTCAAAAAACCATTTGCAGGATCACCATTCAACTTACCCACACCATAATAAGTAGGATCAGGATTACCAACCGGCAAAGGAGTCGCAGTCGTCAACAAAGCAGCAAAAACATCATCAACAGTATAACTACACAAACCCTGATCCAACCAATGACTAATCACCAAACCAGCAGCACCAGCAACGGCGGGACTAGACAGACTAGTACCGCTACCAGCACCACAACCATTATTACCTGAAGTACTATCCGGACCGGCATCTGCCATTATATCCACACATTGACCCCAATTAGACATACCCCAACGAACATCGCCTGGCAGAATAAGACCGCCAACTCCTAATGCTTCGTACAAACTTGCCGGATCACATGGAGAACTCGTATTAGAATTACCAGCGGCAGCTACAACTACAATACCTCCCGTATACAAAGTAGCTGTCGTTGATTGAACCGTAGGAGAACTGCCTGCCCAACTTACATTTATTACACGAGCACCTAAATCACGAGCTCTAAGCATACCTGCAGCGAGATTTGTACTTAACCAGCCACCACCATCATCGTCTACTTTAACGCTAGTTAACCCACAATCATAGCAAATTCCAGGAATACAAGTATTATTATCTCCCTTCGCTATTGCTACGCCACTAACGTATGTTCCATGGCCTTGTGTATCTTCGCAAAGAGGGTTGGTTGCTGTAGCAACTACACTATCACATCCAACTAAATTTGGAGCAATATCTGGGTGAGATGTAGCTACACCTGTATCAGCTATTCCTATTTTAACATCAGGTCTTCCTTTAGTAACATCCCAAGCTTTATCAATTCTATAATCAGATATACCCCAAGGCATAACTGGATCGTTCGGTGTATAAGCTGGATCTGCAATGCCTAATGGCTTTGCCACTTTCACCTGGTTCGATTTATACAAACTAGCAGCTATTTTCTCTAAATCCACATTTTGACTTGGCAAAACAACCGTCCAAACGTTTTCAGCAGGATTTTTTAGATTTAAGTAATTCAACTTTAGCTGAGTGCCTGAACCTAAAATGCTCGCAACTGCTGGAGAAAACTGACTCGCAGATAAGACAGGGTTTGCTTCTATCAAAGAAGACTGAGACAAATAATCGGCAAAAGCTTCCAGCTTAAACACAACCTCCAAAGCACCCCGGACATACTTACTCCCATCTGCCCTCTCCACTACTTGCCTAGACTGATTCAGAACGTTGGCTTCTTCAGCCTTGACCGGTAAAGCACCGCCTAACAAACTTGCTATAATTCCAACTAAACCAATTCTTCGCAGGGTTCTCATTATATTACCTTATAGCTTCAACTACTTGAGCTTAGAATAAGATAATACGTTTTCATATATAAAATTTGCTAAAACACATTATTTACTATATAGATAATAAATATTTGTGTAAACCATTAAAAACTCTAAACCAACCACCAAAAACCTATACGCTCAAACCATAGAATCCATAAAATATTTAAGCCACCCCACCTTACTAAGAGACATGAAAAATACTAATCAGAAAAAGTTTGAAAAGCTAATCGAAGAAGCACATAACGACCCTAAAGTCATGCATGAGATCAAGCGTTTTGTCAAAGCAATGTCTTCTTGAACGCATCTTTTTAATTCTTCCTTAACCTTACCAAGATCATTTCATAACTCAACAGAGTAGGCGGTCGGAATCCTTCTTCAATACTTACAAGATTATAGGCTTTCCTTGCCTTTTCACTAAGTAAAGTCTTCTCATCCGCTGAACAAACAACATCTAAATTATGAAAAGCGGCACAAGCAACGATCAAGAAATCCACTTCCAAATCACCCCAATGATGCGTGCCACCAATGCTCTTATAATAAGAAAAATACTTCTTAGCCAACACCAAAATCTTATCCGAATCATCCAAGAAATGCTTGCCAACAATACTATCATACGCACTTAAAATAACCCGTCTAGCTTTACGTTGCTCCAAGGTCTTTGTAGGTATTTGCCTTATCTCTCTTCGAATCGGCTGATACGCATAAACAATTAAATCCTTATCATTCACAAGCTTCTTTTGAAGCTCTGCCGCATCCACTTCTTCCACCAACTTACCAAATACACAAGTGTCAAAAATGAATCGCAATGCCACCATACGGAACTCAAAGAATAAATGAGTTTATAAGAGTTGTTGCGTTTGAAAGCAATCAGTTGTGAAGAAACAATTCCCCCACTTGACCACGTCGACTCCGACTGTCTCCTAAGTCCTGACTGCTCTGGAAATGCTACCCTTCATGGCTTTGTCTTCGATGACCAAGGATGGAAGATAGACCTAGCCACCATCACTGGATTCCCCCCCTTCAAACCTATTGTAGCAACGTTTACAGACATAAATGGTTTCTACAATTTCACAGTGCCCATAGGCACTTACAGCTTCAAAGCAGACAAGTTCGCATACGACCCAGATATTGATGAAATACTATTATTAAACAACACCGACAACGAGCACAACTTCACACTAAACAACGCCACCTGCCACACCGACTGCACCAACTCTGAAGGCAGATGTAACCGAGACTGCGAAGGATACGAATACCAAGGAGATACCTGCCACTTCAACACCACAGAAAGCACCAATGCCTGCCAAGACAAACGAATCGGAACAACCCAAACCATCAATCAAACTACCGAATGGTTCCTACTCATTGACTGCTGCGAAGGACCACCCTACTACCAATGGAAACCCCAACTCACCATAACAGGACCAATGGAAGACCTCTACAAACTAACCTCCATAGTAAGCATAGGAGGAGACCCAGCCAAACTACATATTAATGTATGGAGAAAATAAAAAAACTAACCTAAAACAGACATCATCTCACTTGTATTCAAAACATCGACTCTAGACTGCCTCTTCAACTTCTTATCATCAGACCAAATCATACTACCTGGAAAGGCCAACGCACACGCTACAAAAAGAACATCATCCATATCAATATCTTTTACGATATTCAACGCCTCTTCACGAAAACTATACAGAACTTCAGATGGAACCACAACTACTTTGCGCAAAAGAAGATAAAAAAGACCATCAAAAGACTTGCAGATTCATACCCGACTTTTGAACCAACTCCTCCTTATGTTTCATTAACTCATCAAAAATAAAAGAAGGAAATGACCTCCTCCCCACCCTAAAGGGTAGGGTATCCAGCTAGGCGATTGCGTG
>JBBSWA010000036.1:0-24851 GCA_038046485.1 Nanobdellota archaeon
CAAATTACATGCGAAACTCAGTCAAGGTTGTGATCGATGCATATGACGGAGACCTCCAAGCCTATGTTGCATATCCAGAAGATCCCCTCATCCAAACATTCTCAAACATGTTCCCGGGCATATTTAAGGACATACAAAAACTGCCAGTTGAGCTCAAAGGGCATATTCGTTATCCGCAAGATCTCTTTGCCTATCAGACAGCAATGTATACAACGTACCACATGGATCAGCCACAAATCTTCTATAACAAGGAAGATCAGTGGGAAATTCCAGCTATTACAGAAAAAGAATCAATCATGCGTCACTTAATCATGAGGCTTTCTGGAGAAAAGAAAGAAGAGTTCATCCTCATGCTTCCCTTTACGCCACGAAAGAAAAATAACCTTGCATCATGGATGGTCGCACGTTCTGATGGTGAACACTATGGCAAACTCATTGTCTATCGTTTTCCAAAACAAAGCTTGGTCTTCGGCCCACAACAAATCATGAACAGAATTAATCAAGATCCTGAGATTTCCAAACAACTCTCACTTTGGGACCAGGGAGGTTCGCAAGTCATTCGTGGCAATCTGCTTGTTATCCCGATCGAAGAATCACTCATCTATGTACAGCCACTCTATCTCAAAGCAAAAGGAGGAAAAATCCCTGAACTCAAACGAGTGATCGTTGCGCACAAAAACAAGATCGCAATGGAAGAGACCTTAGATGAAGCACTCGCAGCCATCTTTGGCAGAGTACCACCTAAACAAGAAGTAAGAAAGGAAAGTGTGGTGGATGAAGAAAACATCGTCCAGCAAGCCAAAGAACATTATGATCGAGCTCAACAAGCAATCCGTGATGTAGACTGGGCACGATATGGAGA
Source organism: Nanobdellota archaeon (assembly GCA_038046485.1). GTDB lineage: Archaea > Nanobdellota > Nanobdellia > Woesearchaeales > SM23-78 > JBBSWA01. The sequence continues at coordinate 863 of JBBSWA010000036.1, forward strand.
AGAAATACGACGCCTTGGAGAAGTTCTTGAACAAATGGCGCGCGAGTAAGCCTATTATATTTAATGGGTTGTTAGGTGGGATTGGGCGTAGTTCATGGCGGTCGACAACCTTCAAAGTTGGAAGTGGTATTGCATGAAGTTAACATACTTACTGCGGAGTTAGTTACGGCCGCAAAACGTATTTTTTCCAGTGATTAGAAATGGGCCTGGCCGGACTTGAACCGGCGATCTTCTCCATGCTCAGCACGGCCGTGCTGGCATTCCCAGCAAAGCTGTGCATGTGAAGGAGATGTCATAGCCACTAGACTACAGGCCCATGAACTTTAGAAGAAAAGATCGGTTTAAAAGGGTTTTGAAGAAAAGGTTTATATTCTCTCTCGCTACCTTAAGCATTATGAAACTTATTTCTTTGATTGTGCTGCTTCTCCTCTTGGGATGTACTCCTTATGTCAAAGCGCCTTCTACAGATGGAAGCTGCCGAAACGATATGGATTGCTCTTCTAAAACCATGTGTTATAACCCCTCTGAATGTGGCAACAGCCCTTCTGGACCTGTTCGTTGCACCCTATCGGACTCCAAATGTCACAAGATCTGTACGACAGACGCAGATTGTCCAGCTGAAATGACCTATTGCAAGAATGCTCCTTGGTCGGATATGGCAACGTTTAGGTTGTGTTTTAAATGAGCTTATTTCCTTTTATTGTTCAAGTCGTCATAGATTTTTCTTAATTGTGATTTTATTTCTTTTTTACTAAGGGGTTTTTCCCACCCGAGCATATCAAAGACCCATTTCATCTCTTTCATTGGGACAGTCCCTGTTTTGAGAGGCTTCTTTATGGCTTTGGCTTTTTTAACCATTTTTTCTGTCGCTTGGCTTTCCAAAAGTATGGTAATAATCGTCTTCTAAGCTTTTTAGGAAAGTTTTCATTTGTATGATGATGATTTCTGTTCGAATACCTTTGTTGTAACTATGCGTTCGCATATCTGCTAACCCTTCTGGCGTCCGAATCACCTGAATGCCCCAAGCAAACCTTGTAATTTCATCTTCCAATTTATTCACTCCAACCTAATAGTTTGAACATCCATTCCGCTTCTTTGTCTTTTTTCTTACTTATTATAGATTTGTCTACAAGCTGTATCCATTCTAAATCACTTGTTTTCTTTTTCATACACCCTTGTAAGCAGTTATTCTTTATAAAATTTCCCTCTCTAAATCCGGAAGATTTCCGATTATCTTCACTCTTTTCCGGAACCTTTCCGGAAGCTTTAAATGGTTAGTGAAACCTAAGATGAAGATGGATGTGCTTACTTTTTTCCTTGTTTTTCTGGTTGTCATCTTTATCTTGATCGGTTTCTGGCTGGGCCAAAAATATGGTTTAGTAAAAGCCAAGATGGACTGGCAAAAACGACTGCCTTCTGAGCGGGAAGATGCCGTGCAACGCAGTCGAGCTGTGCTTTCTGGGCAGTTTTCTGAGCAACTAGCACCTTATCTGCCAGACTTTCCGTATAAACCAACCGAGGTTCGTTTTTTGGGGAAGCCGATTGATTTCATTGTGTTTGAAGGCATGGATTCCAAGGACATTCAAGAAGTGGTGTTTGTTGAAGTGAAAAGCGGCGATTCGCAATTGAGTACGCATGAGCGGACACTGAAGAAAGCCATTGAGAAAGGCAAAGTACGGTGGGAAGAGTATAGAGTGGCGAAGGGAGTGACGAGGAAGTGATTCTAGGGGTTTACATACCGGTTGAACCACTCTTTTGTTTCTTGGATAACGATGGGTTGAGAACTTTCTACGCTGAAGTCATGATCTGCGCCTGGAACGTCTACGATACGGGTTGGTGATTGTGTTATCATAGGCATATGGGTTGTAACTTTCTCCAACCCTATTAAAGAATCATTTCCTGCGTGAATAGCTAATACTGGCACCCTTAATTCTTTAAGTCTGTCGGTGAGATCGAACGTTTTGCACTCCTCAAGGAAGGCTTTTCCTGTTCGATATGTTCGCCCGTTAAGACTTGCGATGGATTCAAAATATCCTTTATCTGCTACGGCAGCAGCATGCACCAAGTATCTTTCTGCTAAAAATCTGTGATTAAATGGGGGACTCCACAATGCTAAGGCTCTAACCCCTTTTTGATTTGCATTAAGGATTGCACAGGTAGACCCGATACTGAAACCCACTAATCCTATATGGGAGCTATCCACTGGAAGTGATCGAGCGTAGGTTATTGCTTGTTCTAGATCATTTACTTGAGATGTTATCGTCATATCCTCTGAGTGACCTTCACTATTACCAAAGCCTGCAACATCATATCGTAGGACAGCATATCCTTCATCAGAAAATGTTTGAGAAGCACGATCCATGACTGGAGAATACTGCTTATCTCCTCGAAGAACTGGGCTGATAATAACTAGGGGTGGATTTTGTGCAGTGGGAAACTGGAGAAGACCTGCTAGATTTTTACCTTCTTTATTGGGGAAATTGACTCTTTGCGCATCCATATCAAAGAGTAAAATTTCTTGTTTTTAAACCTATCCCTCACTATTAATTATAGAGATCCTTGATTGTTACTCATTAACTTAAGACTCTAGGGTCACTGCCACTCCCTTCTTCACTTGTTTTGTCAAAAAGGGTTTGGTTACCCCGCGCTTTCCATCGAAGGTTAAGTGACCTGAGGCACCGTCGTATTCCTTCAAAGAGCTGAGGTAGTCTGCGATTTTGTCGCTTTCTGTTGAACCTGTTGCTTTGATGGCCTGAGTAAGGAGCATGACAGCGTCGTAGGCAGAGTCGGCGCCGATGTCGAGTTCCATTCCATATTTAGCTTTGTAGGACTTCTCGAATTCTGGCGAGGGGGTGAGGGAAGTGAGGAAGACTGTGCCATCCATAGCTCCTTGTGAAGCTTTGATCACAGCGTTGTCAAGAGCTATGCTGTATATTGGAACCTTGATCCCAACCTCTTTTAATCTTTTTGCGATGATGTCAGCCGGAGCGATGTGCATGTCGATGACTGCGTCGATATTTTTTTCCTGTGTAATTCTTAGTGCTTCGGCTCGAAGCTCTTTATCGTCAGGGTCTGGTTCTACAACCAATTGTATCTTGCCGCCTAGCTTTTCAAATTCTTTTCGGAAGGCCTCAGTTTGGTCTTTGACCCAGACTTGCTGTGCGCTGAAGATGGCCACTTTGCGATGGCCTTTCTCAAAGAGTGTTTTAGCTAGCTCTTCTGAGAGCAAGTAGTCATGAGGCCATACATTGAACAAGTACTTGCTGCCTTCGTTGAATTCTTTTACTCCTAAGGATGGAGAGATCATAATCACTTTTTTTCCATCTGCTAATTGGACTAATGGAAGGCCAGTGTGGGACCAGGTTGTTCCAATGATGAGATGAATGTCATTGACATCGGTTAGTTTCTGAAAGGCACTTAAGGATTGTTTGGGACTGCTTTGGTCATCTTCATGAACTAAGGTCAGTTTTTTCCCGAGAATTCCTCCTTCTTGGTTGATTTTTTCTGCTGCCATATCCATGCCATTTCGTTCGGCAATGCCCCAAGAAGCGCCATCACCTGTGAGGATGAGGATGCTGCCAATCTGGATGGTGTCCTGCTGAGTATGGCTTTGACAGGATGTCAGTAGGATTATGATTGCTAAGAGTGTTGCGAGTATTGTTGTTTTCATTTTACCATTATATAGTGAATTTTAGATATAAATATTCATTCTCCAAAAATGGAGGATAAAAGAGAAATATTTAAAAGAAAGCTTGCCTATCTTTGAATTATGGATATCCAGATTTTGGAAGACATTGGCCTTACTCCTGCTGAGATCAAAGTGTACCTGGCGTTGCTTGAACTGGGTACAGCTACTGCCGGGCCTATACTAGACAAGACTGGACTGCAGAACTCTGTTGTTCACATGACTCTGAATCGACTCATTGAAAAAGGCTTTGTATCTTTTGTCAAAGAAGGTAAACGCAACCACTACCAAGCTGCCAACCCCAAACACATCTTGGAATACATGGATGAGAAGAAAGAACGCTTTGAGATGCTGCTTCCTAGCTTATTGATGAAACAAAACCAAGCCAACGAAAAACCAGAGATCATTAGCTTTCGCGGCAAAAAAGGAGTTAAGGAATTGCTTTATGAATTATTAAGTGGGAGTGGGAAAGAATACCATACTCTCAATTCGCCGTATGCATCCATTATGATGGGGGACCATTTTTGGATCACCTTCCATAAGAAACGAGTTAGTCAAGGCGTCAAGGCTCGGCAGGTCTTTAATGAATCCTTGCGCACTTGGGTCAAAGAGATCAAGTATACTCTTTCTCAATTACGCTACACAAAAAAAGGGTTTGAACCTCTTACTGAGACGATTATATTTGGTAATCAAGTTGCTATTCTGATCTGGGCTGAAAAACCAGTTGGGATCTTGATGAAGAACCCGACGATTGCTGAAAGCTACGATCGATATTTTGAGATGGTATGGGAACAGGCGAAGGTTTAGAGAGATACCCTTAAGATGCGATGATCTTTTCTATTGTTACTGGGGTGTATTGTTTTCTGAATCTTCTTAAACTCGCTCTTCTTTGTGATAAGGGTAACTCAATTAGATTTAGCTGTGTTCTTGCAGATTCATTCAGCCAACAATGCTTGTTCGGATTGTCTGCTGGAGAATCCCCACCACTGATGAGACCCTTTGAAGTTTTGAATACTGTAGCCGTAATGGCGCGTTGATTAGCCGTTACCTTAACTGTCCCTCCTTCGTTTACGTTTAGTATTTTTCGAAGTGTCTCAGGTAGACCAATTGCATGACCTGTTACACGAATCTCTTCTGGTTTTTGATATACTTCGACATCTGTGATTCGAGTAGTGTCTGCGAGCTCTTGTTTCATTGCTATAACCGCTTCGGCAGCACCCCGTAGGGTAGGATCATCAATTCCAAGCTCTAACGCTTTTTGATGCGTTTTTACGATGTAATCCCAAGGATTGCCTTCAGGAGGTCTTGAATTCAAGGCAATCGCTGCTTTTTCATCGAAGGACAATACTTCAGAGATAAACGATGCTCTTTCTGGATTTGGGATGTAGACATAGCAGTTCGGTAAGCTGTTGCCTTCAATATCTGTCACTTGAAGATCAGATAATTCAAGATACTCCCTTCTGCTCTTTCCCTGCTCTCGATCTCTAATGGCTTCTAACATTCGCTTATCTATGAGAAGAGCCCTTCCAATACAGCTTGCTCCAGTTACTTCTCTGATACCAAGGACAATGCCTGGATGATCGGGCGTACCCCGAGATACGGTTGAGAGCTTATTGTAAATCCTTTTCCAACCGTGTAAGACTGCTGGGATTACTTTCTTGGATTGGTATTTGCTGTAATCCCACATTAAAGAACCATACCCAAAAACCCAGACATCTGTCATTGTTACTCTCTTGGCTTATCTATATTTAAAATTGATTATTTTCTGACCCTATCTTTTCCCCAATTTCCACAAGACGTCAAATTGCTGTTTGAAACTCTGCACCACTTCTTTACCTGTGATACGAATCACTAAGGGGTCTTCTGTTAATATTAGGATGCAGGTCTTGTTCTTATATAAGAGGATTTCAGCCGGAGTGGATTGCGCCAGGAACTTTACTTCGCAAAGCTTTGACTTTACGAAAAAATTGGTGCGTTCCTTGCGATTTCGTAGGTTTTCGTTGAATATAATCTGTGTGTAAATGCCCTTTTGCTCTCTTTCTTTTGAGAACTTGAGGAAAACTCGGTCTGCTTGCTCACTTTGCGCTCCTTTGCTTGCTCCAAAGACATAGTTTTTATCCTGTTTATTGCATTCGCTCAGTAGATCTTCTAGCACTGTTTTGATGCCCTTCCACCCTTGAAAGACTTCCACGTTTACCTTTTCAGAGGTTTGTTTGAACTTCAAGAGCAGCTCAGGCAGGATGGATTGAACCATGTCTTTTTCTTGTTCGAGGTTTCTTTGCTTTTGTTCTAAGAAGCTTAAGATATGTGTAGGATTGGCGGCGCTGAAATGAGAGATGCCATTTTTTTCAACCTTGGATACAATGCCCTTTTCTATTAAACGGTTTGTGATGTCGTAAATGTTTGAAGGCGCGACTCCAGACGTTTTGGCTAGGGCGGTTTTAGTACACTCTCCTAGTTCGAGCAAGGCTTGGTATACCTTGATTTCTCCTTCGGTGAGGCCGATTTCGCGAAGGTGGGTGAGTTGCATACTTTTTTTAGGGTTCTCGTCTATATAAAACTTACTAAAGTCGTCCTGTAGAAGGACACCTATATTAATAAACTTAATTAGCTATTATATAGTGGTGATTATAATATGAAAAAGCTCCTATTTGCATTCACGATAAGCTTACTCTTACTTGTAGGCTGTATTCATTCACAAGAAAAAACCTCTAAGATAGAAACCATTAAAATCGGATGGATTGGCCCCTTAACTGGTCCATCTGCTGTTTTGGGCATGGACAGCATCACAGCTGCTCAAATAGCTGTAGATGAGGTCAATGCCGCTGGAGGCATTCAAGGAAAGAAAATTGAACTCTTCTTTGAAGATGATCAGTATATAACTAAACAAAGCCTTACAGCCTATGAAAAATTGGTCAATCAGAATAAGGTTCAAGCCATTATCATCCAAACATACGGCGCGGTATTTGCCCTCGCTGAACGAGCTCAAAAAGACCGTGTTGTTTTATTAGATACCATGGATTGCAATACTCAACTCGTTGAATCGGGAAAGAACACTTTTTGCCTAGCCACGGACTCGGATAGCTTAGCGGATGTTCTTGCCAACTATGCCAATACGCATTTCAAAAAAGTCGGAATCCTCGCCTTTAACAGCGATGCTTTCATGCCTTATATTCAAGAGCAATTTACTAAAACCTACACGGGAGAAGCCGTTGTTGAAAAATACGCAGCAGATGTGACTGATTTTAGAAGCATCCTTTTAAAAATGAAAAATGAAGGAGTCGAAGCCCTTGTCTTGTTAGGGTATGATGAAACAGGAACGGCCATGAAACAAGCCTACGACCTAGAAATGAATGTGCCCTTTCTAACCACGGGAACCCTTACCAGTCCGCCTTTGCAGGAAGCTGCTCAAGGCCATGCCGAAGGCACCGTGTTCGCTTTTTGGACGATTGACAAGAACACGCCTGAAGCAAAGAAGTTCGATGAAACCTTTGCTGCCCGGAAAGGACGAGCGCCCATCCTGGACCTAGCGACGTATCCAACCTATGACGGGATGAAATACTTGGCGTATGCTTTACAAAGTTCCAACCAACCCCTTGCTGAAGCTCTTGTACACGTTTCCGGATTCAAAGGCATTACTGGAGCAAGCCAGATGGCTATGGATCGTTCGGTAAGGATCCCTGAAGGATTGTTTAGACTTGAACAAGGGAAACCTGTGAAGATACAGTAGGCGAAAGAATTATATAGGAAGATAATAGATAAATCCCTATGCCCTGCAATTTTGATCAAATCATTCAGCACCTAGTTACTATTGAACAACACCTTTTGAAGGCAAAGGAACTTGTCGAACAAAAGGAAAAAGTAGACATTAGAGAAGATAAAGAAAAATTCGAAACGGCATCCAGAGCCGAGTTAGCTGAAGCTAATAAAGAATCTGAACATCTTCGTTCAGATGTTCGTGACCCAATAACAAATGAACTCTTGGAAAAATTACTGGGGTTATTTAGGATTCGGTATTTAAGCATTGATTATTCTTCAAATAATGTTGCCGTCGTGTGTGATTGGTTTAAGAATGTGTGTTGGAAGCAAGTTAAGGAACTAGCTGAAGCTTCTAAATGACTTCTAATTGTCTTTATCATTCCCCTTCAAATTCTGTCTGGGCGTAGCACTTGAGGCCTTGTGCCTCTAATTTCTTTATGCCACCTAGATCGGGGAGATTTACAATGAAGGCACACTCGACAATTTCCCCACCTAATTTTTTCACTAATTTTGCTGCGGCCGTACAAGTTCCCCCAGTGGCACACAAGTCGTCTATAATCACGACTTTCTGCCCTTTTTCAATCGCGTCCTTGTGGATTTCGATGGTGTCGGTACCGTACTCCAATTTGTATTCTTCCTTTTCAGTTGCGGCCGGAAGCTTGCCTTTCTTTCTTACAGGAACAAAACCCTTTCCTAATAGATAAGCCAAAGCTCCACCCAGGATGAAACCTCGTGAGTCAATGCCCACGATCAGATCGATGTCCATGTCCTTGTAGCGCTTATGAAAGTCATCCATACAGAGCTTTAAGCCAACAGGATCTTTGAGTAGCGTCGTGATATCTCTGAACATAACTCCTTTCTTGGGCCAATCGGGAACGGTGCGGATGCGCGACTTGATGGCAGACATTTTATATGTTAAACTTAATCTATTCATAAAACTTATCTAGAACGGTCTTTTCTTCTTGGAAAAGGCATAAAAGACTAAGTAACCAAGGACAATGACCACAACAAGTGATATCACCCACATGAGCCAATTTGCCCCTTCCGATGCGCTTGGTAGGGTTGATTGTGAAATTGGTTTCGTTTCTACGATGGCATTTTTTGGCACTTCTGCGGCTTTGCCAGCCTTAGCTGCTGGTTGAACCGTAGTTCCTTTCGGTTTGGATGTAATGGGCTCTATCTTCTTTTGTTCGACTTCATTTATAGGGGTTTCGACGATTTCTTTATGCCCTGCTGTAATGGCAAACGTGCTGAACCCAGGCGTCTCTGCTTCGTAAACGACATGAGTCTCTGTTTCTTCTACCTTATTTGTGGGCAACTCTTTCCAACCATCCTTTTCCAACCGGCGCATTGCAACGGTCTCTGCTGGCAAGCTGTTCTCCCCCAGCCAACTCTTATCCACTTGGAAACGGATCTTTGCACTTGCAATATCTTTATCTTCAATGTTCATCTTGTTGATCATAATGTACTTATACACTTGCCCCTGCTCGATCGCTGGACTGGAGGGTGTGACAAAGAGTTTGTTCACCATGATTTTGACGTCCTTTACGTTCTTGGTTGGTACAATTGTGACCGAAGTTACAGATGTCGCCTCCGTATTGCTGATCTGAATCGTGGCTTTTTCTCCGTTGCTCACGCTCGCTGCACTACCAGAGCTGCTGCCCGATCCGCCTCCTCCAGAGCCTCCTCCTTTAGTTATATCAAAGAATTCAGTTGCTAAATTAATCTCGTTTCCAACTGCGTCTTGGCAACGGATGAATATCCGGTGAATACCGTTATCCAACTCTTTCTCTACTTTGTGTGTGGTTCCGCCTGTTGTATCGAATAAGGTCATGCTACCAAAGGAAGCGTCAAAGTCTACTTTATATCGGCAGGTACTAGCTGTGTCTGTTGTGAAACTAACCGTGGCTTTACTCTTGTCCGTCGTTGCTTTAATCGAACCCCCTCCTGCTGCTACAGGCACTGTATTGTCAATTTGGAAGGTGGTGTCATTCCCTAAGATAGCGGGACTGTTGATGCTAAGCGTGTTCAAGTTGGTATCGTTGTAAGTGAGCGTAGCATTGACGGTTACGTTTCCATCGTATGTCGCCGTATTTCTTGTCACGACAAACGTCAGCGAGGCCGTTGCTCCACCCGCTACGGTTGTAACACTATCATTTCGTGTCACATTAAGCCCTGTAATAATCGTACTGGTTTGATTCATACGGAAAACAAGCGAATTATTCGTCACATTCGAAGCTGCACTCACATCGGCAATGGCCTCTCCAAAGTTCCTAATCCCGACGAAGATTGTACTCACGCCCGTTCCAAGGATGAATGGAGAACCTGTGAGTTGTGTGATGCTTATATTTGCGGCTTGTTGGACGTAGAGCGTTCCGTTCACGGCTGCGCCATTGGGATCGGTTATGTTTTGATTGCTTAAGCTGTCGTTCGCAAGAGGGAAGCCGAGGGCGTATGCTATGTTAAACGTTCCGTTTTGTGCACGGTTCAATACACCGACCGTGAAGGTGTAGTTGCTTTGATTACCACTGCCATTTATGAGGGTATTGCCGCTTACAGCGGATATACTGAAGTTACTGGTGTAATCTGTGCTTCCGATGAAGAAGCGCAAGTCGGCTGTGTTCACCGTAATGTTTGCAATGGTTTCTCCCGTGTTATTTATTGTCACGTTGATCGTAAAGGACTGGTTCTGGCTTACGTTCGCTGGAGGTGCCCGGATTCGGTCGATGGCTATGCTGGCACGAGTCTGGATAGTAGTCGTGCCATTAACTGCCGGACCATTGGTATCTGTGATGTTCTCATTGCTGTTGCTGTCGTTTGCTGCTGGGAAGCCTGAAGCTATTGTTATGATAAGGTTTCCAGTATTCGCGTTTATACTTGTCAAAATCTGGAAGGTGAGATTACTCTGATTCCCGCTTCCGTTCACGATATTAGGGCCGGTGACGCGGCTCACAGTGTAGTTACTCGTGACGTCTGTGCTGCCGATGAAGAGTCGTACGTCGTTGGTCATATTGGACGAAATGTTGGCAATGGCTTCACCGGTGTTGTTGATGCTGAGATTAGCGTAGAAGGTCTGATTCTGGCTGACTCGGGCGGGTATGCCAAAGAACTTATCAATCGCGATACTCGCCTTGGTCTGCGCCGTGATGGTGAGGTTTACTGTAGGCCCGTTTGTGTCTGTTACGTTCTGGTTGTTGTTGCTGTCATTCGCGAGGGGGAAGCCTGTGGCGTAGGTAATTATAAGGCTGCCCGTGTTGGCTGAGTTGCTGGCTGTGACGCTGAAGTTAAATACGCTCTGATTGTTGCTCCCATTGATATGGTTCGGACCTGCTACCCCGTTTAGGGTGTAGTTGTTGGTTACGTCGGTACTGCCGATGAAAAAGCGCAAGTCGGCTGTGTTTACCGTGACGTTGGCTATTGCTCCGCCCGTATTATTGATGGATACGTTGACTTGGAAGGTTTGGTTCTGGCTTATCGTGGCTGGGGATCTGAATACCCGGTCGATCGCAATACTCGCCCGCGTTTCGAGCGTCGGAGTCGCGTTCACCGCAGGACCATCAGGATCTGTAACATTCTGATTGCTCAAGCTATCATTGGCTAAGGGGAAGCCTGTGGCGTAGGTAATTATAAGGCTGCCCGTATTGGCTGAGTTACTGGTTGTGACGCTGAAGTTATAGAAAGACTGGTTGTTGCTGCCGTTAATCAATGCTCCACCGGCTACTCCGTTCAGGGTGAAATTGCTTGTTACGTCCGTGGAGCCAATGAAGAAGCGTAGGTCGCCTGTGTTTACCGTGACGTTCGCAATTGTCTCACCTGTATTGTTTAACGATACGTTGACTTGGAATGTTTGGTTCTGGCTGATTCGGATTGGTACACCGAAGACTCTGTCAATGCGAACTGCTGCGCGGGTTTGTACTGTTGTCGTCGCATTAACGGCTGGACCGTCAGGGTCGGTTATGTTCTGGTTGCTCAAGCTATCGTTCGCGGCGGGGAAGCCTGAAGCTATTGTTATGATGAGGCTGCCTGTGTTGGCGTTGACGCTGGTTAAGATCTGGAAGGTGAGGTTGGTCTGATTATTACTGCCATTCACAATAGCATCACCCGTTACCCTACTAACTGTGTAATTACTCGACACATCCGTAGCACCGATAAAGAACCGCAAGTCGCCAGTCATATTAGAGCTGATGTTGGCGATGGTTTCTCCGGTATTATTAATACTCAAGTTGGTATAGAAGGTCTGATTCTGGCTGACTCGGGCGGGTATGCCAAAGAACTTATCAATCGCGATACTCGCTCGTGTCTGTACGGTCGTGGTTCCGTTTACGGCTGCTCCGTCTACGTCCGTAATGTTTTGGTTGTTGTTGCTGTCGTTGGCGTCGGGTTTGCCGTAGGCTATGCTGAAGATGAGGCTGCTGGTCACGTTGGCGTTGATGCTGGCTTGGATGGTGAAGGTGAAGTTGGACTGATTGTTGCTTCCATTTACAATGCTCTGTCCGGTTACGGCGCTGACGGTGTAGTTGCTGGTTACATCGGTGCTGCCGCTGAAGAGTCGTAAGTCTCCTGTTTTTACGCTGATGTTGGCAATGGCTTCACCGGTGTTGTTGATGCTGAGGTTAGCGTAGAAGGTCTGATTCTGGCTGACTCTAGCCGGTATACCAAAGAACTTATCAATCGCGATACTCGCCTTGGTTTCAGCTGTCCAGCTGTCACCAAATCTAAAGCCGATGTCTGTCGTGTTAGCCCCACTGTTGCTGATGGTGCTGTTGGAAGCCGAAACCGATGCGTTTATTGATATAGTACCTGTGACGATGGCACTATTGGAGACGTTGACCAGGAACCGAACGTAACTCGTGTTCCCACCGAGGGCAGAACCGTTGATTATGATCGGTGTTGTATTTTGGAGGCTTATGGTGTAGTTGCTCGTCACGTTGAACGAGACGTTCGAGTTTACGAAGAAGAATAAGGTAACATTTGTGATGTTGACGTTCTCGGAATCTGTGCCGAGGGCCTGCGTATTCGCAATCTTCACATCTATAATAATACTCGTCTGGTTTTGGCTTACCTTTGTCTGAGCAGTGACAATTTCGGTGGCGTTCACGGAAAAATTCGCTAAGGCTTCTGCCGGCCATGCACCTAGAATTACTAAAAAACCTAATAAGAACAAAACCCTCCAAACTCTGCCTCTCCCATTTACAGATTTAAGCCCTTCTCTAGACATTTAAGTTACACCACATTATAATATATATATATATAGCATGAGTAGTGCTTATAAATATTGTGTTTTTTAAGGCTCTGTAGAAAGTCTTCTCGCTTCGCTCGAGTAGCAGCTGTTCGCAGCTTAATGTTATAGTTCAAGGTCGACATTCCCCGGATGGACACCCCCTTGTCGACAACTTGTACTCCAAAAAGACTGCTCACCTGAAGCTGCTACTGCGACTTTCTACAGAGCCGTTTTTTAAGCTCTATGCATTTTTTTCTTATTAACTATTCCTCTTTAGGAGTTATTAATATACTGCGCCAAAAAACTTATAAGGCCTTGTACATCGATGGAAATATGCGCCGAGACCTTCTACTGGTACTTTTCTTGCTTTCTATTCTTCCTTTCGTTGCTGCTCACTCTGTTTACGTCTTAGACCCCCAGACAGTCCATGACAATATGGGAAGAGATGATCTGTATGTGACTTCAGCCCTTGCTCAACCCATTACCTGGATTTGTGCAGTTGGCATCTTGATTCTTATCCTTATTCTTCGTCATGCTGCCCTTTCCTATAAACCCTTTGTCTCTTACATGAGTCGGTGCGTTCGACAACTCGAAGGTTACAAAGACCTTACGCCTTGGATGCTTCGCCTTAGTCTAGGCATTGCACTCATCGGAGGAGGTGTTGGCGGCTTTTTCATCAGTCCAACCCTTCCTTTTTCGTATTTATCCCTATTGCAAACAGCCTTGGGCTTTGTCTTTCTCCTGGGCTTTGGTGTACGCATTGCTTCTGTCCTTACTCTTGGACTCTTCCTATATGGTCTTAGTGTTTATCCTGAGCTTTACGGAAACCTTGAACTGATCGGAGCCACCCTTGCCTTACTTTTGCTTGGTAGTGGGAAACCCGGTCTAGATGATATTACCCAACTGCATTGGTGGAGGCACTCGGCTCGCTGGCTCAAGGCCCATCAAGGATATGCTAGCTTTATTCTGCGTTTTTTCCTAGGCATTACCTTCATCTTCCTTGCCTTTCATGAGAAATTCTTAAATCCCCACCTTACGGAAGCGGTGGTCAATCAATATCAATTGACTCGCTTTGTTCCGGTAGCACCTAATATATGGGTAGTTGGTGCCGGCCTTGTTGAACTTACCTTGGGTTTACTGCTGCTTTTTGGGTTTTATACCCGCACCACAGCCACACTTTCCTTTGCCTTCATCGGCCTTACCCTATTCTACTTTGGCGAGAGCGTCACCAGCCATGTCACCTTGTTTGGCATCTTATCTGTTATTAATGTGCTCGGAGCTGGACGATACAGCCTGGATCACTACCTTAAGAAGAGGCATTTTGTTCTGTGAATCAAATTATTTTTTGCTGTCTAGAATAATTCCATATCCAATTAACCTAAACCGTGTACCTACTCGTCTAGAAATGGTGACTCTGGCGCCGGGGTCAGCACAGATCGGAAGCTTGAGCTTGCACTTGAACTTGTTCTTACTGATGTCCGTTACAAATCCAACGGTAGCTGCAGCGTTTACATTTAACATAAAGGGCTCATTCATCTTAATCGGGTCTACTTTTAATTCTTCTTCTGAACCCACGACGCGTTCTAATAAGCTGGTTTCTAACTCTAATTCATACAAAACCGTTGGAAGTTTACCTGGCAAACCCACGACGTTTCCAACTAGTGAATCTGACATCACAATGGAAGGATCTAGGGTGGTCATCACTCCAATTGAACCACCCGGCTTTGCCTCTTCAACTGCAGCACTGCCTGTCATGATGCTTAAGATGGTTGCAAATAGGGGTTTACTTACTTTGCGATTTTGCTCTTCTACCACGTGACCTGGACGAATCTCAATCTTATCCCCCACTTTTAACTTGCCTTTTACTAAGGCTCCTCCTAACACTCCTCCTTTCATATCCCTGGGGGCCATGCCGGGTTTGTTTACATCAAAACTTCGAGCAAGGAACATCAATGGAGCTTCTTTATCATTACGTTTAGGAGTTGGAATGAATTCTTCAATGGCCTGGATCAAGGCGCCAATGTTCACACTGTGCTGGGCGCTTACAGGGATGATCGGAGCATTCTCATATGCACTTCCCTTCAAAAATTCCTTGATTTGCTGGTAATTGCGCAAGGCTCTTTCGGAAGCCACTAAATCTATTTTGTTTTGGACGATGACAATGTTCTTAATCCCGCAAATCTCAAGTGCCATTAAGTGCTCTCGCGTTTGCGGTTGGGGGCAGGTTTCGTTGGCGGCAACTAAAAGCATGGCCCCATCCATGATGGTAGCACCGGAAAGCATGGTTGCCATGAGCGACTCGTGACCTGGAGCGTCTACGAATGAAACCTTTCTTAGAAATTCTGTAGGTATTTTATGCGTAGGGCACTCGGGCTTTGTCATAAAGGCCTCAGAGCCTTCACATTTAGTGCACTTTCGAAAAACACTATCTGCATAACCCAGACGAATCGTGATTCCTCGTTTGATCTCCTGTGAATGCGTATCTGTCCACTTCCCAGTTAATTGCTCAGTTAAAGTGGTTTTACCATGGTCGACATGACCTACAAGACCTATATTTAACTCAGGCTGAACAGGGTCTTTTGATTCTAGAACGGTTTCTTGTGCCTCGCTCTTCTTTTTTGCCATCATCGACGTGTCTAGAACCGCCATCATTATTGGTCGGCCACTCCTCCTTATTTACGAGCGGTTCTTGATCACATCTCAGAAATGTTGTGCATTTCTGGGTCCCAAAAATCTACGATTTTTGAGGATTCAGAATCCCGCCCTATTCTCGCTCGTTTGCCGACGGGATTCTGATGGTTAAAAGAAGAGTCTTTATAAATTTACTCCCCTATAACCAGACTCTATGTATGCTTTGAAACAACAACCCGAAGACTTTCAAGTACAAGAAATTACCCATGTTTTGCCTAAAGAAGAGGGTTCCTTTGCCCTATTTTGGATGAAAAAGAAATACCTCAATACGGAAGACGCCCTGCAAAAGGTATGTAAAACCCTTCAAATCCCGCGTAAATACTTGGGTTCAGCAGGCAACAAAGACCGAACGGCTGTGACCCAACAACTTATTTCTATTCCTACCGTCCTAAAGGAACGTCTTGAAAAGATCTCTCTTTTCAACCTTACTTTTTCTTTTTATGGGTATGGCACTGGACCTATTAGTATGGGTGATTTGCTGGGTAACCAATTCAGTATCACTTTACGCGCTTTAAACCCCTGGGAGGAACCCAAAAAAATTTCTAAAATGCTCAACTACTTTGGAGAACAGCGGTTTTCCACGCACAATGCGGACATTGGAAAACTGCTCATTCAGAAGAAATTCAAACTGGCTATGGCTCTTATCCAAGAGAGCAAAACCCCCTTGCAAGACAAGATTGAGCACTATCTAAAAAGACAAAAACAAGACTATGTAGGTGCCTTACGGATTGTTCCTAAAAAGATCCTTAAACTGTATGTACATAGTTACCAAGCTAAACTCTTCAATGAGATGGCGCAGTATTGCATCGAGCATAAAGTTCGGGTTGAAACATTGCCGTTGATTGGGTTCGCTACGGAATTCAAAGGAAAAGTAGGAGAACTCGCCGAGAAAAAGCTAAAGGAAGAAGAGATCACTCCTCGCGACTTTATCATCCGTGCAATTGGTGAACTCAGCAGTGAAGGAGGGGTGCGTACCCTGTACGCGGATGTTTCAGACTTGCAGATTGGCAAGATGGAAAACGATGAACTCAACTTGCACAAGAAGAAGGTATTGATTGAATTCAGGCTCCCTAAAGGAAGCTACGCGACCGAAGCGGTAAGGCAGATGATGCAAAGCTAGAATATTTTAGAAGATTATCTTCCCACCGATTCATGTTTACCTATTTTGCTTTTAAAAAATCTCGAGGTTTCTTATTGCCTTTTGACCAACAAGAGTGTATCCTGGCCTTTGTGCCCAATAATGTAGGGATTTTTCATTCACTATTGCATCAATAACTATTTGTTTGGCGCCCAGGTCAATCGCTAGGCCTTCTGTCATTTCGGTTACGGCTGTTCCGATTCCTCTACCTTCGTGACTTGGATCCACTAGAATATTCCACCTTGTCAGCATTTTAGATAAAGGTGACCAACATAGCTCATACACTCTTAATTTAGTAGAACAGGTAGAACCCATTAAAAGATAAGCTCCTTTTATTGTTGGATCGTAAGCTTCTTTAATGGTGGTTTCGATATCATCTTCTATTCTTTGTGCTAATAGATTTAATCTGGTTGTGAGTGTTTGGCACCAATGATTTCTTTGCTCTCTTCTCCAGTCTGGAGAAAGATAGTTTTCTGAACTCAGATTATCTGTTTTTGGATTGAATTCACTTTTCTCTTTCCAATTTATGATTATCTTTTTCTTAAGGGTGAGCATAAACTAGAAAGTAGATTTGCCTTGCTGTGTTGCATAATTACTTCCTTTTTAAGATTTTGATTTCTAAGACTTTAAGGTTTTTTAATCCTAGGCGGATTTGAGCTGTTAAGTATGCGTCAGGTCGATTTCCCCCAAAGTGTTGAATTCTCTAGTTTTAGCCGTTTAAAAGCCATTTTTTGATGAGCTATCAGGTCTGCTGGATATAAAAACAGGTTAAAGCCCTAAAAACGTAAGTTTAAGGGCTTTAAATGGCAATTTTTAAATAGACAAAATAGACTACTATTCTAATGGCTGTTAAAAAGTGTAAGATTTATGCTTATCTAATTAGAAAAATACCTTCTAAGATGGCTAGTGAAAGCTTCTGCTCTAGTAATTTTAGTGAAGATAAATTTGCAAGAAATCGTGTTAATGAACTAAGGGTTGGAGATTATGGGGCTTCATTAGTTTTTAAGCAAAGTACAGTTAATGGTGGCCTAGCATTTATCTTTTCAAAGATAAAAAATCATAAACAGGAGTTTGTAGACATTGGTTTTGTGGATAAATTAAAGAGGTTTTTTGTTGGAAATGAAAAGCTAAAACCAATCAACGATTCATATTTTGTTTACTATCCTAATTATGGCATTATTCTAAGCTTGTATAATCATGATGCTATGAAACATATATTTTGGGATTTGAAAGTCTATCTCGAAAAAAAACTTAATATACCAGATGCTTGTGAATTTGAGTTAATGATGAACACTAAAAAGCTCAAAGATATCTTAGATGATGTTCCGTTTATAAACACTATACGTATTCAGATAGCGTTAGCAAAAATCGATAAGGAAGAGAGCTTACAGAAAAGAAATCCCTTTTCTAAATTGGCAGGCTACAACCCTAAGGGATATACAACTATTGAATTAAGTGGTTTAAAAACTCTCAAAGAAAGAGCTGTGGATAAAATAATGGATTTATTAAATAGAAATAGAAATGCAGACCATATATATGTTAGTGGTCAAAATATAAACGGAGATATACTCGGTAGATTGTTGGTCTACAACAAATATTCTATAAAAATAAAAGAAGAAGATATATTTGATTTCGACGACTTTGTATTGAAAGCTGAGGATTTTTTTAGCAAAGCTAAAGACATTTTTAAAGATTATAAACTAACTTAGCTGTGTAAGATCAAATTATAAATAGATTTTATCCCCTTTGCTATGAACAATATCATTGCCATGGCTATTCCAAATAGAACTGCATTTATTACAAAAAGATAATAAGATGAATTAAATAGAAAAATTACCGAAAATATGACTTGTAGTAACATAAGCATTAAAAAACAGAAAAAATAGTTATTGATACTTTTCATTGTCTCTGATTTATGTATCTGCTTGTTTAAATTTGGTGATAAACTCATAAGTATTCCATAAGTAGCCATCGCAAAGCCCAGCATGGTGCTAGATGAAGTAAACACGATTTCTTGGATTGCAATATTTTTCATAGTCGCCACAACTATCTCCTGTTTCATGAGAGAAAAGATTAGGAAAAATAGACCTGTTATCGCAGGGATTAAATAATGCATATTTTTTCTAATCATCTTGCCACACTACATATACTTGTTTTCCAATTAGTTCTTTAGGAAGGCTGACCTTTCCACTCGTGTCATTGTTCTTAATCACCAATCTAGGCAAAAAATAGTTGTAAGGTACACTCTTTAATGTGATTTCTCCTTTTGCTTTTTTAGGTTTTTGGTTAGCCATAGTCTATTTATAGTCTATTAGTAGACCATTCGCATATTTAAATCTTTTTATTGTATCTTAGGTTGCAGCGTTTAAATTTGTTATGTGGATATGTCTAGTGGGAAGTGCAACTCAAGCGAATTAGTCCTAACCATCTGTTCATTCCAGTGTCTAATTTTAGCTCGGCTAGTTCGCTTGGTAGTTTTCTTGTTGTGGTGTGTTCTTCTATCCAGTTGTGTTGTAGGACGATTCCGGCTAGGAGTATTGGGGCTGACCAGAGTGCTTTTAGTCCTCGGAAGTCGTCTACTCGGTCTTTGATTTTCATAAAGACGGTTTCGATGCGGACGTTGTGTTTCTTGTCTTTGTAGAAGTTTACGGTCTTATGCTCGACCTTTAGGCCGTGTATTTTGTTGTCGTAGAAGGATTTCCTAAAGGCTTTAGGATAGAATTTGGCTGCGTCCGTCGTGATGTACTTAGGCAGGTTTTTCTTCGTTTTGCTGAGGAAGATTGAGGCTTCTTTATAGCCACTTACGACACTGTAGTGTATGGCGTTGATGTACCTAGTGCCCCAGTCTACGCAAGCCCAGAAATGGTCTTTCTGCCCTTGTCTATCGATTTCGGTGTCGTCAGCATAACAATGACCACTAAGCTTAGGAACGAGCTTGTCAACGTATTTCTGAACTTTGAGAGTGTACTTCCTACACCAATCTAACACGCTGACATGGCTTACTTTAACGTCCTCGTGACGCTTAAAATTGTTCCTAACCTTACGACTGGAAAGATTGCTAAAATAGAGGTCTACAGCCTTAGTAATCTTGCTTTCGTGGTTTCTCATACGGTAAAAGCCGTCGTCATTAGTAAAATATCTTTTGCAGGAGAGGCATCGGTACTTCTGAATCTTACCTCTATTCTGTGTCCTTCTATAGCCTTCTTTGGTGTACTCAGTGTTTTTGCAGTGTTTGCATCGTATTTTGGCCTTCATAGCCTTTGGGTACCCAATTGAACTATATAAACATTTAGGTACCCAAAAGAAGTGTTTAGAGCCTATATTTTCAGGTACCAAAAAACTTATAAACCTTTAGGTACCCAACAACTCTTATGCACCTATTAAGCCAGAAACACTTTGAATATAAGGGCAAGCCATACTTTAAATACTGGGTTATTATCCCAAATTTGATTATCAAAAAGTTAGGTTGGAAAATGGGTGATGACCTAGAAGTAGAGATAAAGGGGGATAAAGTTATTATAAAAAAAGACTAGATTGATTCTCATGGCGAAAGAAGATTATATTAACTGGAGCAAAGAAGAATTGCTCAAAGAGGTTAAGAAGTTAAGAAAAAGAAAAAAGTATGGCATAGTTTGGGAAGACAAACTTGAGCAAGTCGCAGAACTATGTAAAGAAAAACTGCCTATTCTAACTGAAGATAAAGGTAAAGAAATTGAAACAGATAAAGAAAAGCCAGTAAATATTTTAATTGAAGGAGATAACTATCATGCTCTTTCTGTTTTGAATTATACTCACAAGGGAAAGATTGATGTTATATACATTGATCCCCCCTACAATACAGGAGCAAGAGATTGGAAATATAACAATGACTATATTGATTATGAAGACACATTTAGGCATTCCAAATGGCTTTCGTTTATGGAGAAGAGATTAAAATTGGCTAAAAACTTGCTCAAAAGAAATGGTGTGTTAATATGCACTATTGATGAAAATGAACATGCTACGTTAGGTTTACTTTTACAGGAAGTATTTCAAGATAGAGAAATTGTGGGGGTTGTTATAATACATAATCCTGCTGGAGTTCAAGGGAAGAATTTCTCTTATACTCATGAATTTGCATATTTTGTCTATCCTAAAAATGGATTATTCATAGGGAAAACAACAAGAGAAAAAGAACTAATTTCCCCTCTAAGAGATTGGGGGGGCACATCTGCAAGAAAACTTGCTAAGACTTGTTTTTATCCAATCATAATTAAGAATGAGAAGATAGTGGGATTTGGGGAAGTTTGTCCAGAGGATTTTCATCCAAAATCAGCTAACGTTTTGCATAAAGATGGTTCTATACATATTTATCCGATAGATGGTAAAGGAATAGAGCGAAAATGGGTATATAGCCGACAAAGTGCTGAAGAAAATGTTCATCAGCTTTCTGTTAAAAAAATAAATAGTGAATATGTAATCATACGAAAAAAAGAATTATTCACTTATAGAACTGTTTGGGACGACAAAAAATATTATGCAAATGTATACGGTTCAAAACTTCTTAATAACATCATTCCTACTAGGTTTCCATTTCCAAAATCACTTTATGCTGTTGAAGATTGTATAAAGGCAGTCATCCATGATAAAAACAATGCAATTATTTTAGATTTTTTTGCTGGTTCTGGAACAACAGGGCATGCAGTAATGGAACTGAATAATAAAGATGGTGGGGAAAGAAGATTTATCTTATGCACAAATAATGAAGATAATAATGGAGAAGGAACAAAAATAGCCACCGATATTTGCTATCCAAGAATTAAGAAAATAGTTAAGGGATATATTGGATTGGTGGATAAAAATCAATATGGTGGATTGGGTGGAAATCTTAAATACTTTAAAACAGACTTTGTTGATGCCCAACCTACAGATAGAAATAAAAGAAGATTAGTAGATAAATCAACGGAAATGCTCTGTTTAAAGGAAGATTGTTTTGAGGAATATAGGAAAGGACATGAATTTAGGACATTCACAAATGGACAAGACAAGTATCTTAGTATCATATATGATGATGAAGGAATTGAACCTTTTAAAAAAGAAGTAAAAAAGTTAAAAAAGAAGTTTGTTGTATATGTCTTCTCTCTTGATGAAAGTGCAAGGGAGGAGGAGTTTGAAGACGTTGCTGAAATGGTTGAGTTGAAGCCAATTCCGGCAGTGATTTTAAACGTCTATAAGAGGATATTCAAATGATAGAACTAAAGGACTATCAAAAGCGTGCAGTAGAAAATTTGCAGATAGCGGTAGAGAATACGTTAAGATCCCCTGAACCAAAGACTGTAGTATTTCAATCACCAACTGGGAGTGGTAAAACTGTCATGGTTTCTGAATTATTGAAAAGCCTTGTAAGAAGCAGAAAAGACGATAAAAAATTCTCTTTTGTATGGGTTTCTGTCCGGATGCTGCATGAGCAAAGCAAAGAGAAATTAGAAAAGTATTACGAAGATGATAGGTTACTACAATGCTCATATTTTGAAGATTTAGAAGACAAAAAAATAGGTGAGAATGAAATTTTGTTCATAAATTGGCATAGCATAAATAAGAAAGACATCAACATTTTCGTAAGAGAAAACGAACAGGACAACAACCTAAACAGCATAGTCCAAAATACAAAAGAAGAAAATAGAGAAATTATTTTAGTGATAGATGAAAGTCACCATACTGCAAGCTCAGAAAAATCAAGAGAATTGATAGAGGTTATTTCTCCAAAAGTAACCATAGAGGTTTCAGCCACGCCAGGTATAAAAGAGAATATTGGCGGTTGGATTACAGTCAATTTAACCGATGTCAAATCAGAGGAAATGATTAAATCCGAGATAGCGGTGAACCCTGAATTTTTAAACTTGAAGATCGGATCTAAAAGCTCTGACGAGCTAGTTATAGAAGAAGCATTAAAGAAAAGAGAAGAATTAGTAAAGCTCTACAAAAAAGAGGGTTCAAATATAAACCCCTTAATTCTTGTTCAACTCCCAGATCAAAAAGGCAACTTAATTAACAAAAAAGAGGATATTCTAGAAATCTTAAAGAAAAAAAGGATTAATGAAGAAAACGGGAAACTGGCAGTATGGCTCTCAGAAGACAAGTCAGAGACTTTAAAGAACGTTGAAAAAAATGACAATGAAGTAGAGGTTTTGGTTTTTAAACAAGCCATAGCGTTAGGTTGGGACTGTCCAAGATCATCCATTCTCGTGATTTTTAGGGAATCAAAAAGTTTTACATTTACCATTCAGACAATCGGTAGAATTATGAGAATGCCTGAACTAAGATATTACAATGAACCTGAACTGAATAAAGGCTTTGTTT
Source organism: Nanobdellota archaeon (assembly GCA_038046485.1). Lineage (GTDB taxonomy): Archaea > Nanobdellota > Nanobdellia > Woesearchaeales > SM23-78 > JBBSWA01. The sequence continues at coordinate 23,696 of JBBSWA010000036.1, forward strand.
TCACCAATTTACCCAGCATAGAAATTACAGAAGATTATGCAAAAGACTATGTTACCGTCTACGAAGCAAAGAGGGATAACAAGCTCTACAAAGACATATCCTTATACTCTATTTATCTTAAAAGACAAAGAGAAAGGACAAGACTCTCAGGGGAATTTGTCAAAATCTTCCAGAAAATAGTCGAAAAATCCGGCTTAAAAAATAAAATAACTGCCAACCCGTCAAAGATCACAAATCCGATAATAGCAGATGGAAAAATAGTAGATATTGACAAGGCAGGAGAAATAGAGCATAAAGGGCAGATAGAAACTTCGCTAAATGAAGCAGAGTTAAGACAGGTTTGGGATAAATTTATTACTCAAAATTGTACACCATATGCCCCTGTCGATTCCAGCGATAGAATGAAAACAGCAATTTACCAATTTTTCAAAGAAAAATACAAACTAGATAAATATGATCCGAGAGTCCAAAGAATTGTCATAGCCAACGAAAATAGGCAATATTTTATAGATGCTGTGAGTCAAGCTAAAGAAGTCTACAAAAGAGAGATCGTCGAGAAACTTAAGGAAACAAGAGAAAAAATAGAAACCCCTAAATGGGAAGTGCCTCCTATAATGAGCTATAACAGCCATTACAAAAAAGAGGACAAAACACGATCAATAATAAAGCCTTTCTATTCCAAAAAACCAAGCCAACCAGAACAGCTCTTTTTTGATCTCTTAGAAAAATCTAATAAGCTAATATGGTGGTTCAAAAACGGTGAAAGCGAACCAAAATACTTCTCCTTACTTTATAAAGAAGATGGCCTAGAAAAACCATTCTATGTAGACTTCATAATACAGCTTAAAGACGGCTCTATAGGCCTATTTGACACTAAAAGCGGCCGAACAGCAGAAGACGCAAGCTCAAAGGCAGAAGGGCTTCAAAAATACATTAAAGAGCAAAACAAAAAGAGAAAGAACATTATCTGGGGAGGAATAGCCATTTATAAAAACGGTAGCTGGTGGTATAACGACAGCGAAAAATACTCCTTCGACGAGGCCACCCTCAGCTCAGACTGGAAAATATTAAGCTTATAACCTGACGTTTACTTAACAGCTCAGGCGGATTAAACCTTTAACAACCTCTTTTTCATACTTTTTATCGATGAGAAAGC
>JBBSWA010000037.1:0-5079 GCA_038046485.1 Nanobdellota archaeon
TTGCCTTCTTCAATCGTGCGAACCATGGGGAACATGATTTTCACATTTTTCAAGCCATATTCTTGTCGTACCTTTTTGAAAGCCTTACATTCCATATCAAATGCAGGCCTATACTTGGGGTCATAATACCGAGCACAGCCTCGCCAACCGATCATGGGGTTGTCTTCTTTAGGTTCAAAGTACTTCCCACCAAGCATGCTTGCATATTCGTTGGTTTTGAAGTCAGCCATGCGAACAATAACCGGTTTGGGGTAGAAGGCAGCAGCAATCAAACCAATACCTTGGGCAAGTTTTTCAATGTAATAAACCGATTTGTCATCATATCCTTTAGTCATCTCAAGGATTTTGGCTCTCTCTTCAACATCCGTAACCTTGTCCATATTCAATAAGGCCAAGGGGTGTATTTTGATGTATTCATTTAAGATAAATTCTTCCCGTGCTAATCCCACTCCTTGATTGGGTAAAAAGCTAAAGTTAAAGGCTTGATCAGGATCGCCCACATTCATAAGAATGTGCGTCTTGGTCTGCGGCAAAACAGCTAAGTCTGTTTGTTCTTTTTTGAAGGGCAGAATGCCTTCCCAGACAACGCCCATTTCTCCTTTGGAGCAATCAACCGTAACGCTCTGCCCAGACTTAAGCAGCTGGGTTCCGTTTTCCGTGCCAACAATACATGGAATGCCTAATTCTCTACTGATAATGGCAGCATGACACGTTCGCCCGCCACGGTTGGTAACAATCGCTGAAGCAATTTTCATGATGGGTTCCCAGTCAGGATCTGTAATTTCAGTCACGAGCACTTCGCCTTTCTTGAAAAGGTTGATGTCATGGGCATTGCAGATCACGTTCACATTTCCTGAGCCAATCTTCTCTCCAACACTCTTTCCATACACCAGGGGTTTGGATTCTTTTTGGAGGATGAATTTTTCCATCTTGGTTTTGTCTTTTCCACTCATAACTGTTTCAGGTCGTGCTTGTACGATGAACAACTGTCCAGAAACGCCATCTTTAGCCCATTCCATATCCATGGGTTTAAAGTGCCCTGCTTTTTGGGAGTAGTAGTCTTCAATGATACATCCCCAACGTGCAAGGATCAAAATTTCTTCATCTGTTAAACAGTACTTTGTTCTCTCTTCTACATCCACCGGAACATTCTTAGTGAACTTGTTGCCTTGCAAGTCATAGATCATTTTGATGTCTTTGCTGCCGAGTTTCTTCATGATGATGCTTTTGTAGCCTTGTTTCAAGGTAGGTTTGTGAATGTAGAACTCATCCGGGTTAACAGCGCCTTGAACAACATTTTCTCCAAGTCCGTATGCCCCAGTAAGGAATACCGCATCTTTAAACCCGCTTTCCGTATCAATGCTGAACATAACTCCACTACAAGCTTGGTCTGATCGTACCATTTTCTGGATGCCGATACTTAATCCGATACTGAAGTGATCAAATCCTTTGTCTACGCGGTAGCTGATGGCCCGATTGGTGAACAAGCTGGCAAAACATTTCTTGCAGCTTTCGAGTAAGGCACTGTCGCCTTTGACATTGAGGTAGGTTTCTTGCTGTCCGGCAAAGCTTGCATCGGGTAGATCTTCTGCCGTAGCAGAGCTTCGCACGGCTACATCCGTATCACTTCGGTCTTTGTTGTACGATCCGCACAGATCGCGATAGGAAGTAAGAATGGCATCTCGAAGATCGTTAGGAAATTCAGCGCTCCGAATCAATTCACGCACTTGGTGTCCTTTTTCTTGAAGTTGCTGCATATTCCCTGTATCCAATCCTTGGAGAACTTGTTTAATTTTGTCTTTGATGCCGGCTTTTTCAAGCAAATAATGATAGGCGTGTGCCGTGACAGAAAATCCATTAGGAATAGAGACCCCTTTAGGTACAAGAAACCGGTACATTTCACCAAGGCTAGCGTTCTTTCCGCCAGTATACTGCACATCTTCAATGCCTTGTTGATCAAACCAGAGTATAAATGCCGTTGCTTTGTCCATGTTGTTACCTCTTTTTCTTGTTTTATTCAATCGGTTTTACTATATTAATGAAACTCCCCGCCAAGCAAGCTTGGATGTTCTTCACCGTCACATCCACAATGCGCTGCTCAGCTTCAACCGTGTTAAACGCATTGTGAGGAGTAAATAATACATTAGGGAGTTCAAGGATCTCTTTGTTCATGCGCAGGATCTCTTTTTGTTCTTTGCTAGCTCCTTTCACGCGGCCGGGTTTTAAGAACAGATCTTCTTCTTCCAAGACATCGAGCCCCGCACCAGAGAAGATGCCTTCTTGCAGGGCAATCAACAAGGCCTTGGTCTCAATCAAGCCTCCTCGAGCGGTATTGATGAAGGTACATCCCTTTTTGACTTGGTGAATGTTTTGCATATTAAGGGTATGGTGAGTATACTGGTTGTAAGGGGCATGGACGCTAATAATATCAGAAGTGGAAATCAATGTGGGTAAGTCAACAAAGCTAAATCCAATTTGCGCAGCTACAGATTGATTAGGGAATACGTCATACGCAACAACCTCCATGTCAAATCCTTTGGCGATCTTGGCTGTATATTGCCCAATGTGTCCTGCTCCAAGTACACCCAGGGTTTTACCACTTAAGTCAAATCCTTTGAGTTCATCGCGAATGAACTTCTTTTTTCCTAAGTGGATGATGCTTTGAGGAATCTTGCGGGAGAGGGCAAGGAGTAAGGAAAACGCATGCTCCGCAACGCTATGTCCTCCATAGAAGGGCACATTGCAAACCGTAACTCCCTTGCTGATACAAGCCTTAATGTCAATGTGGTCAAAGCCTGTACTCATGGTACAAATGAGTTTAAGGTTAGGTAGTTTTTCAAGTACTTCAGGGGTAATCTTACAGTGCACAAAGATGCAGAGAACCTCAGTTTCAGGGTTGATGCCCGCTTCGCCTAGGCTATGGGGAGAGAAAGTAAGGGTATGTTCTTTTAGAGCTTCGCGAACAAAAGGCTCTTGATTAGACGGAAGCTCATGAAAGTAGATCTGCACTGTATCTCAACCTCTTTTTGTTTGTTTAGCATCCTCAAGTCGAAATCCCCTCATTAAAACAAGCGAGTGCGATGCGAGGGGTTGCACCCTACGGGAACGCAGCACCTGTCCTAAAACCTCAAGGATTTCGAAGATGCTAAACAATGTCTCTTTTTATTGAATTTCTTAGATTTAGGCTATAAAAAGCTTTTGCTCCATATCCCCTCGAAAGCATTTATAAAGAAAGAGGAGCTTCTAAACCCGAATGAAAAGGTTGCAAAATTTAGATAACTCATCTAGAACCTTGCTTTTATTAATCACGGTCTTTGTCGCGTACCTCATCTTTATCCCCCTCCTGCACCCCTTTTTCAACCCAGAAGGCCATGTAAGTGAGTGTGTCTTGAGTGCTTCAACACCCAACATCAAGATCTTGAACATCCTTGCCGTTATTTTGTCACTCATGGTCGGTTTCCTCGTCAGCCTAAAACTAAAGTCCAAGTCAGAAGGGAGTGGAAAGGACGAACTCTCCATCTTGAAGAAGGCCTTGAGTAAGGATGAACAAAAGCTTTTAGAGGAAGTCCAAAAAGCGAAAGAAATCACGCAAGACTCCTTACGGTTCAGGTTGGATTGGAGTAAAGCCAAAGTCAGCGCAATTCTCAACAATCTCGACCGCATGGACTTAGTCCAGCGAGAACGAGTAGGCAAGACATACAATGTGATTTTTAAGGGAAGATAAGGCTGGAATAGTTGCACTTTAGAAGGTATAAAGAGCCAAGTCTACCACCTCATTCCGACCCTTAGATAGCTCCTGAACAGCAGCTTTCAAAAAACGATTTTGGAAGTCAGAGTCATTTGAAACATAAGGAAAGAACATGCCTGTTGATTTGCTAATCTTTTGCCCACCTAATCGAAGTTCAGGTCCAATGTATATACTTGGAGGGTGGGGGCTGAATAATCTCATAACATTCAAAGCCCTTTCATATTTTCTTATTTTTTTAGTACCGTGCTCTCGATCAAAATCCCCACCAAAGATATGCAGATCTGCTCTAGGAGAACGTTCCAGGTCAAATACGTCTCGTGCAGGGGGGATCATATAATGAACATTATACGCTTCTGGATTGTGGATAGAAACAACAGCCAGGTCATTTCTCTCTTCATTCACACAGCCAGGTTTATAACAGGCAGAAGCCAACAACTCTGTATTTCGATTAATACTACCTAAGTGCGAATTTGAATAACCACAATCCGGACAAACAGGAGAAAACGGCACCTCCCAATACTTTCCGGATCGATCGAACAAAGCTTCTTTTAGTCTCTTGGATTTATCGCGCTCTAAAAGGAAAGGTTTAAGCTCACCAAAAAAAGAGGTTTCTTGCTTCATAAGATCATTAAAAAATACAATATCTACCTTCTGAGAATCAACATGAAAAAAAGAGCAGAAATCACTGCGCAGCAATTCAAGTTCACTTTCTACATGGTCGCTTATTAAGCCATGACAAGCATCGTCTTTATCTTCTAATAAATGATAAGGTCGAAAAACTCTCCCTAATTGAGGGTCTACGTCACGATCAGTTATGCAAACTTCCAGACTGGAGTTAGAGTGTTTAGCCATATACATAAACGCCGAAATCAAGGTAAACACAAAACCGAGATGAACATAATTCGAGGGGGTTATCCCGATGCTGATTCTTCGGTATTCTTTATCGGCTAACGCCCCTATATCATATTTGATAACTTCATTCATCTGCTCAAGAACATGGAGTTTATTTAAATACCCAACCGTGACAACTTTTGTGAACTACCCCGCCCTAAAGGGACGGGGCGTCCAACGTGAGTTCGTGGCGCTGCTAAGCATAGCTTAGCAGCGTGGTTTGTTCTTTCGCGTTGTTTTTCCAGTGTTTTTTCTGTCCTTCTTCAATGTAGCGTTTGACGGTTTCCGAGTTTACTGCACCGACGGTGCGGTAGAAGTAGCCGCTGCTCCAGAATTTATCGCCCCAAAGTTGGTCTTTGAAAAGGTTTTTGTGGTGTTTTCTCATTGTTCAAGCCCGTAATTGGTTCACACTTTAAAAATCAGGCAAAATTCCTGCTTTT
>JBBSWA010000038.1:0-7378 GCA_038046485.1 Nanobdellota archaeon
GAAAGACCTTCTTTGTCACATGTAAAGATGGCTTCGGGCAAGTAGCGCAGGTGGCAACCGATGTGCTAATCCCTATGTTTGAGGCCTTCCTAAGAATTCCAGCATTGGGTGTGGCCGGAAGTACTCCATTTAAAGTAGTTGCAGAAACCTCTTGGCCCATGTTCTGTACGTACGCCCAAATTCCTCTCAGCGGAGTTTCAGCAGGCGCTTTATTCGATGATGGTCCTGTGGGTTCCTTGAAGTTTAATCACACATTAAACAATCGCTCAGTAACAGGCAATGTGTTCATGGCCTGTAAAACCTCGGCCAGCAGCGAAGGAGAGTTGTTCAAAACATTTAATATCGCTGTGGATGCAACGCCACCTGTTATTCAAGCAGCCTTTGTTCCAGTAAAAGTATCCGATCGAGCTTCAAAGTTCTCAGACTTACAAATCCAAACTGATGACTCCACGCTTTGCACAATGGACAATGGAACCCTTACAAAAATACTGCCTTTTGATGAGATGGATCCTTCCACATATACATCCGATCACACGGTACGATTTGACTTCCGATCCATCTTTGATAGCGAGGTCCGTAATGTATCGGTGAATGTAACGTGTAAAAACCTAGCCGGCCTAAGTAGTTCAAAAGTAGCAGAAATGACCGTAGAACTAGATGACTCATTAGATATCATACCTATAAGTCCGCCTGAAGTTACAAACGCAGACCCCCTAGAATTACGGGTGGAAACAACAAAACTGGCTTCCTGTTCCTTTGAGGGAGCTACTCGTTCAGGCAGCATGACTACCTTTGATCAGAAACAACACTTCGTAACCTTCAATGAACTAAGTGAAGGCTCTTACTCGTTTAAAGTCATATGCCGGTCTACGGCTTCACCAGAACGCACAATTACCCTACCCACCAAAGTAGACCGCACTGCTCCTCAAATAGACGATGTGGTTGTTGAGAGCCCTTCGTGCAAGTTAGATTCAATGGGCTTTGAAATCAAGACAAATGATTCCGATGCAAGTTCATTCCAAATTAAGATCACCGATCAAGATCAAACGATCATGAATCAAACGCGTTCAGATAAATCCATAACAATAAGGATCCAATTAGAAGCAAGCAAGAGATATACCTTACAAGTTACTCCAGTAGATAAAGCGGGGAATGCAGGCATTGAAATCAGTAAGGATGTAGATGTATTAAGCCCGAATGATGCAACATGTGATAAAATCAAACCAAGAGGATCATTAGCTGTCGAACCCCTGCCTGAACGATCCGCCAAAAAAGCCCTAGTGGATTGCAAGGACGAACAAAGCGGTTGCACATTGGATTTCCTGCGAGGTTCAATTGAAGCAGATGGCAATTGCGTGCCTGATCAGATCGAATTTTATGGAACAGACATTGAATTGAGCAATACACAAAAGTTCTGCTACACAGTCTTTGATAACAACAACAACTCATTCACCGAAGCAAGAGTCATTGACGTTGCCATTCCAGAGTCTTGCCTGAATGGGGTACAAGACCTAACTGAATTAGGAGTGGACTGCGGTTTAGCCTGCCCACAGGGCTGTCCAATAGGGTCTCCTTGTACACTGAATAGTGACTGCCTAGATTATTATTGCAAGAGCGGTATTTGCAAAGCACCCTCGTGTACAGATGAGGTAAAGAACGGGAATGAAATGGATGTGGATTGCGGTGGGGATTGTCCAAAGTGCATAGATGGGAAAAAGTGTATCCAATCAGGAGATTGCGCCTCAGGTTACTGTACGCCCGATCGATTCTGCCGAACACCTTCTTGTTCAGATAGCTTCCAAAATGGATTAGAGACAGACAAGGATTGTGGGGGAAATTGCCCCCCCTGTACAACAGGAAAGTCTTGCGCAGGAAATGGCGATTGTCAGAGCAAGTTCTGTGAAAGCGGGGTTTGCATACAGGATAAGAACAAGGATACGGATAAAGATGGAATGCCAGATTGGTGGGAGACCAAGTATAATTTCAATATAAATGATCCTTCAGACGCGAATCAAGATGCAGATAGAGATGGATTTACAAACTTGGAAGAATACAAGGCAGGTACAAATCCAAGAGATCCAAAGAGCAGTCCAAAAAGCAAAATACCCTTAGGTCCCTTCTTAACCTTACTCTTGGGTCTATTGTTAGTTGCAAGTGGCGCAGGGTATCTGCTTTACAAAAATAACCTACCTAAAAAGGTTCCTCCTCCACCCCCCCCAAGAGCACTATCAAAGCAAATGGTCCGTCCCACCCCAAAGCAGCTTGATTTAACCTTGTTAAGAAGGAACTTAGGAAAGAAATTAGAGCGCTCTCGATTGTTTAGCGCCTTTGGCGGCCCTACTCCTGTAAGACCTACTCTAAGACCAATCGCAAGGCCTTCAGCACCTGTAAAGCCTTCAAGTCCAAAAGCACCAGAAAAAGCTGCTCCTAAACCCATTCAAACACCTAAACAGGCACCAAAACCTGCTCCCAAAACCGCTCAAAACCCTTCTCCCAAGCCCAAAAAGAAGAAAGACACCAGCTTGGATAAGGACTTAAAAGAACTTGAAAAGCTCTCTAAGATCTAGGTTTGCAAACCCTTTTATACCCTCTTTTTTCTCTAAATAGATACGCGGGCGTGTCGGAGCGGTCAATCCATGGATTTATGGGACCAGACGAGCACGGTTCAGGGCCGTGTAGCTTAGTGCTTACGCAGGTTCGAATCCTGCCGCCCGCATTTTGATTAATTAATAAATGAAAAGTCTTAAATAAGACTGACCATTTATTTACGTATGAATAAGAAGATAATTTCCTTTATTATGCTTCTAGTCATTTTAGCCCCGATTATACACGCTAAAACAAAATCGGACGAATTTATTTTCTATACTGGAGACTTAATCTTTAAAGACTGTACAGGACAAGATATGATTATAAATGTCAATGGGAATGTTCAAAAACATTCTTGGCCATACCAACGAAATGGCTTTGACGCATTTCTTAAAGAGATTTCACAATTTCCTTTTAAAGAGCACAAAGTAGATAACGATCCATACTTATACGAAAAAGCAAATGAAGGTATAGGATTTATTATCTGTGGAAATAATACATTAGACATCATAGACACAACTTGGTACTGGAACGATATTGAAATAACAGCTCCAACAACAATTGAAAAAACTGAAATAACACAAAGCATTCATAACTCTACAGTAAAAGGAGATATTTTGCAAACTGTTAACACTGGAAATGGAGTCAACCAAATAGGAAAATCGGATAACTCAGTAATCAATCAAAGTATAGAACATAAAAATTGGTTTCTAAATATCCTAACAGACTTCAATCTATATCTTGGAATTAGTATACCCATCGTCTTTTCTTTAATTATAAAATGGCTATTTAAACTAAAGATTATAAAAAAGAAAAAAAGATAACTTCATTTTCCGTAATTCTTCCGGATTTTCCAAGCAAAGTTATATAAAGAAATAAAGATTAATAGGCGGTATGGAAAGAAAGCTTTCAGCCGTCGTCTCAAAAGACGGAAAACACTACGTCGCTCGGGGCGTCGAAATAGAGCTAGCCAGCCAAGGTAAAACCTCTAAAGAGGCATTAAGTAACCTCAAAGAGGCTTTCGAGCTCTGGTTGGAACACGCAGAACCTGAAGAGTTAAAACCCTTAAATAAGGCCAGTAAGCCTATTCTAAGTCAAGTCGCAGCAGCAGTATGAAACTTCCAATATTGTCTGGAAAAGAAATGGTTAAAATTTTATCAAAATATGGCTTTGAAGTGCTCGGCCAGAAGGGGAGCCACGTCATCATGGTTGGTGTTCGGAATGGAATGAAAAGAAAGCCTGTAGTACCGATGCACTCGGAATTGAGAAAAGGCACGCTCTTGAGCATTCTAAAACAAGCAGACCTGACGAAAGAAGATCTAGAGAAAGCATTGAAGTATAAGTAAAGGCATTCAGAACTTTATTTTTTCTGCTCGCCCATTCTTCACCACTCTAAGTTCAACTTGTATTCCAATTTCATCCCCATTCTCATCAAAGTGATATTTCCCTAGAGTCCCATCATACTCAGGCAACGAGTACAACCATTCTTTGATAGCCGTAGCATCATACCCTTTTTCACGAATGGCACTCGTCAAGAGGTACACCGCATCGTAGCTCGCAGAGAAAGGATAAGGAAACGCCGGATTTTTTCCATAGCGCTCCCGATATTTCTCGAAAAGCGCATCCGCTTGTTTTCCATTCGGATCAGGATCTGCGATGAAAACCACACCCTCAGCCGCCTCTCCGCTGCTTTCACGACCCGTGTCTCCGCTGAGAAAAAAGTTGGAGTAAAGGGGCTTTGTATTGCTTAATTCTTTGAGTTGCCGTAGGAGAGCGCTTCCAGTCACAGGAGTATCAGGGTTTACAAAGATTACATCCGGTTTTTGATTGAATATCTTAAGAAGCGTGGTGCGAAAGTCGCGCATCTCTGCTTGAAAATCTTCGTCTGCCACAATGATTCCGCCGCGTTCTTCAAACTCTTTTCGCAGCGCTTGTTTCAAAGCCTGTGAGTAAGTGTTCAGTTCACTGATCATGGCAAGTTTCTTGTAGTGATGAATCATGTCTTCTGCTAAGACGCGTCCGCTGATCGCATCATTGTAGCTGTTTCTGAAAAGATAATCGCCATAGTTTGTAATGTCTGGGCTACTTGGATAGGTAGCAATACCGATCACTTTATTTTGTTCTAAAAAGGGGGCGGCAGCAGAAAACTCTCCATCGCAAGAGCCATAGATAATGGCTTGTACACGGTCCACAGTGACCAGTTTTTGAGTGGCAGTGTTGGAGCCTTCAGCACTGCATCGTCCATCTTCATAAATAATCTGCAAAGGCGTGCCATGAATGCCTCCAGCTACATTGATTTCTTCCACAGCCATTTGGGCTCCTTCTTGACTGGAGATTCCAAAGCTAGCTCCATCGCCTGTAAGAGCTCCCACAAACCCTATTTTGACGGTTTTGTCTGCATCAGACACCTGCGTACACGCAAACAGGAAAACGGCCGTCAAGGCAAATAAGAAAACATGGTTGAATCGCATAAATCCATGAAAAAGGAGTAATATTTAAGTATTTCCTTGTCTTTCTCTCAATATCACCTAAGGAGGAGATGGATATGAAAAAAATCGTATTATTCCTTGCGGTGATGGGATGCATCGTTTCAGTAGGGGCCTACAATCCGTGGGACTCGTACCAGTACAATCGTTATAATCAATACCAGTATGACCGGTATGGTCAGTTTCCCTCATTTTGGGGGCAGTCAAGGTATTCTCAGCAGGCCGACTCATTTCCAAGGTATGGTATGCAGCAAGGGTATTTCTCCCCTTATTCAGCTTATTCAGGTTATCCATCCTATGCATCATCCTACGCACAGCCTTATTCTTATCAGCCGTCTTATTCCCGGCCTTTTCCCATTTTGGCAACAGGCAACGTAATTCAACCCGATCCAGGCGATGCCTTTCCTTGGGCGTATTACCCAGATTCATATGCTCAGCAGTACTATGACCTGGATAACGGAGAAGTCATTCTCAAAGGAAACTCTGTCTTGCCCTCTACCATAAGGATCAATGTAGGAGATACAGTAACTTGGAAGAGCAAGGAAGGCTATCCGCATATCATTAAGTCAGCTCATGGATCCGGTGAATCGTTCGACTCAGGCTCCTTAATCTTTGGCGAGTCTTTCAGCAAGCAGTTCAATCAAGAAGGAACTTATGATTATTACGATCCACTCTATCCTTGGCTGCGTGGACGAATCGTGGTCTCGTCATAAAGCAAAAGGTCTCTTTTGCTTTATCTGATAGCAACAAAAACAAGAGGAGAATTATTTTGTTGCTGAGGATGAGTTTATCGTAAGATATATATAGGGGTAAGCCATGCTTAGAGGAAAGAGTGTGAGTAAGGTACCGAGGTGGTTTGGCATGTATAAACTAGGTTTAATGGCTTTTATGGTGCTCGCTTTGCTTCCCATAAGCATGGCGTTTAGTTCTTCAGTAGGAGTGTACAGTCCTCAAGTAAAAGTGTACTCTTCATATGATCTAATTCATCAAGGTCAATTGCTCTTTCCAGATGCCTGGCATCCAAAGCCTTTGAAGTTGTACTACGATGCAAAATTCATTCCGGCCATTTCAAGAAATTATGAAATTCGCTTGCCGTATGTGTTACCCAGTTCATACAAGACATCGTGTCAGATGTTTAAGCATGATGGGTATTATTTTGTGACAACGGATATTCATTGCTATGGATAATTGCGCTAGTTATGTTAAAAGTGACGCAATTATTCATCCCAATAATTTCGTCAAATTATGTAAATTAGTGAAATTATTGCTATAACTAAATAGAATCGTAAAGAGGTGAAGTGTGAATCGAGCGATAGCAGTGGTCTTTCTTTTTTTAGTAGGGATACAGCTTGGTTCAGCACTCATCACACCAGGACATGGGAACTGGTACGATCTAAACCGCCCCAGGTATTATGATCCTGACACGGGTTTGCCGTATGAGTGGGCAAGTAGTAATGGACGCTGGATCTTAATTCCTAGGCCTGTAGGAACTACCTACAATCCTTTATATTTAGAAGGTGCAAATGGGTATTACCGTCGTTCGCCCGGTGCAGATCCCCGTAGTCGTTTACAATTGGGTCAAACCGAGGCCAAGGGACGCTCAATGCGTTCAATGTTAGCCAATCCTCCTAAGTCATCAAAATATTACGTAGTAAATCGAGGTGGATCATGAAATCAGCTGTATGGCTTGGAATGTTTCTACTGATTTTAGGCAATGTGTTAGGGTATGCCGCCTCAGCTACTCCTCCAGGTTGGGGCCAAGAAAAGGGAACGGATCAACCCACATTGAATTGTCCTTCCTGTTATCAAACGCCTTCTCCACGATCAGGCACGGTTGCAAAGTCTGGTGTAACAGTTAAGGGAACTCCTTATAGTAATGGGTATCAAGTGGTTGTGCCCACCTATTCCAGTTTTACTTATGCTCCAGGTTGGTATGTGGGTTTAGGTAATTATTACCGTCATCGGGGACCCTTTACAGTATATGGTGCCCAGCATAAATTAGGGAGTGAAGCAGGATTAAACAGGGTGCAGGAGAAAAACATAAATACCTATAGGCGAGGCTCTGCGCCCAGTTATCAATTAGTAAATGGAAAGATGATGGTCGTCAAGTAAGAGGTGGTGAACGTGAAGAAATTAATGATTGGAATGATTTTTTTATTACTCACAGTGTGTGTTTCAGCCGATGGCTTAAAGTTTCATCGACCTCAAAGTCAGTATACCTTAGCCATGCATCCTTCCGTGTATAACTCACGTATCATCATGGGCGTTAAGCAAGTTTCTCCAAGTGGTCCCTATTTTGATCCCAA
>JBBSWA010000039.1:0-32007 GCA_038046485.1 Nanobdellota archaeon
TAAGTTTTTTCTCTTCAATAACAGACCAAATAGCACTTTTTAATTCTTGCATTGCGTACAATCTCTTAACCATTGCATCAATCCCTTTTTCATCGACAGTTAACCTGTGGAGAAATGACTTTATTAATCCTTTTTTCTCTCCTAATTTGAGCGCAGCTACTTCACCACTTGTGCGTTTAATATGGGCTTCGCATGCAATACCCAGCTGCTCTATGGCATAGGCAGAGGCCTTGCTTTTTGAGTCACTTGCGGATGCTTCTTTACGCTGAACATACCAACTCATGAAGTCTGCTCCATTCACCCAATTTCCAGATGTATAGAAGTCGACTTTCGCTGGCTTAACGTCTGGATTAAACAGTGCCCTTCCCAGCCATGATCTCCGTTCGGGTTCACTTATTTTTACTTTGTACAGTGTTTCCGCAGTACTTTCTGATTTACTCCCCCATTTCTCTAGATGATCCCACACTGCATCGATGTGCACGGTTCTTTCATCATCTACGGATATTTTGTACGTGACGGTATCTGGTTTACACTCTCTAAACTTTGTACGGTTCTCCTCCGCTGTTCCAGGAATCTCGAGCTGTTCTTTTCCACTGTAGGAAGGATGCCTAACTTTAGAACCAAATTCCTTAAGAAGTTCTTCTAACTCTCTTGCCTTCTTTCTGATACTTCCCACTAAACCCTGCGACATTTCCATTGCCGTTTCATACGCTTGCGCCACAGTTTCTCTAGAAACTCTTTGCGCGGACAGCATATCAGCTAGCCCTCCAAGGGTTAATGCCTGAGGTTTAGTTACTTCCTGAAGAATTACTCCAGCGTGTCCTGGGCTTACAACCGTGTCTTTAGCGTACACTCCAACAAAATTAGGATCCGCGTCCAGTCTAGCAAGAAGGCTATCCACATCTGCTTCTGGATTACTTTCGGCCATATTTTAGGTAACCCTGGGTTATTTATAAACCAAATCCTTAACCTTCGTCGAGAATAAAAACACTGCTTTTGATGCCTTCCTGAAATAAAGCCTTGAACTAGGTAAAGGTTTATATTCATCGCTCCTTCCTCCAAGACATGGGCAGTGTATTGATGGTGGATGATGAACCTCTCAAGATCAAGTATTACCGTGAAGCTCTAGATGAAGCTGGGTTTGAAGTAACCTATCACCCAACAGTAGATGGGGCCGATCGGTTTCTTGATGAAGCCATGAAGAAAAGCCAAGCGCCGGATGCGATCACATTGGATATGGGAATGCCTTGTGGATTTATCTTTACACCTAAAGAAACTGGAGATTGCATGCAGACTGGGCTTGCCCTCTACCGGCGGATGCGTGAAGTGCATCACTATACTGGACCAGTCGTTGTTTTGACTTTTCTTGCGCTTCCTGATGTGCAAGCCTATTTTCAGAAGCAGCCTAATTGCGTTTTAACATCCCCTGTTGAAACCAAGCCGGATGATTTAGTTGCGATCATCCAACGCATGTGTGCTCCTGGAAGTTCTCTTGCAAGGGACAGTTCTTAGAAAAACAGCAGCTTAACATTAACTTTAAATACCTTCATTCTCGATCAAGGATAAAAGAGGTGGGCTGTGAAAATAGACGTTCCTAAACTGCAAGCTATTGCAAACCAGATTCGGCAAGATATCATTGCCATGCTCCTTGAAGCAGGCTCTGGACACAGTGCAGGCCCTCTTGGAATGGCTGATGTGTTTACCGCCTTGTACTTTCACATTCTCAATCACGACCCTAAAAATCCTAAATGGCAGGACCGCGACCGACTTGTTTTGAGCAATGGACATATTTGCCCCTTGTGGTATGCGGCGCTTGCCAATGCGGGGTATTTTCCTCGCGAAGAATTGAAAACACTGCGTAAATTTGGCACACGACTTCAAGGACACCCACATAACCTTGCCACACCTGGCGTTGAAAACAGCGGTGGACCACTTGGACAAGGTTTAAGCCAAGCGATTGGTATGGCCCTTGGTGCCGTTTTGGACAAGAAACGAAGCCACATCTACTGCGTTATGTCTGATGGCGAACATGATGAAGGGCAAACTTGGGAAGCCATTTTGTTTGCTGGGAAGAATAAATTGCACAATCTGACGGCTATTATGGATCGCAACAACATCCAGATTGATGGATTTACAGAAGACATCATGCCTCTTGAGCCCATTCGTGCAAAATATGAGGCGTTCAACTGGCACGTTCTTGAAGTGGACGGTCACAACATCCAACAGATCATTGATGCCTGCAATGAAGCCAAAGCTATCTTTGAAAAACCAACGATGATTATCTGTCATACGATTCCTGGCAAAGGAGTGGACTTTATGGAGAATCAATACGAGTGGCATGGCAAACCCCCTAACAAAGAAGAAGCTCGAATCGCGTTGCATGAATTAAGAACACTAGGTGGTAAAATCCGAGGGGAGCACGAATGAACAACCCTGAAATGTATTTAGTGGACACCTACCAAGCGGTACAGAAGGTGCCCACTCGAAACGGATTCGGAGAAGCCCTTGTTGATCTAGGTGGGAAGAATAAAGACGTCGTTGTACTGTGCTGTGATCTTACGGAAAGCACTCGCGCTCAAGGCTTTAAAGATAAGTATCTCGATCGATTCTTCGAAGTTGGAGTTGCTGAACAGAACCTTGCGGGCATTGCTGCGGGCCTTGCCTTATGGGGGAAGACCCCTTTCATTTGCAGCTATGGCGTATTTAGTCCCGGTCGTAATTGGGATCAGATACGAGTGAGCATCTGTTACAGCCAAGCCAATGTCAAAATTGCCGGAGCACATACAGGCGTTACGGTCGGACCGGATGGAGCCACGCATCAAGCTCTGGAAGACGTGGCATGCATGCGCGTCTTGCCGAACATGACTGTTATTGTTCCTTGTGATACCGTTGAGACCAAGAAAGCCACGATTGCTGCTGCACAAATTCGAGGACCTGTTTATTTACGATTTGGACGCGATAAAATGGCTGTTGTTACCACTGAAGATACTCCCTTTGTGGTTGGCAAAGCCCAGGTTTTTAGAGAAGGCAGCGATGCTGTGGTTGTTGCGAGCGGACCTCTAGTATATGAAGCGCTCCTTGCTGCGCAGCAACTTGAAAAAGAAGGATTATCTATTTGTGTGGTGAACTGCTCCACGATCAAACCCCTTGATGAACAAACTTTGGTTGAGGTTGCAAGAAAGACTGGCTGCGTGGTGACCGCAGAAGAACACCAAGTCCTTGGCGGACTCGGAGGGGCGGTAACTGAAGTACTCAGTCAACACTGCCCTGTTCCCATCGAGCGTATCGGGATGCCAGATCGATTTGGAGAAAGCGGCGAATCTGCTGAACTGATGAAAGCCTTTGGCATGAGTGCTGAGAATATTATTAAGTCCATTCGTTCTGTAATCCAGAAGAAGAAAACCCGCACTTGCTTGATGAATGTACAAAACCCTGCTGAACACTTCTACCTGCCCGATGGAAGGCAACTCAAGAATTTGGTTGAACTTGTGATTGCACTTGAAACCATGGATGATTTAGCTTATTCTAAACACGTCACTTCCGATAAGAATGACTTTGCAAGTTGGATTGAACACGTGCTTAAGAATCATTCTTTAGCTGATCAAGTGCGAAGCGCACCTGATAAGAAAGAAATGGCCCAATTGATCTTGGAAAAGATCAATGGGTGACGAAATCTAAATATATTCTACTATTTACCGCCTGATTTTTACAAAGCTTTTTATTAATCCTCTCTGATATAGATTTATGTCTAATATAGATTTATGTCTAATATAGATTTATGTCTAATATAGAATTCCTACATGGCTGGACTCGCGACGGACTTAATTTACCCGGGGTGCACTGGGAATCTAAGAAAAAGAACATAGCGATTGTTTGTGTTCATGGAATGTCTGGGAACCTCCTTGAAAATTACTTTTCCGAAGTGCTTGGAAAAGAACTATCTAAACATGGGTTTGGCTTTCTTTATGGGCATAATCGGGGGTATGGGCACATCAATGATATTTGAACAAGAGAACTTACAAAAGATGGTGGAAACAAGACCCAAAGAATTGGAGTGATGTATGAGCGTTTTGAAGAGAGCGTTTATGATATAGATCTTTGGATTAAGGAAGCACGAAAATTAGGGTATAAAAAGATTATTTTGATGGGACATAGCTTAGGTTGCAATAAAGTGATCCATTACTATACAAAAAGCAAGCATCCACTTCTTGCAGGCATTATTTTTGCTTCACCACCGGATTTACTTGCCTTAGCCAAGCTAAAAAGATATCAACCTAATTATGAAGAGATGATCCAAGAAGCTAAAGAAAACCTGAAGAAAAATGAGCCCAGAAAACTCTTAACATCCCTCTTGTGGAAATGGTACCTGCTTAGTTCTCAGACTTTTTTGGACTTGTTTGAGGAAGGATGCTCTGCTGATAATTTACCCTTTTTAAGAAATCCTGATACATGGACGGAACTTGGAAAGATTGATGTTCCTGTTTTAGCCTTCATGAGTGGAAAAGATGATGTGGTTATTCGATCTTTAGAAGAAGATCTTGCTTTGATAAAGAAAAAAGCTGTTCATTGCCCGAAGTTTGACACCGCAGTTCTAAAAGGAGCCAACCACGTATATGGAAATAAAGAAAAAGAATTGAGCCGAATGATTCTTGCCTGGCTCAAGCGGCTCTCTTGAGATCTTATTTGATCGGCACCCTAAATATAAATCGGTACGTCCAGCCTTCCGTGGCTTGTCGTACGCCGAATTCTTTCTGTACAAAACCCCCTACTTGCCAGCCATCCTTTGCAAAGACTAGGCCAGGTCCTAGACGTGCAGTTCTTGCGTCATCCAAACCTAATGTGACGACACCTTCAATGCCTGTACGAAGGTATTTTCCCAAGCCTACGCCAGGATTACCTCGTAGTTCTACGCGATCTGCTGGCGTTCCGAAGCGATGAGTGTATGTTATGCCGGCATCCAAGGTCAATGGTCCGTACATGCCTGTACCGCGAAGAACTGCAGCAAGATCTGTTTGACCTGTTCCGATATTGACTTTACCTGCTTCAAACGCTCCGGTTGGTAACTTCGCTCTTAATGTGGGCAGGAGTTCCCAATGTCCAGTATGGTAATGCGGACCTGCTTCTAAGATAATATCTCCTATTCCTTTTTTTTCTATCTGACCATTTGTTACAGTAACATAAGGGAGGGTAACTTGGCCAAACCATCTCTTGCCTTTTCCCTTGAGTGTTGCTTCTATTCCGGTTTTCTCTACATTCACTTCTCTTTTATTTCCTTCTCTATCTCGCAGAGTATCTGCTTCGTAATGGTTGGGGACGAATTGGATCTGTCCGGGAGTTAAGGTCTGAATGGCTTCTTTAAAGTCGGCATGGGCTTGCGGAGCTAAAGCTAAACCTAAAAGGCCTGCTAACATTGTTTTCTTGAGTTTCATTTTCATCACCTGTAACTACTTTCTAGTTATTATTAGATAAGGGAATATTTAAAAGATAGCCCCTCCTTAGGGAGGAGTAATATGGACTTTTCATCTATTGAATTCAAACTGGAAGAAATCGGCCTCACCAAAGCGGAGATCAAGGTTTACCTTGCCCTATTGGAACTTGGAAGCTCCACGACTGGACCTATTATCGATAAATCTCAAACGGCCAACTCTAAAATCTATCAGATCCTTGAAAAACTCATCCAAAAAGGTCTTGTTACCTTTTACAAGCAAGAAGGCCTCAGGTACTACAAAGCCACCCCACCCATATCCCTTCTGCGCTACTTGAAAGAAAAACAAGAACAAATCCGAGAACAAGAAAACCAAATCAAACAAATCCTTCCTACCCTCGAAGCTTTTCACGCTCAACAAGAAGAAGAAAAAGAAGCCCTTGTCTTCAAAGGACCCAAAGGAATCAAAACTGCTTTTCATGATGTGGTGGATACCTTGAAAAAGGGCGAAACAGTCAACATCATGGCGGTCTATAATTTTGGTCAAGAGTATAAGCGTCTTGCTCATTATTTTCAAAAAATTCGAGCCAAAAAAGGCATCAAAGCAAGGTACATGATTGCTAAATCGGGGAAACCGGTTGCTGACCTATTTTCTAATTATCCCCCCATTGAAATTCGATTTATGAAAGAAAGCCTTGCTATGCCCTCTATCTTTATTATTTATAAGAACAAGGTTATTATCAGCCTTGGTGATGAGATGATCATGTTCATGATCAAAAGTGAGCGCGTCGCGGACACCTTTCGAATGTACTTTGAACAGCTATGGCCTCAGGCTACTCCCTATCTCAAAAAAGAAGCATTAAAAAGGGCAAGATAAAAGATATACCATGAATAAAATATTAGGTCAAGACCCTGTTGTGATCGTGTTTATTGTGCTTGCCATTATTGTATTTGGGTGGCTTGCGAAGAAAGCATTTTCGGGAAACTTTAGTCGGTACTAACATGAAACTTAAGCACGCAGTTGCCCAAGTTGAAGCGAGTGAGCTTTTTAGAGCATTTCAGAAAGATAACCCTCACTATTACTTGGCCCATATCTTCCATACCTTAGGAAAAGGAGAAGTCACCCAAGTAGGGTATTACAATCCAAACACGGATCGGGTGGTTGTGTTTGACGTGAGCTCCACGATCAAACAACAGCCTGAAGATGAAGTCTTCAAAGATCATCCAATTGTTAGTAAACTAGATCTGGAACAAGTCAAGATCGGCCTTGAAGAAGCTATAAAGATTGCCGATGAGTTTCACAACAAAAAACACGCTGCTGAGTTGATCACACAAAAGATCATCATTCTTCAGAATTTAAATGGTCTGGTGTACAACATCACCCATGTCACTCGCACCTTCAATATTTTTAACATTAAGATCGACGCAGTTACTGGTGAGATGCTGAGTGAGTACACCCAAAACATCACGGGATTGCAGAGATAATTCTCTCTCAAAAAGTTTCTCTCTCAAAAAGTATATCTCGTTAAGATCGCGCTATACTTTTTGGATACAATAACTCTCGCTTTTCGGAGAGAGTTATTGTTTTCCTCTCGGTGCAAAGTTTCCATGTTTCAACATTCCTTAGTGAAAGGAAGTTGTGTTGGGTATATCTCGTCATGAAAAGAATTGTGCAACCTAGTATTCGTGGCGTATACATTCACGTGTATACACCCTTGTATCTAAATTAGAGTTTAATCAACTTTATAAACCAAGGTATCTAAAAGGAGAGTTATCGACGAGCTTCCTGCAAGGAAGAAAACAAAGTCCTTGCAATCAACCGCAGCGACTACAACGATTCACCTGCCTTGGATTTTTCTTTGTACGTATCGGTAGAAAATGAGCTAGTCGAAACTACAGAATTCCGTCCGACATGGACAGATACAAAAGAACGGAATTCTGAGGTGATCAAGAACCGTTTATCTGTCCTGATATTCAAGACGGTTCTTGACAGACTCGAAAAGACGGTGACGGCATGGCAAAAATCAGTTACAAAGAGATGATTAATAGTAAAACCTTGAATGCATATATTGAACCGGAAGAAGAAAAAGCTTCTTAGTTAAAATTCTTAGTTAAAGATCGGGGGATCTTTTTTAGTCTGATTTTTTAACATAGCATAAGCTTTAAAACACTTGGAGTAAATCTTTTTTCATGAAGCGAGAAATCATCTTCATGGATGCGGAATTTCCTGAGCTTAGTGCCTTTGGCACTGAATTCTTATCCATTGCACTCATCAAGCCAAGCGGTGAAGAACTTTACTTAGAGATCGAGACGGAAGTACAACCTAATGAGTGGGTCAAGAAAAATGTCGTGCCTTACTTGACCGGCAATAAGATATCAAAAGAAGAAGCCAAGAAACAGTTGCTCTCATTCATCGGGTCGAACAAACCCTATTTTGTATCCTTTGTTCCTGTTTTCGACTGGATGGGCGTTTGCGCCTACTTTGGCCCGGCTAAACAAAGCCTTCCTTTCTATTGGATTCCCATCGACTTTGCCAATATTCTACTGATGAAAGGCATTGATCCGGAGCAAGACAAGCTTAAATTGGCTCAAAGTCTAGGAATCAATACCAAAGGAATACAGCTTCATAATGCTCTTAGTGATGTTCGACTGCTTAAAATGCTCTGGGAGAAGATTCAACCTACTCTTCTATAGATATCGGTTCAAGACCTTCTTCACTTTTTTATAGGTCTTCGGAATGGACTTTTCTGACTATAATTCGGATTCCTTCTGAGAGGAGATAGGTTTATAATTGGACTAAAGGTCCTAAAGAAATGGATTCTCCACTGAAACCAACCCCCATTATATTACCTAGGGGTATAAAAGTTGATGCATTCGATGGGCCCGTGCCTTTCTATGCTCATCTAACACCCCCTGCGAACGTTACACCTCAAGATATTTCCAGAACCTTGAAAGGATGGTTCGGAGATCCTAAGCATGAGTTTTTTAGAACAGGAGAAGCCATGGTTTATGGTTCAAATACTCCTGAATTATTTGCAGCAATATGGGCATCGCGTGAAATTTTCAAAGGGATACTTACGAAAGAGGATACAAAAGAAAGCATAATCGCAAAGTTAGGAATAAACCCACGTAAACCCGATGATGTTTATCTTAATCCTAGTAAAGGGATCGGAAGCCTGCTTTATTCAGTAGATTGGACCTTTCAGCTGTTGGATGGGACCTATAGGGTTGTTCCTCAAGAATACACTGCTTTTATGCAATGCTTTGATTGGGGTTTAGATTCTGGAGGAATGAGTGTAGAGTCTTCCGCGTTAAGAGTCATGGATCGAGAGCCTTTATTTAAAATATTCAAAGAATGTACTGGATTGGACTATCTCGCTGATCCCTCAGGTTAAATTCTCTTGTTTACAATCTTCATCACTTCTTTATGAATATCCGAGATGGATTTTGTAGCGTCAATCACCTTGATCCGTTTCGGATACTTCTTTGCTAGGCGTAAGAACGCTTTTCTTGCTTTTTCATGATGCTTTAATGATTCGCGTTCAATGCGATCCCCACCCCTGTCTCGTTTTCTCGAACGTTCTACACTTAGCTTTGTTGGGATATCTAACAGAAAAGTTAGTTTTGGCTCGATTGGTCCTACGAGTATTTTTTTCAACGTATCCAAAACCTTCATCGGAACTCCCCGGACACCATGCTGAAATGCACGAGAACTGTCGTAGAAACGATCGGCAATGACGACATACCCTTTCTTTAGTGCGGGCAGCAAGATTTCTTCCACGTTTTGGCACTCTACAGCCATAAACAATGTGCCCTCGGTTTTCCTTGTAATGGAGGTGTTCTTTGGATCTAATAAGATTTTTCTCACTTGACGGCCAATTCGACTGCTGCCAGGCTCTCGAAAGGTTCGAACGTGGTACCCCTTTCGTTCCAAGGCTTTTTGCAGTAATAGGACTTGGGTGGACTTACCGCAACCGTCAATGCCTTCGAAAGAGAGGAAGAAAGATTTTTTCATGCTTCTCTAAGACTTACTTCTGTTTATCTAAGTTGTGGTCAAGGTAGCTTGATTTGTGGTTATTCCTAATTCTCTTAATGCTTTTGAGATGTCAGCCTCAATTTTCTGAGCTCCTCCTCTAAGATACCTTACTGCATTCGGGTGAAAGGTCGGAGATAGGGGTATTCCTTGATAATAAAATATGCTGCCATGGATTTGATTTAATTTTATCTTTTGATTGATCAACCCTTCTGTTGCTGTTGTTCCTAAGGTGATGATCAATTTTGGCTGAACGAGCCGCACTTGCTCCTCTAAATAATTTTTACACCGTTTTACTTCTTCCTTGGTTGGCTTTCGATTGCCTGGCGGCCAACACTTAATTGCATTGGTTAGAAAAAGTTGGTCTTTGTCTACTCCTAAGCGATCTAATATCTTGTGAAGGATTTTGCCTCCCAATCCCACAAAGGGTCTGCCCGTTTCATCGTTCACCTTACCTGGAGCTTCACCAATGATCATGACCTTTGCATCTATGATTCCTTCGCCAGGCACTGTATTTTTCCTCGTCTTACATAGATCACATTTCGTGCATCGCTTAATCTGAGTATGAAGCGCAGATAGACGTGCATCCCGCGTACTCTCTTTCATCCGTAGCGTTCCTCTTTGAATGCATCCCCGTGGTTGTGATAACCCCGAATTTCCCAGAAACCGGGTTTATCTGTAAGAGAGAACTCTAGACCTGTTAAGAATTTACTTGTCTTCCACCCGTATAGATGAGGGATGATCAAGCGAATGTAGCCATGTTCGGGCGTGATGGATTTACCTTCCAATTCAAATGCTAAAAAGACATCATCGCGCTCTACGTCTTCTCTTGGGACATTCGTTGAGTACTCATCTGCACCGTACTGGATTAGATGCCTCCATGATGGGTCTGGGTGGATGAACTCAAGCATTTTCTTGAAGGGAATGCCTGTCCAATGCACATCGAGTTTTGACCAGGTTGTGACGCAGTGAAAATCTTTGGTATAGGATTGAGTGCCGAGCTTCTTAAGGTCTTCTAACGAAAGTTCCATCTGCTTTGGGACGAGTCCAGAAATCTTGAGCTTCCATGTGTCTATATTCATTTCGGGCTGAAAACCTAGATCCATGATAGGAAAACCCTGTACTAGACGCTGTCCTGGAGGGGTTCTACCAGGGTGTACTTCATGTTTTCCTTGTTTACGGAAGAGAGCTAATAGTTTTTCCTTGGCAGTTATTTTGCGCTGATCCCAATCCATGGTTTCTTCACAAGCTAGAACTTTATAAATATTGGTTTGAAATGGCATGAGAAACTTTTTAAACTGCATCGCCATCACTTTCATATATCATCATACATTTAGGGGGGATTCAACATGGAACTGGTTACTTTTACGAAGGGTACTGAAGACGCCAAATACGTCAATAAATTGATCTGTACTGAGAGGTATTACCTGGTGAAACAAGTCGAACACCGCAATGGACGCTACTACATGCGCCTTAAGAAAAGGGCTATTCTGTTCTGAAACCAATGACAATCACTATATGTTTAGTTGTCATTGGTTGCATGCAGTGACGGAAACTATCTTATAGGCTTTTTCCCGTCACTGACTATGATCCTTTTTTCTTTCTTTGATTTGTCAAGAACTGCTGTTTATCATAGGTTTTCCTAAATTTTACTGCAGTTCTTGAGCACGATTAGAATTATCATTCTTGTTTTATCTTCTTTTCTCGATGATAATTCTGACGTTTCAATTGTTTTAAGAAGTATTCCAAGCAGTCCATGGCACAGCAATACACTTGCTTTCGCAGATCAGCAGGGCCAAACTGCAAGACCAGCGCATCTGCCGGGGGTTTGTTATGACACGTCGGACACACCTTGTTGTCATCTTCCAAGAAAGCAAGGCGCTCTTCCACCAATTCCTTTAGAACTCCCTGTTCTACATCCAGTTGAATCTTTTGCAGGTCTTCATAGCTCATTTCATTTATGATTTTCATGAGCCGGTTCATAGCTTCATTCTGGGTTGTCGACGTATATAAATCTTGCTCTATCTTTCCTCACACAATCTCTCTACACAAACTTTTTAAAGTCGTTTAGTTTTTGTAAGATTCATGAGTGATGACGATATCGGACTTGCTCGTATGGATGCTTCTCATAAGGGTTCTCACTCTAAACTAACTAAGAAACGAAAGCACAAGGAAAGTTCAGACACGGGTAAGGTCATTCTTTACATCTTCCTTGTTCTCCTTGCTCTGGTCATTGTTGTTAACATTTATACCATCCTTAACCTCAAAAAAGAGATTCAAGATAAAAAGATGGTTGCGGAAGAAGAAACGCGGCCTGCTAGTCTTAACCTCTACCTAGTTAAGGACCCTAATTGTACGGATTGCATCGATCTTTCTCCTTTAGTTGGATCGATCAAGAACGGCAATATCAAACTCCAACTTCAAAAAGAAGTCTTGCTTGGAACGGATGAAGCCAAAGCCCTTGTTCCCATGTACCGAATCAAAAAGGCTCCAGCCATCGTCCTTACCGGAGAAATCGACAAACTTCCCCCCACTACCTTTGAAAAGCGAGGGGATGGTCTGGTCTATGAACCGACCAATCCTCCTTACACTTCTACGGCTACTGGAGAGATTATAGGACTGATTACCGCTACGGTTCTTAATGATACCAGCTGCGCGGCCTGCTTCGACATCACCCAATACTTGCGTCTTTTTGAGAAAGCAGGATTTCACATTTCTACTGTAAAAATGGTTGATTCCAAAACAGAAGAAGGTCAAACCCTCATCCAAAACTACAAGATTTCAAAATTACCCACGATTGTTCTTAGTAAAGACATGGGCGCTTACCCCAATATTACTCAGATCTGGAGCCAACTCGGCACCATTGAACCCGATGGCAGTTTTATCTTACGAGAAGCCAACCCTCCCTATCGGGATCTTGACACCAACACCATTAAAGGATTGGTGGGTGTAACTTACCTGGTCTATGCTAACTGCACCCAGTGTTACAGTGTTCTTGTCCACAAACAAATCCTTAACAACTTCGGCATCCTCTTTGGTGAACAAAAAACCTATGATGCCTCCAGTGACAGTGGAAAAGAGATCGTGAGCAAGTATAACATTACCAAAGTACCTACGGTTGTCCTGGATTCAGAAGGAAATGCTTACCCCAACTTGGTACGCGTCTGGAACCAAGTTGGTACGATTGAACAAAATGCCTTTGTCTTTAGACGAGTAGAGAGCTTAGGGACGTATTATGACCTTACTTCTAATCAAGCCATCTCGACAAAAAAAGAAGGAACCAACACCTCCAGCGCCACTTCCTAAACATTTAAATACCCTCTATTCTAAGGTTTGTTCATGAGTATCTCCTTTATTCATAAGATGTTCTTGGATGCACAGAAGCGCAGGTATGCCATTGGCGCGTTTAATTTTTCTACAAGTGAAATCCTAAAAGGCATTTTCTTAGGCGCTCATAACATGAAAGCACCCATCATTGTCGAAGCAAGTGAAGGCGAACAATCCTTTCTTCTTGATGAAAAGGTAGGCGCTGAAGAAGCCGTTGCCCTGGTGAACACCTTCAAGAAGTACCACAAAAATAAGATGATCTTACACGCGGACCATCACAAAAGTTTTGAGTCTATTAAAATTGCGATTGCTGCCGGATACCCTTCCGTACACATTGACGCCAGCGAATACGACTACGAGAAGAATGTACGGCTTACTAAACAAGTTGTGAACTATGCTCATAGGCATGATGTCTGGGTGGAAGGAGAATTGGGCCATGTCGCTGGAACCAGCGCCCTTCATCGAGAGATCCGTATCCAGGATTTTGTTAAAGGAATGGCAGAGACAGACCCCTACCAAGCTCGTGAATTTGTTGAAAAAACAGGCATCAATGCCCTTGCCATCATGGTGGGTAACGCGCACGGCCTCTATAAAGGCATGAAACAACTTGATTTTGATCGCATTGCTGCTGTAAAAAAAGCGACGAAGGCTTTTCTCGTACTGCATGGGGGAAGCGGAACACCTGATGCTTCCTATCAAAAAGCAATCAAACTGGGCATCAACAAGATCAATGTCAATACGGAGATGCGCGTAGCCTTTGCAACGGCGCTGCACAAAAGCCTTCACAGCATGCAAGAATTAACTCCGTATAAATACCTCGCGAATGCCATTGAAGAAGTGCGTAAAGTGGTTGAACACAAAGTTATTGTTTACGGAGCACGAGGTAAGATTTGAGGTCCCATGCTGAAACTCGAACTTAATAATGTTCTCTTGGCGGTTACTCCCCCTCTTCAAACGACGTTGCATGACATTCAGTATCGGCCTGTACCTGACTTTGCAAATTACGTAGCGGATCTTTCCAAGATCTATGAACTTGCCACTCAATTCGGAAACCTTGAACACTTCATCATTGCCGGACGAGGAGGAAGCATCACTGGGTTTCAAGCCTTATGGGGTGCCCTTGGACGTTTCACCACAACAAAAGATGTTCACATTCTTAACACGACGGATCCTGAACGCATCCTTTACCTCAAAAATCGATGCCCCCTTTATACTACTCTCTTTATTCTCATCAGCAAAAGTGGCACCACCGTTGATTTGATTGAAGACTTTTTTTCTTTCTCCGAATACAAAAAACTGATTATTACGGAGGCGGGTGAAGGAACCCTCAGGCAACTTGCTCAACGTCTGGATTTACATACTGTTGAACATCCTAACATTGGCGGGCGCTTTTCTGCCAACACAGAATGCGCACTATGCCCTGCGAGCATCCTTTACATTCCCATCGACCAAGTTCATGCAGGCTTCACCCATATCTATGATGAATGCCACCCCAATAAAACCTGGCAAGAAAACCCTGCCTTGCAACTGGCACTTGCTTTACACTTACTTGAACAAAAGGGATACTCTGAGATTTACGTACCCCTCTACGGCGAGGAACTCTACGGTTTTCAAGAGTATATTGTACAACTCATGCATGAAACCGTTTGCAAACAAGGTCAAGGACAGACCTTCTATACTGCTATGGCTCCGGAAGCTGAGCATCATACCAACCAACGATTTTTAGGCGGCAAGAAAAATGTGGCTGGATTGTTTTTGAAAGTAGATCAACACGCGGATGCAGGTGTTACGCGCGTACCTGAATCCTTACGCACGATTCCCCTACGCAATGGCAGCCTCGGAGATATCCATGATATTCCGTTGACTCAAACGCTGCAATTTGAATATCAAGGAACCCTTCGAGATGCGATGGATCTAGGCATTCCTACCTTGACTATCTCTTTAGATAAAATTACCCCATATACGGTTGGAGAACTATTGGGCTTCTGGCAGTATGTTGCCGTGTATTCGGCATGGCTGCGGGGAGTGAATCCCTTTGATCAGCCTGCGGTTGAGAACGCGAAGAAGATCAGCTTTGAATTAAGGAAGAATTATGGAAGGGTGTGATTAAGCAGTTATTGGGATGTCTAATGCTGTGTATGCTTTTTGTAAGGCGCTAAGAGTATTTGTTAATTCTCTTTCTGCTGTTGATCTTCTCATATCCATGTGCTTAGCAACTTCTTCAAGCGGAAGCTCTACTACCAAAAGTAGCTCAAGCATTCTTCTTCTTCTCTCAGGAAATCCTTGTATTACAGAAAATGCCCTGTTGAGAATTTCTTCATCTGGAGCCGATACTTCTTCAAGAGGCAGTCCAACTTGGGCCTTCATGGCATTTAATATAGGTTGCCTGCCATGCGCTGCCTCATATTCTGTTATCCATGGCCTATAAAGATCTTTCAATTCAGGATCTTCTTGGGGAGTTGGAAGAGCGTCAAACGTAGCGAGCATTTCATTCAGTTCAACTTTTGGGGCTCTCTTCCGATCAAAAAAGGCGTAATTATCTGAAGAAAGCATGTTGATACTGACATTGTCTTTAATATCTGAGTCATAGCTACCTAAAATAGTGTCTATGAGTAGTTCTTTGTAAGCATTTGTGACGCATGCATGGACTAGGATCTGCTCTCGTAGGAAAGTTTCTATACGCTGTCTTTGCTCTAGCTGCGCACCATACACAATACGCTGTAAATAACTTCCCTTCCTATCTGTTTCGGTGACTAACACCAGCTGGTGAAGCTTATGTATTCTCTGCTCCAACTCTTCTTTATCTGGCTTTTTCTTTGTCATAAATCACATTGGAGAATTGAAGGCTGTTTTTTAAAGCTTTACCTATTACACTTCCTTCAATACAATGCTCGTCTGGATCAAACAACTCTCCTTTCTCATCGAAGTCCGACATACTCAGCCAATCTGCCGATGGAGCAACTCCCACCACCCGTCTCCTATGGGGCCGATGAGAGGATGGATGCGTACGCCGAACGATTCTTCAATCTCTCTTTGAAAAGTGTGAAAGTCGGCATCATCGCTGATCAGGGAGATCTGGTAAATGCCCTCCAGAGGAGAGGATGCCAGATGGGATGCCTGTGCCAAGGTGAGAAGATCGTTGTATTCTGGAAAGAATTCCTGCTCCCGCTCTGCGAGTTTTCGCTTGATTTCCTCTTGGTTTAGGGAAGAGCATTTTCTTTCGGTGATCTCCTTGAGGACCTGTTCATGTTGACGGTAAAACTGTTTTACTTTGTGTAGGGTTTCTGGTTTCATCTCACCCACTGCTCGCAAGAGAAGAGGAGGACTCAACTTCTGCAGCACTTGAATTTTATCTGCTGCTTGTTTTCTTAGCTGGTTCTTGTTTTCCATGTTTTCATGGAGTCCAGCTATGATTTTGTTTATAACATGCGCAGTTTCCTGAAGGACGTGACTCGGGAGATAGAACAGGGTGTCTGCGGAGAGGAGCCGAGCAAACTGCTGTACCGCGACCCGGTATTGGGGGTACTGCGGAAGTTCTTCGTTATTGAGTTCACCAAGAATCTTAAAAATAAGTACGTTTGTGTCTAACATTATTATTTCTTTTCCCGCTTTTGTAAGTTGTCCTTTGATATAAATAGGAAGCACATCCTCATGTTGCTTTGTAAAAGAGGTTATGGCCTCCCGCAAGTCTTCTTCCTTTGAGAGCAGGATGTAGGTTTCCGCAGCATCCATGATTTGGCCGTTGTCTGCCAGATATTTTGCGTATATGCCCTGGCTGTATCGAAGAAACGCCGAAGTTTCCTCGTTTCGAATAGGGATATTCAGATTTTTAGAACAGTTATCCCAGTCTTGCTTGAGCCTATCAAAATCTTCTTCTTGGAAGAAGTGCATGAGCTGTTTTTGGCATTCCTCTTTATCCCCCATCTCCCACAGGCAGTGCAGCTTTCTTACAAAGGTTTCCTTTCCACCCAGTTTCTGGTACCTGTGCAAGGCTTTATCATAATCCTTATTTTTCTGCAGGGCCCAGCTGTGACCAAGAATAAAATCTTTTCTTCCTGCAATTTCAGGGTCGCTTGCCGCTCCATTAAAATAGGTAAGAGCTTCATCCACTCTTCCTTTCGCACAACACCGCATCGCTTTTTGGAAGCAAATTCGTGGATGGTTTGGAGAAACTTCACCTAGTTTTTGCGTTATTTTATCCACTGGAAGGTTCAACCACTCCGCTTTTGCAATGAGATCTGCAAGCACCTCTTCATCCCTTATCTTATTCCAAGGCAGCTTCTGATACCATTTTTTAGCTGATTCATTTCTGCTTTGTTCAGCGCATGATTTAGCCATCCACCATATGACTTGGGAATCCTCTGGAAAAGTTTGGAGCAAAACTTTAGCTGTACTCCTAAGACTCTTCCACTCTCTAGCTTTCAGCAGCTGCTCTCCTTCCTCTCGAAGTTTTGATATTGATTCCTCCCTTTCAAGAGCTTTCAAGCAGCGGGCAACTGCCTTTTTCGCCTTAACTCGGTAAGAAGCTGCACGGCCTGCTTCCTCATAAAGCAAAAGCGCCTTTTTGTGTTTTTCTAATTTCTCCATGCATTGAGCTCGGATGAAGAGGGCATGCTTGTTTTTCAACGGCTTAAGGCATTCTTCAGCCTCTGCATACTTGCGCTTGCTCATCAGGATTTGAGTTTTCAGCTTACGTGCTCTCGAATGCATAGGGTCTAAGGTGAGTAATCGTTCTGTGTAGGGAAGTAGAATCTCGTGTCTTCCTGAAAATGCGGAGATAACCCACTCAAGTTTCTCACTATCTGAAGTGTTCAAAACCTTCTGGCAGCACAAAAGAGCCTCTTCCTTTCTGTTCATCATATAGAGAGATACGGCTTTTAAGAAAAACAGGGTTTCCTCGCCTCTCCAGTTCAGCAACTCTTCGCAGATGAACAAGCATTGTTTGAATTTCCGTATGTTACAAAAGTATTGGGCAAGCGCGACTCCGATCCCCCAGTTATTGCTTTCCAAAAGATCCTTTAAGTAGGCCTCTGCTTTTTCATACTTTCCTACTTCTAAATAGCTCTGCACCAGAAGTACGTCTCTTCGCCTGAAAAAAGGGGCATTTTTCGGTATGGACTCTAAGAGTTCCACCACCTTACTGTATTTTCTCTGCGGCATTAAAAGGCATGCCTTTGCATACATGGCTGAGGAGGAATTCGACGGGAGTGTAGCTGCTATCCGAGCAGCCTCTTTTTCTTTTCCCATCCCAAACAAGAAAAGAGCAAGCCGGCATTTCGGGACAGGTCCTTTCCAGCCTTCCCGTATCGCTTTTTTAGTAAGCGCACAAGCCTTGGAAAGCTTTTCTTCACTGCCTTCTACTTCGGACAAGAAAGCAGTTTTTAAGTACCTAGGAAGATTCATTTCTGAGATGATGCTGTACGCTTCCCGGTAAAGCCCTGCCTCGATTTTGTGTATGACCTCCAAAAACCTGGGATCCCTACTTTTCATTCCTAGTGGAGAAGGAAAGGGGCGAAACTCTAAAAAACTCAAGAGGAATTCTTCTTCGATGTAGATTGTTTTTGACGATTCCGATGAGGTTGTTTCTTTTCGGTTGTATTTCAGCTCGGAAAGAGTAAATTTGACTATGAATCCTGGAAGCATTTCGAAGAGTTCGCTTCTATGTGCTTCAACCAAGTCACTGACTTCTTTCAGCCATGCTTCCAGCTCTGTTGTTTTATACTGAGGCCACTGCTCTTGGTTTTCCTTTATCCCCTTTACGCAATGCGCTAAAAGCCCAAGGAAGGCAAGATGCCACGCTCCTGTGCTTGTTTCCAGCACCGGCAAGAGCTTGTTGACAGTCATGCCCAGCCTCCCGCTCCGTATTCCTGCCAGAGAAAGATAAAATATAAATGTGGGCTCATCACCAAACTTTTTAATCTTCTTACGACACGCTTCGATGACCCATTCATATGCCTCTTCGACCAAGGCTGCGTTCAGCTCTTTGAAAAACTCGTCCAACTCCCACATCCCCCCGTAAGCACTTACTTTCTACTTATTTTTTCCTTGTGTTCAAATACTTTTTGGAGGATTGGAGGGCTTAAAGCTCAATGAAGAAGTATTGATGCATCTAAACTTCCTTCAACACAATACTGGTTTGCGTTTTGTCCACACCCAGCACATTGCGAAGTCTTTCGGTGACGATTTCGTTGAGTTCTGGAATGTCCCTTGCTAGAACTTTTACTAAGATATCAGAGCCGCCGGTCATGATCCTTACTTCTTGAACGCCTTCGATTTTTTTGATTTCCTCGGCTACATTGGTCTGACTGATCTTTCCTCCTACGCCGCCGGCTTGATAGTTGACACTGATTCCAATGTAAGCCGGAACGGGTTTGCCTAGCTTGTTATGATCTAAGTTTAAGGTGTAATTCAAGATGATTTTTTCCCTTTCCAGCTTCTTGATGCGGTTATGGATCGTGGTGATGGGGATCTTTAGCTTCTTGCTTAACTGATTGGTCGTTTGCTTGCTATTTTGGGTCAGTTCATGGACGATGGCCCGGTCTTTCTCGTCGATCTTCATAAAAATGGAATAAAACGCCATTTTTAATAAATATATCGCTTTTTATCGAATATTTTACCATTTTTTATGGAATAGATTAATATAACTAGGACCTATTCCGGTATCATGATTCCAACTTTACCAGGTTCATTTGGCACAAAGATCATCCAAGAGATTCTCGACGGAGAAATTGACCTTAAAAAAGTCGAAGGGCTGCTGAGACCCTGTAATGGGGTGTTGATATGAGCCTAATAGACCATGCCCTCTACCATGGCGGCTTTGGTTGCAGCAAGCCATTAAAAGTCCGTGTTGTCTCTGCCGGGGGAGCTGTTGTCAAATATCAAAATGGAAATAGAATTGAGGCTATTTCTGATTCTCACACATTAAAGCAGTTTGTAATTGACACGTTAGGCCTCGATGACCTTGTAAGAGATGGATTACTAGAAATATTCCCAGACGCTCTTTCAGCCATAGATAGCAAGGACGCAACTCCTGAAAGCAGAGGAGGCCAGGGAGGCGTGTTGGAAGCTGTCTATGAAAGATACAATCTTACAGACGGAACCATTGTCTTATACGGAACAGATGATGCTATTCCTCTTGCAAACCACCTTCATTTTGCTATACCCCCAAGAAATCCACTGGATTTGGTTGGAAGCAAAAACACTTTTACAAAGCCAAATGGCACAAAGCCAGTAATTGTCGTGTCATCCCAGGCAGTGCCTACCTATCTAGAAGCCGGAAAATTCAGACCTATTCCTTCTAGTGATGGACCCTTAAGCATGGCCTTAGCAATTGCATACATCGCCCAAGGTGAGGGGCATCGGGAAGCAGGATTGGTGACAGATCATACCCGCCTTTTGATAGGACCGAGGACTGAAAAACGCCAGGAAGTTCTCCCTGTTTTTAGCGCTTTAGACAGCGAAGCCCTGGCAGCCACATTTACCGGAGATCGCTTGTCTATAGACTATGTTGTAGAACACCCAAAAACTCTTGATTTAAGCGAGCTAGAATCCTTTCAAGATGGATCACCCTTGTTTGTGCATAACGCGTATACATATGCTCCGAATGTCCTTGCAATCACACATCCATCACAAATGCAATTTGTTACCAACTGGGCCCTTACTGGTCTTTTTTCTAAACACCGAGGTCCTGAAGGTCAGATCACTGAGATCTATAGTCATGAACACCCTAGAGCTATTCTTTACCAAATGAACGGCATCAGACCAAATTTAGAACACGAAAGGATTTTGCTCGGATTGCAAGACAAGGGTCACCACGTATATTTAGTGCCTGGAACAAGAATCCCTCCAGACGCCCGAGACCCAGCTCAGTACCCCGTAGCAGACTCCCTCTCCAAAATACCGATTGTTTATACAACATTGGAAGCTGCAACAGCCAAGGCGTGCGCAGCTTTAGCATTGACAGTACAAGCACATCACACTGATTCTACTACACTTATGTCAACGCGCATGACACAACTGATGACTGGTGCATGGGGAAGTGAAATCTTGAGGTAGTAAGCCTCCAACAATCTAAAGACCAAAATGAGCCCCGTACATTCCCTTCAAACGTATTCTGTCCAAACCTACTCTGAAAATCCTAAAATAAAGGGAAGAGTGCTTGTTTTAAGCTTAGGGGGCATGGCGATAGAGAAGCTCTCCGACAACCTTAACGAAAACCTACGGCAATCCCTTGATCTGGTTCCTTATATAAAAGACGGCGCTGGAAAGATAGACTACCTCGCGCTCGTTCAAAAAGACAGCTCAGACCTTACTGCGTTCGATGTTGCCAGCATTGCCCAAATCATCCGCAAATACCAGAACGAGTATGACGGCTTTGTAGTGATCGGAGGTATGGACACCCTACCCTATACAGCCGCTGCGACAGCCTATGCTTTGCGCGGCTTCGGCACACCTGTTATCTTTACAGGAGCTACGCTCAGCGCGCGGGAATGGGACTCTGACTTCCGACTGAACTTGCCGAATGCCATAAAAGTGGCTGTGATGGGAGCAGCAGATGTGAATGCCCCCAGTGTTGGCGAAACAGCCATCATCTTTGATGATTCTCTTTCGAGAGCCACAGCCGCCATTAACCGAGGTACACGGTCTAACAATCCGATCATCACCCCACGCATACCTAAAATTGGCGACGTGGGCTGGACAATAAAAGTAAGCGGGCATGCCAAGTCTCGGCACCCCTCCCAGTTGAACTATTCTTATAACACCAATGTGAATGTGGCCTACTTTGACTTGGTTTCAGAAACCCACTTAAGCAGCTTTGACTGCACGATCAATGACAAAACAATCCAAGGAGTCATCATTGGTGCGTTCGGGGCTGGCAATATTCCGACCAAGCTTATTCCTTCCATTTACCGTGCTGTGTTTGAAAAAGGAAAAGCTGTGGGAGTCATCACCAACTGTAAAAAAGGAAGTTCAGATATGGGCCTATACGATGTTGGAGCGGTTGCCGTAAAAGCAGGAGCCATCTCACTTGGGCCGATGACCAAACCAGCAGCCGTGGAAAAGATGCGCTACGCACTTAACAATGCACGTGGTGACGACAAGTTCAAATACCTGCAAGATGTAGCAAGATTGCTTTTGACCGCTGTAGCTGATGAAATTCCAGACAACTTCTCAAGAGATATGGTCAATGCTACACGAGAGCGGTTCAAAGGAGATGTTGTAAAACTGGAAAGCTTTTACAACCCCACTAAAAAAGATAAATTCAATTATGAAATAAAAACATACTGCCGATCAAAGTCAAGATACAAGATACTTGCTATAAGCCTTGGAGGCACGTTCTTTCAAGAACCGAATCCAGAAGGATCTCTTACGCCTACCAAGCGCACGCTTGGAGAGCTGTTTGACGCTAAACTGAAAAATCTTGACCGATTTGTATCTTTGGATTACATGGAACTCGCCAATTTAGACAGTACTGACATGGAGCACACGATTCGCACTGAAGTGGCGCGAGTTATTTCCCAAAATGTGGATAAATATGATGGAGTGGTGGTGCTGCACGGAACAGACACCCTCGCCTACACGGCAGCATCCATATCCTTCATGCTTGTAGGAATTGAAAAAGACGTGATCATAACCGGAGCGCAAAAACCCGGCTTTGGCTCGTCTGATTTTGACCGCAATTTTATAAAAGCAATCAAGGCCATCGTGACACGCCTTGATCATCCTGAAAAAACAAGAGCCCGGCCCGGCGTCAAAGTAGCGTTCGGAGACAAACTCATGATCGGAACGACGGTGATCAAGGAAGACGAACACGGCATCAATGCCTTTGCCCCTGTAGAAAAGCATCCCCTTGCCGGCACGCTCAGCCACCACGTAGAGCTTCATGACATAACCAAAAATGTGAGAAAAAGGCCGTTCACGTTGTTTACCGGATTTGACACAAAAGTGGCCTATTACGAATGCATCAATGCAATCGACATCAAACAGTTTGAGAATTTCGTCGACAACCCAGATATTTCAGCTGTTCTTATCGGCGGATATGATGAAGGCAATATGCCCATACAGATGAAGTACTACATTGCTACGGCGGTCAACTCGTACAACAAGCCGATCTGCTTTGTTGCCAATACAGACAATGGCGTAGCTGAAATGACATTGGATGGCAGAAAAGGGCAATACATACGTGCAGGAGCCATTGCCTTAGGTGACATGATCAAAGAAAGCGCCTTCCAGAAACTATGTTTTGCCATGGGAATAGCGGACAAACAACCCAACCTTAAAGGGCGAGATAAAATCGAGTTTGTTAGGAAAATAATGCACACCAATTTTGTGGGCGAGATCTCGGATAAATATTGTGAGCTTGGAAATCATATCTATAAAGGTATTTTCACAGACACCGTGTTCACAGACGAAGACATTCAAACAGCGCTCCAAGCTGTGAAGGAAGAAGCTTCCCTTCCAAAACAGGCAACAACTTCAACAAAACAGGTCCAGTCCAAGAAGAATTAAATTTATACATATGACTAGTCTATCTCCTTTTCGTCCATAAAGCTTATATGTATCGGTTTACTCTATCTTAGAATGGTTCTTACCCTTCCTTTAGTTAGTCATAAACAAGCCCTTGAACTTCTTGAGAAAGCACACATTGATATGCTTTGGCAAACTTTTTTGACGTATCGGCAATTACACATTCCTTACCCTACCCTTCGCTTGCCCTACCTTAAACCTCCTTATGGAAAGATTACTAGTGAACATCCTTACTTTCCTTGTCACATCAATGTCTTGTTCTGGGAAAACTATCAGCTGCGCAAACACGATCAACACTTTCCCATCAAACATCGACTCAGTCTGGATATGGCTCGGCAAATCGGCGGTGCCCAAAGCTCTAGATTCTTAGGAGCAAAAGGGTTTCCGACGCTCTATAAATCCATTGCCAGCGGATCTGAAGATGGAGCAACACTTATCACACTTGATCGAAAACACAACCACCCCAAGTTAACCCACCATCAAACACACATCAATGTTAATGCGGCACATGCGCTCAAAAAACTTACTCCTCACCTTGCCGAACAGGGCATTAAACATCGCTTACGGGATGGGGCTAAACAATACCACTTGTTTCGAAGGCAACTAGCGGATAAACTCTATGAACATGTTGCTTGGCCCAATACTGGCGGACAAAAACACCTTGCTGCTAGCTGCCTCCATCTGAATATGGACGCTCCCGGATTGGTTATTGATGTCCTTAGCAAAAGTGGAGTCTATACACGTCTCCAATCCGATGAAAACAAAAACCCCGTTATCCACCACATCACCCTTCAACGTCTAGAAGACCTTAAACCGTCGATTTCTCTTCCATCTGAATATATTTTAGAAAATGACCACATCTTTGTTAAATTCACTTACCGTCGAATCGATACGTATGATCTTGAACAACCCTGGCTCCAAATTACTGAACAAGCCTTGGTTTCTTTTGAAAACCCCCAAGAGACGATTCCGATAAAGATTTTACTTTAGCCCTACAAAAAAATAACTTCATTTCTAGTGTTTTCTTCTCAAAGCCAAACAAGGGCTCGTAAATCAATTCGATCTTTTTTGGCTTTAAACGATACCAGCATTGTCCTTCTTGAAGAAGCCAAGGAGTGTTTCTACCCTTCTTTGCGTTGTAATTCAAGGCGATTTTGTTCTCTTTATCCTCTACTTTTTCGGCCATGCCTTCGATTTGCAAGCCGATGTCAGGGTCTTTTGTATTTGCACTGAGCGTGATGGTGCCCGCTACCTTAGGATTTTTTGTTAAAGCCACTGAATGCCGAGGGGTTTCGTACGAGAACCAGTAGATGTTGAACTCTTCATCATGGGTATAGACTAGATCCGTAACCCAAATGCCCCCTTCATCTGTTGTTCCTAGACTGATGACATATCCTTTCTCTAGAACTTCCTTCACCCACTTTTTTACGTCATCCATAGAACTCCCTACTTTTGCTTGTCAAACTTTTCCTTGGCTTCCTGCTCCTTCCAATAAATGACATGACTTGCACGCTTCTCAAACAAAGCAATCGCCGTTTGGATGATGTCGCTTTGGAAGTCTTTCAAGCTTTCTTTTGCGAATATTTTTTTTGCGTCTTTGATGCACTCTTCCATCACATGGCGGTTTTCTTCCTTGGCTTTACCTTCAATTGCCTTTTCTTCCTCAACAGTTAAGTAGACTTCCTCCCACTTGGGATAGATGGTTTTGTCTGTGGTCTTTGGGAAGGACTTGCTGAAGGGCATATGCTTAGAAATCCTTTAATCTTAATAAAGGTTTGTAGAACTAAAAAAGACGAATCAGAACAACTTCTCCTTCTTCTTAATGGCCGTTGGAGCGTCTCCTCCGTGCCAGGTGAACCTTGGACGGATCTTGATGGGGAAGACTTTCTCGTTGCTGTCATCCAAGACCAAGGCGGCGCCTTTTTCTCGGGGAAGGTCATCCAATAACTTGTCCAGACCCTCTCTTAAATACGATTGGGCTAAGGAAGCCAAGGCATCTGTATCAATTTTGGCTGTGAGCCGGTGACTGATCAAAGTATCGCTTTGCGTCATGACATCAGTATGGATCTTACCGGGTTGCTGTGTGGCTAGGATCAATGAAATTCCAGGTTGACGACCTTCTCTTAAAATCGTAACTAAGGGATCTGTTGCTGCGGTCTTTCCTTCCCTTGGAAGGAATTCATGTGCTTCATCAATGACCAGCCACACTAAAGGAAACTCCTGTTTGCCTTCTTCTGCCTCCTCGATAAAACTGATCTTGGCATTGATGTCCTTGAACTCTT
Source organism: Nanobdellota archaeon (assembly GCA_038046485.1). GTDB lineage: Archaea > Nanobdellota > Nanobdellia > Woesearchaeales > SM23-78 > JBBSWA01. The sequence continues at coordinate 25,595 of JBBSWA010000039.1, forward strand.
CCTCTAAACGACTGGACATGCGCTGAATGAATAACTTCTGGGCAATCATCCCCACGACCAACGACTTAATACCCCAACTTCCTGGTAATGTTGCATAGGCTGAAACATCCAGTACAGTTACTTGCCCTCCCTTAGCTAATTCTGTAATGGGCGTTCCATTCTTATCAAAAACACCCCAGTTCTGGGCATTTAAGAAGCGGTTCTTTGCTGCTGCTCGAATTGTAATGTCGAAATCTTGGTCTTTGTTGATCTCGGTAATGATATCTGGAATGTCATACTCCTTTTCTTTTTCTTTCAAATCGTGAATGATGCGTTCCATCAACACATTCACTGGATCGTTATTGTTTAGCTCAAAAGCGAGCTGCCAATCCCTTGCATCAAGCTCTGAAGGCTTAATCGAAAAGGGATGATCTGTTGGAATTCCCTTATCCTTGTACTCCTTGAAATAACCCGTTGGCGTATAAATCGTAACATTGAGTGGCTTTAAAGGCAAACCCCACTCTTCAAGCAGATCCTTGTCCTTATGATTCGGATACCTCATGGTCCAATAAATGCCCATGGTATCAAGCAAAATGATCGAGATGTTGTTCTTAATTTCTGGTGGAAGGTCGGCCATGCCTTCGGCGATTACTCCCATGGTGTAGCTATTATGCACGATTATTCCATTGGCTACGAAGTTGTGCATCTTCGGAACCGTTATGTCATAGACTTTTGTCTTTTCATGAATTCGTTCTACACTAACGATTTCATCCCAGAAAATATCGCTTTCTGCTAAGTAGCGGAGCCTGTCATCGTTTTCAGCAACTGCGATTTGGAGCAATTTTTGCCGACTAACGGAATAAGAAATGCTACTTCGCAATGCTTTTGGAGTAGAATAACCTAGTTCTTTCCCTACTGTTGCCCAGTTTTTGGGTCTGTAAATATCCCAGATCTCTTTTGGGATCGTGTCTACGTTTGGGTTTACCTTGCTATTTTTTAGCTCATCTAAAGCTCCTTCCTGCCGATTTTCTTTCATTCCAAAAAATCCTATCTCTTGAAGGAATTTATGGACGTTTTCTCCCTCGCAAACGAGTTCGTACGTTTGAAAGGTCTTTTCATTGATACGATGCAATTTGGTCCGTATTTTAGTCAATATCCCGAAACGCAGCAATAGACGATGCACTTGCTCAATTAGAGTCTTAGAGGAAGAGGCGTATCCTGCTCTCCAACGCTTGCCTTCATTATAGATTGTTCCGTCACAGCTAAAGAGTCGGTTGAGAAAGAGAGATAATTGAGATTTGGGTAGCTGGAATATGGCTAGAGGTATTTGCTTGTCCGATGATAGTTTACCATAAAGGCCATGCCCCTCTAGAAACTCACGTATTTTTGTTTTTTCGTGAACAATCGAGCTTCCTTTGGTTAGCCTACCCTTAGTGTCACGGCGAATTTCATAATCAAGCACCCCTCGTTTTTTGTAGGAGGTTAATTTGTAGCTTCCCTTTCGCAGAGGCCTTAACAACATAGACGGATCAAAATCTTTAAGGGCCCGTTCCAGGTCGGTTACGAGTGTGGAATCAAGATTAGTGAAAGTCATCGCTTTTTTCAGATGACCCTCTGCGATTAGGTACGCAAGGATTTTAACTTCGTGCTCAGGTAGGGACTGGTTACCGAATGCTTCTATCTGCCTTGGAGTTGCAATTCGCGTTCCGATAGGCAACTGCTCTGCGGGTAACCACCCTTTGATTGTAAGCAAGGGGTGTTCAGGAGTGAGTTTGATTCCTTTGCCGCTTCGCAAGTGTATGTGTAAAATTTCATCTACTTCTCGTTTATAGAAACCTTCTTTTTTTGCTCGGCCTAGTTTGAGGTGGTGGTTCAGGCTAAAAACCTGCTCTGAGCAGTTAACTAGTTTCTCAATAGGCACTTCTAAGCCATTGCCTAAGGTAATGAGAGTGTCCCCTGTTAGGCACTTTCCGCCCCCTCGCTTTCCCACGATGAAAACTACGTGAGAGCGGTTCATATCCATATAGACCTTGTTCGATAAAGAAGTTGTACGGCCCATCTTCACATAATGCTTACCTAGAAAGATCGTACCGGCGCTTCCAAACTTTTCCCGGTCTGAATCCAAGCGCCCAATAATGATGTCGTACATGACTCTATTTTTTGAGCTTTGTATTTAAATAATCTGTGATTATGCCTCGAGCCTTATACATCCCATTCCATCCACGTACTCTTCACCCACCTACTCTTAAAATTCTGTATTGTACACGACAAGTCCCAAGTCTGCAATGTGTGAGGCTAAGACTCCTAAACTTCCTAATACATAGGGGACAGGCAATTCACAATGCTCCTTGATGTAGAGGTCAAGTTTTTCTCGAATTGTGCGGGTTTCTTCAATCGTGTTCCCCGCTAGTTTGCGATCATGCATGATGTAGGCCTTTATGGCATTTTCATAGGTTACGAGAATTTCATGGGTGTACTTTGCAAATTCCTTGTTGAATTTTGCCTTAGACTTTTTTAAGAGAGCAGCCTCACACAATTGACGGGCCATGTGCTTTATTTGGTCGCCAATTTTTTCTTGCATGTCAATTACTTTGAGTGCAAAAGCAGCCTCGGTGAGTTCCATCTTGATCAAGCCTCGAAAATGAGTACTCTTGATGGCTTTTGTTAGGATGCGCGTTGCAAAATAACTTTGACGATTTACCTCTCGATCACTATCCACCATGGAAGCATAATTACGCTTCCCTTCAAATAAGCTTTGAAGCTCATCAAACATGGTCTTGGTGATGAGCGAAATGCGCCGAATGATATTACTTACATGGGTATTGGTCACATCCGAGAACACTTTTGCAACGATCTTATTGTTGGAAACTTCCATGATCTCAAGGCCGATGAGTTCATTTAACATCTCTCGAATTTCTTTTACTTTACCTTGTACATTTCCTACTAGATTGATGATGGAGTAATCGTTGATGTATGCTGTGATTAATTCGCGCTCGAGTTCTTTTGAACTCTTATCGTTCACAGTTAAGGTGACTTCCTTGATGAGCTCTTGCTGATCTCCTAACTTGGGGGAGATTTCAAGCTTTTCTGGGCTTTTTTCTTGGATGAGAATCAGATCCCCCTTTACCAGGGCATTTTCCGTTACCCATTTCTTAGGTAATGTGATGCTGTAGGTGGCCTTACCAAACGCAATTAATTTACGCAGTTCCATACATCCCCTCCTAGTCTATTACTATCAAAAATTTCGTGTGTTTAAAGTCCTACACTTTAGCACGAAATTTTTGGAAGTCCCAAAAATCATTGATTTTTGTTACATTCCTTAATAGGTATATATATTCTTCTATTTCTGAAATATAAGGCTCTATAAGGGGGCTTTTTAAGGCTTTCTTTTTTTTATCATACCTTTTTAAATTTTTTTCTCGTCCCTGTTATTTTATGTTCCGGATAAACCGTAAGCTTTCCGGATAAGTATATACATTTATTCAGCTATATGTAACATCAAGGAAATCTTTTTATAAAACAGTATCTCTCCCCTTTTTTGAGTACAAAATAGCTAGTAGAGGGGGTGGAAATATGAAGAAAGAGGAAGAATATGAGTTTGAACTTGAAAAGGACGAGTTCGAAGAAGTTGGCGTGCCCCTTGAAGAGACGCCGGAACACCACGAAGAAATTGAAGCTGACTTTGACGAGGTCTATTCGGATGACGCCATCGAAGACCTGCTTGTTAATGATGAAGTAAGCAGCTTTGAAGCCGGTTTTATGCACGGCTACCTTGATGAAGCGGAGGAAGGCGCATGACCAAGAATGGTTTGCTGTACGTCAACGAAAACCAAACCACTATCTCCACGAGCCAAGGCACCACAGTTATCAACATCGGCAGCTTGGACTACTTATGCAACAAGATGTTAACCCAGTTGCTTGAGGAAGGGATTATCAAGCAAATTAGCGATACCCCTTGCGATACCTTTACCTTTAAGGAAGAAGACGAAACCATTGTTCAACACTACCTTGGAAGGAAGAACGAGTTCCTCAATGACCGCTTCGTGGCTGCGATGACGTAAATAATTATTTTATTTTTTACTTTGGAATGAGTGTATCCAAATCTTGGAAGAGTCTTGTAAGCTTTATGTTTATTTGTTCCTGCGCCCATTTAACATGGCGCTCTACATCTCTTGCTGTTAAACCTGTTGATCGTGAAGCGCGGAGATAACGCATTATATCGTCTTTTATACCATTAACTCTTTCGTTCATATCTTGAGATACTATTTTTCTCTTGCCTAGCTCTATTGTGATCATATTCAAATAAGCAAACTTTACCAAGAGCAGATCTTCTTTCAATGCCGTGGCGATCCATCCACTTACTATCTTTATCGCTTCATCACGCAGGCCCATTTTTAGAACCTACTGCCTCTTGGATGTTCTTATAACCATCCCTTTTCAGTAGCTCGACGAGACCCTTGTTTATATTTGATATCAAGCCAGGTCCTTCATAAATCATGCCGGTGATGAGCTGCACGAGACTGGCACCGAGCTTGATCTTTTCATAAGCATCTTCAGCTGTGAAGATACCACCACAGCCAATGAAGATAAAACGGCCTTTGCCTTTTTTATACGCGTAAGCAAGCTGCTCGTTGCTCTTTTTCTTGACTAAAGCTCCGCTCAAACCGCCTGAGCTGCACAAAGCATCTGCCCTTGCCTTGCACTTCAAGCCCTCTCTTTTTTTCAATAAATTACTTAGCACAAACCCTGTAACCCATTTGTACGGGCGAGCAATAGCCAAGATTTGATCCACCTCTTTAGTATCATGATCAGGTTTGATCTTTAGAAAGACAGGTTTATTCAGATGAGGGCACCTGTCCAGCCGTTCAAGTAATTTAGGAAGATATTTTGGATTGCTATACGTATTCGTGTTGCCATCAAAACTACTCGGACAACTCACATTCACTGTGGTGTAAGATCCTAAGGGGTGTAACAAAGTGAAGCCTTTTGCATAATCTTCCAAGGCTTCTTTTTCAGTCATGTTCGGATCGTTTGTCTTTGCAACACTCATCCCAGCAGGGATGTCAAACTTAGCATGCAAGAGCTTTTTTTGAACTGCAACACCTCCCTCGTTGTTCAAGCCATAATTCACCAAGATGCTTTTTTCCTCTGGCAGCCGAAAAATACGAGGCCGAGGATTTCCTGCAAAAGGCCTTGCGGTAAATGAGCCGAGCTCCATGAAGCCAAAACCGATACTGGGAAGAATCTTGTACAATTCAGCGTACTTGTCAAACCCTGCGGCAAGACCCACTGGATTGTTGAACTGCACACCTCCCACGGTGGTGTGAAGAGAGGGATGATCATACTTCCACAGTGCAGAAATAAGACTTCTGGTTAAGGCATTGCTTCCAAGACTTTTTCCAATCTTTACAAAGAAGTGATGCATGTCCTCCGGATCAAACTTAAACAGAACGGGCTTTATGAGCGAATACATGGCCATTCCTCCGCTTATTCATATACAGAAGCAAGGCACAAACCAAGATTGTAGAGATATCGATGGTTACACAGTAAGGGCAGAACGCACCAATTACAAAGGCCTGCAAGTAGAGCATGCGCAACGCATACAAACCACCCCCGAGCAGGAAGAGCAGCAAGACCCTCTCTGCCCGATCGAAAACAATACACAACCATGCTACTAAAGCCAATGCCGTGAAAGCAACAACCCCAATCAATGCCTGAGGAACCCCCCACACAGTAGCATACGAACTCTTCAAAACCAAGTCACACTGCGTCGAGCCAAAGCACATCTTAGCTGCATTGGGGTCCAAGGCTTGATGCTTCCCATAGAGGGCACAGGACAGGATGATATTCAGCAAGGCGACGCATAAAATAAGCCAATAAACCCGTTTCATGAAGCTTACGTACCCTGCAGGGTATATATCTCTTGCGAAGAAGACGGTATTAAACGGTACTTTATACGGTTGTAAGGAGGCTAAACAATCACTGGACATTTATTTCCGACTGAAAAGCAACTGCATGGGGATCAGCGAAGCATTGTTGACCAAAGTATACATGAGTGCGGGCAGTGCAACAAGCGGGCTGAACAAAGACAAGGCGGTAATCAACGCCAAGACATAATTTTTATACGCTCTGGGCGAGAGCAACTTGCACTTGCAAATCACACCAGCCTATCGACGATCAGTGTTCGCGGACCCCTTGGTCCGCGAATTAACCGCCACATACATTAATGAGAAAGCGCACCATCTGCGTGTGCACTTGGCCGCAATTGAGTGTGGTCCAGACCACGTACACTTATTTGTCAAGAACTGGAAAAACCACTCCATCCCAAAACTAGCAAGCCAGTTAAAAGGATTCAGCAGCTACATGATGAGAAAACACCACTGAATAAGTCCGAAATTAGTTCTCACTTTTGGAGTATATAGGTTGTTTTTAAA
>JBBSWA010000040.1:0-9055 GCA_038046485.1 Nanobdellota archaeon
CGACAGAACATAAATAGAACAAGTATTTAAACATTACGATAATGGGTCAGTTCGTTATAAATTTTTCTGTTCGTTTATCATTCTATAGTAGCTATTTAATCAGCGAAAACTATATAAATAATACCGTACTATTACCGTACGGAAAACAATGAAGATTCGGGCGATTCATATTGAAAATAGCGTTGCGATGAAGATCTATGAAAAGCATAGAGTCCCAGTAGAAGAAATATACGAAGTATTTGCTCAAAACCAAGCTGAATTCCGCCAAGTTGGAGGAAACCAATATATGTCTATCGGCCCTTCAAAGAACCGATACCTAACGATGTTTTTTACCTACGACGAAATCGCAAAAGAAATCGATATTACTACAGCCTACCCCTCCAGTAAGAAACAAATCAAGATCTATAAAAAGGTGAGAAAATGAAAGAAATAAACTTCGATAAACTCAAAAAGGTTACATTCAAACTAGAGAAAGAAGCATTGGACCCAAAAGAACTCCATTGTCCAAAGTGTCATATAAATATGAAACTTACTGAAATGGAGATACCTATAGATGAACATATTTATATGAGGTTGCAAGGATTCGAATGCCCTACTTGCCATAAAAAATCCCTTGGGCTCGAAGAAGCCAAGAAACTTGACAAAGCCCTGCTCTTCAGCCGCGCTATGAATAAGGACTATAAAATCGAACGAAACCTAAGCTTTGACGGTGACAACTATTTGTTTCGTATTCCAAAAGAGTTCACACAGAGTGTCAGCAAGCGAAAGATCGAAATTGTGCCCCTTAGCGCTAAGGAGTTCTGCGCAACAGTGGAATAGCCCGGTTTTATGAGAAAAATTTATATATAGGATCAGGCAAGGCCATATCATCCTTCGGGAGGTGTATTTATATGGGATTCCAAAAAACATGGGCCTTAATTGTAGGTATTATATTAGCTATTATTGGTGTCTGGGGACTCTTCACCACGAGCATTCTAGGTATTGGAGTCAATATGACTCAAAGCATTATCCATCTTATTGGAGCGATCTTTGGCATTTATGTAGGACTCAAAGGAACCGGCAAAACATTTAACATGGTTGTCGGAGTCTTAGGACTAATCCTTGGAATCCTTGGGTTTATACCTGGAGCCAAAGATCTCATGATGAGTCTACTTAACTGCAACATGGCCACACACATCCTCCACTTAGCGGTAGGAATTGTAAGCTTGATCATCTACTTTGCTGTAAAAGAACAAGCAGAAGGCACAGCTGCACCATTTTAATTCTTTCTTTTTTATTTCCTTTATTCTATAGTAAACGACATTAATTTTTATACATAGATGTCATTTACTATATACAGTGACGGAAGCTATTTTTGTACAAATACTTCCGTCACTGATTATAATAACTGTTTAATAGAAAATGATTACTCCTGCAAAGCTACTTCCAAGTCTTCGCCTTCCTCGAAATCAACCTCTTTAGCACGGACGGTTGTTTTGACATCCACTAAGACAAGCTCGAGCTGTTTTTGCATGAGCTCCGGACAGGCAATGGTGAGCTTACTGAATTCCTTACCCATGGACCACTTCTTCTCTGCCTTCGCTTTTCTTACGGCACCGATGAGTTCAACGGCAAGGTCTCCGGATTCTGCTTCCTTTTCAAAAACCCAGTTTGGATTGAACTCCGGCCAGCGAGAGGTGTGAATACTGAGACTACCTTCCTTCTTTGTGTAATGCGTCTGATAGATTTCCTCAGTGATGTGCGGCAAGAAAGGAGCCCAGAACTTCAAGATACCCAGCAATACATGATGAAGGGTGTATTGAGCGCTTCTCTTGGCATCTTCACCATGCACCGCCACATTATATAAACGATCCTTACACATTTCGAGGTAATAGTCACAGAATGTCGTCCAGAAAAAGTTGTCAATGGCAAACTTTGCCTTTGCATATTCATATTGATCGAAAGACTCTGTAGCGAACTTGACGAGCTCATTGAACTGATGTAAGAGCCACTTATCTAGCTCATGCAGATCTACATCTGCGTCCTTGAAATCAATGAGGTGAGAAAAACAGAACTTGGAAGCGTTCCAGAGCTTGGTAACTGTCTTCTTCCCAGTGACTAACTCTTTTTCTTGATAAGCAATATCCTCTCCTAACTTTGAAGAACCTGCCCAGTACCGCATGGCATCTGCCCCAAATTTTTGCAAAACTACTTGCGGCTCCACTATATTGCCTTTACTCTTAGACATTTTTTCTCCTTGAGGATCCATAACATAACCTGAGATTGCAACGTCTTTCCAAGGATTGGTCTTGTAGTGAAGCTGTGATTTTACGAGGGTATTGAACAACCAAAATGAGATAATCTCACTTGCTTGTGGACGAAGGCTCATGGGGAAAACTTTTGAGCGATGCTTTTCCGGAAGTAACTCAGCGGCGAGCTGCGGCGTCATGCTGCTTGTCACCCAGGTATCCAAGACATCTTTTTCAGGGATGAACTCTGATGAGCCACATTTACACGCAGCTAGCGGAGCTTTGTCCTTTAATGGATCTACTGGCAAGTCTTTTTCCTGCGCAAAAACAGGCTCATCGCATTTCTTGCAATACCACACGGGAAATGGAACCCCATAAAACCGCTGGCGGGAGATGAGCCAATCCCACTGCAAACCCTTCACCCAATTATCATACCGGTGCTTCATGAAGGCCGGATACCAATTTAATTCAGCTCCCCATTTTAACAAGTCTTCTCTTAGATCTAGGTACTTGATGAACCACTGCTTGCTGTTTAGAATCTCGATCTCAACTTGACAACGCTCATGCACCTTTACTTCATGTTGAATCGGCTTTTGCTTTACTAAGAGCTCATGACGCTTCATCTCTTCGATGATCGCCTTTCTTGCTTCTAAGATCTTAAGTCCTTTGAACTCTCCAGCAAGCTCAGTCATCTTTCCATCGACAGTAAATGCTTCTTTTAAGGGAAGGTTATACGCCAAGTACCAAGCAATATCTGTTTGGTCGCCGAAGGTGCAACACATGACAATACCCGTACCTTTTTCTATATCCACTCGATCGTCCAACAAAACAGGGACTTCAAAACCAAACAAGGGCACCTTTGCCTTTTTCCCCGCCAAACTATTGTATCGCTCATCGGTTGGATGTGCAAAGACAGCGACACAAGCGGGGAGAAGTTCTGGACGGGTGGTTGCAATTAAGACGTCTTTTCCATCGATTTTGAATACGATGTCATTGAAAGTACTGGGTTTGTCTACATCTTGACATTCGGTCTGCGAAATAGCCGTTGTACACTGCGGACACCATAATACCGGAGCCTGCTTTCTATAACCCCTTCCCATTTTTTGCAATTCTAAAAATGACTTTTGAGCTATTTTCCGGCAATGCTCACTGATGGTCGAATAAAATAAGTCAAAATCACAACTCATCCCAATGTTCTTCCAACCCTGCACAAACGCCGGACGAAGCTCATCCACGGTTTGCTCACAGAGCTTGATGAAGTCCTGACGGACCATCTTAACTCCCTTCACACCCTTCATCTTTTCCACAAGACGCTCAGTAGGAAGGCCATTGTCGTCCGTGCCAAAAGGATAGAAAACATTAAACCCTCTCATGCGCTTATATCTTGCCAAGATGTCTTCCTGCGTATAGGAAAAGGCATGACCGATGTGCATCTTCCCTGACATGGTTGGTGGCGGAGTATCAATGCTGTAAATAGGCTTATCTGACTCTAGATTGAATTTGTAGATGGATTGATCTACCCAAAACTTCTGCCACTTCGGTTCGGATAACTGGGGGTCGTAGTTCCCTGGAAGCTCCATGAATAGACGAGGTTAAAGAGGATTTAAAAAGATTCCTACGATAAACCCAATAACTTAGCTGCATTTTTGAACAATATTTTTTCTTTTTCCTCATCGGAAAAAGGAGCTTTTAAGATCTTTAAGCGTTCAATCTCTATGTCTGAAAAAGGAGCATCTGAGCCGAACAGGATCTTATCTGCTCCGCATACCTTTACTGCTTCAGCAATGACAAAATGAGATGAAACAATGGATGTCTCTAAAAATAAATTATCCAACTCTTTTACTTGCTTGAATACATCCGTCAATGCTCCCCCAAAATGTCCCAAAACCAACTTCATCTTAGGAAACCTTCTAGCTAACTCGACCAAGCGAAGCGGCTCTGTGCGTTCCAAACCTTCGCATCGTGCGTGGATTAATACTGGCTTACCTGATTTAGATAGGCGATCAAAAATCCAAGAAAACTTTTCATCTAATGGATCAAAGTTTTGAGCTCGCGGATGCAACTTCACTCCTCTAAAACCCTTGCTTAATGCTTCCTCTAACTTCTCCTCGGTCATCGTGTTCAGATCAAAACGAAAAAAAGGAAACAGATTTGGATGGCCTTTTGCCTTATCCAATAGGTTAAAACTCGCTTCTTCAACCGTTCCTTGGGCTTCATTCAGGCAAAAAACAACGGAATGTGAAACCTGATTGAGTTTCAAAGCGGACAAAAAATTTGAAAAGGTCCTCACTGGTCCGCCTTTGTTGTTTCCTACGTGCGAATGAAAATCAAGTGTGTCCATTGCTATTCACCTTATTGCTCAACCGAAGCAAAGCAAGCCCAGTCACTTTGGTACCTAGACGCATGTAACTTTGCTCCAACGCAGACAAACCCAATGTACTGTCTTGTCCGAACAACCCTCTTTCTGAGGCATCGTTTGAATTCCAACCCCTTCCATCTGCCATTAAAGGATATCTCGCTACTCGGTAACCGCAGCTGGCTATGTCAAAGGTTCCTTCTGAAGTTCTAGCCACAAGCGGAACCACATCGAAGCCTCTTTCAGCCATGCTTCCTAAATTTAGAGTTCGTTTATTCACACCACCTTCCACTAACACCGTTGTAAAAGGCAATACATATCCTCCTCCATCTCTTCCCTTTAAATTTGTCGCTAATTGATGCCCTGCAAGAGACATTTTGCCTGTTTCTCGTACTTTTTTCTCTAAATCCTCTGGATGAGGTACGGCGATTACGGATCCTCCTAACCCATACTGATCGCACTTTACAAGCGGCATGAAACCTTGTCGTGCTAATGCCTCTACGGCGGTTCTTACTTCTTCCACATCTGCCGAAGTCACATAAAATTCTGGAGTGAACATTTTTCGAGGCAACCCCAATTCTACACACACTTCTTCCACCGCGGTATGGCAATCGCTTTTTGAAACGGCACAATTGCTGGAAATCCTTGATGCATTTACGACTTTAAATCGATTTAAGTAAGATGGATCTAAGTCATCTGCTGTTCCCCCATAGTTTAAAACAAAACTGACCTTTGAAAGATCAGGGGTTACTTGAGAGGAGTCTGGATTCAACCGCTCTGAACGACGAGTGTTCCTGCATTGCTGCCAAGGAAAATTCTCTAACGGAAGCTCTGTTTCATTAGGCAACCTTCCTCTTGAAATGTAGACGTCCCTTGGCTTAAGAACAGCCCAAGCTGTGATGCCTCCTAATAGGACTTTAACACTTTGCGTGTAGTAATCATTATTACCCAAACCTGTGAAGGCCAATGGATCGCACAAAAACAATACGTTGCTTCCCCGCAAGCTTTGAATATCTGGGGTGACTTCCCGCATGATACTCCGAGCTAGATACTGATGAAAAGAGAGCCTTTTCCCTCTCGGACTTAGAGCATCTTCTAAGTTTACAGGCATTGAATTTCTTCCCTTGAACTCCAACCCTCGCGGATTGCGGTTGTAATCCACTACAATCGGAGCTGCATTTGTTTCTCGTTTAGGAACCCAGTCCAACGAAAAAAAAGAAATGCCTTCTCTAGGCTCCAAACGAGTTAACGCATCCACTCTTGAAATGACTTCATCCACTGCTTCCATTTCGCTCATGTTCTCACCTTAGCTCCTGCGCTACCAATCTACCTAAGACAGTGAGCTGGATGGGCTTTCCTTTGGTGCCTATGTCACCAAACTCCACAAGGCCAACGGCACGGAGAACGTTCAAATTACTCCAGACCGTAGAAGGAGCGCAGAGTAGATGCCCGACCAAGATAGGCACTAGGCGAGTCACGTTCGTTCTGGGAGGCTCTTCTGCCAAGTAGATCAATACGTCCTTCTGCTTTCGCGTTAACCTAGCTTTCACTAACTTGATCAAGGCTTCTTTCAATTCCTCTGGGTTCAATGGGTCTTCTTGAATGGTTTGTAGCATGGTATCTAGCCTCCGATGTTTTTTCGCTTAAAAAAATCTAAGATGCTGGCTATACGGTTTTTAATGATGCAGCGGGCCTAACCGACGAAAAATATCGCCCCTAAGCCCAACACATAAAATCAGTGTAGACGTTGACAGAGCTGCAACTACCTCGAATAGGCCGCAAAGCCGCGAGAATCGTTGCTGTCATACCTCTCTGAAACCTAAACCCTTTTATATAGTTTATGTACAGAAAAAGCCGGAGTCAACCCATTAACTCTTTAACTTTACCAAAGCGAGCTATTGTTTCATCTATGCTTTTGGCATCTTCCCCACATAAAGCGAGACGAACATACGCTAGAATGCCGAATGAAACTCCTGGAACAGAACCTACGCCTTGATCGAATAGGTTCTTGAATAATTTAGTTCCATCTCCATCTGGACTTTTCACGCACAGACACAACCCTCCTTGAGGTTGAATTATTTCATACCCTAAACCCTGCAATTGATTTGCATAGGATTTAATTAACTGCATAGTACTGGACCAATCCACTCCTAAAGGAAGAGCACACTTAGACAAAGCCATCTGCTCCCGAGTCGATGCCTGAACAATTCCTCTATCTACCAAAGAAGTAGCCAGTGCATCTCTTACTTGCTCACCATTTGGAAAATCTGGATGCAAGGCCAAGTACCCGATTCGAACCCCAGCCAAACGACCTTCTTTAGAAAAGGAATACGCCACGCCAGTATTTGCATAATTTAATTCTTTTACTACTGAAACCCACGGTATGTCTGGAAGACGCAACTGCCTATAGGGTTCATCGGAAATAGCTAATACGTGTGGTTTTCTATTTAACATCTCCCCTAAATTCTGCAGAAATTGAGCGCTGTACATTTGCCCGCACGGATTGTTCGGAGAGTTCAAGATGATCGCACGGGTTTGATCGCCCAAAACATCTTCTAACTGAGTTAACTGTTCTCCTTCTGATGAAAAATGAATCCTTTTAGGTGTTAACCCAGCTGCTTTTACATATTCTAAGTAAGATGGGAAAAAAGGGGCTAAGATAAGCACTTCACCCCCTTCCTTGACGAGCTTCAAACCCCAAAGAGCTGTTGCTACGGCCTCTCCTGCACCTGGCGTTGCCAAGATATGAGAAGAAGGAATGTTCAACCCATTCACTTGCGCTTCTAAATCTGCCAAGGCTGTTAAAAACGTAGGATACCCTCTTGAATCTGTATAGGCATTGCTGGGTGATTCTCCTCTTCCTTCTGCAGCCACCAATAATCCCATTTCTTTAGCATAATCCGCGCTTGTAGGACCTGTTGGATTGGCCTGCGTTAAATCAATGGGTGTAATATGTTTAGGAGAACAATGTGCTAATAACTCCAGACGAAGCTTACGAATAGGATTAGGGGTAACACTTAAACCTGTGAAAGGATCCCTTGCTGTATCCACTGATTACTCCCCCACCTCTCTAGAATCTGAAAACTTCCTTCTTTTAAATAGTTTCTTGAAAAAAACGCTATTTACGCTTATTCGAACCTTTCAATGCTTTTTGAATGAATACGATAGTCGCTACAAGCAAAAGAAACAACATCAAAACCCCTAAATACGTTTTACCTGTATCGTACGTGAGCGAAACCAAGACGTTCAAAACAGCAGAGAAGAACAATCCATAACTGATGATCACATTCATGGGAATGAATAAAACAGCAACTAAGGTAAGCAAGCTGATGAAAACACTGATTAGATACTTTTTTGTGTTCAATGATTTACGCTGCTCTTCATACTGTTTTCGAGCCAATTCTCCTGTTTCCCAACAGTTCTGCGATTCTGCCTCCGATGCTTTCTGCTGCTCAGAAGTTGGCTTTTCGACGGTTGGAGCATAACAGGGCTTATCCATGGGATATACAGGACTTTCCCCAACAAACGTCGTCAAAGCCAAGTGAACAAAGGGAAGGTAAATGATGACAATGGCGAGCATGAACAAGAATGCCTTTAATTTGCCCAGTTTATCATCCATTTTCATTTATTTGAGACATTGATTAATATGTCTTTCGCTGCTTGTATGAATGCCTCTTCTTTCTCCGTCGGAATGACGGCGCCTGCGGCATGTTTATGGCCGCCTGCTTCTCCTGCTGACTGTTCAACCATTTTGCAGACGAGATCCTTACAGTCAATGGAGTCTCCGTCCCCTACTACTCTTAACGAAATTTTGGTTGTGTTGTCTGTGTTTTGAGCCATGCTCAAAATGATGTAATCTTGCGGAAGACTACCTCCTCTTGAAAGGATGGAAGCAGTTGTTCCGATCATCGTGGCTAAAATGTTTTTTTCTGCATTGATGATCATGAACTTATCTGTTTTGAATACTCGATCTGAATCTTTATTTGCATCAAACCAATTCAAGGCCTTTACGAGCTCTTTACGATAGGTGAACATCTCTTGAAGTGCAAGTTTCTTCAATTCGGGATCGTTCAGGCACGCTCCCATCCCCAGGCTTGCCTTGTTCAAGCGGCCACAGGCATTGAGTAAGGTTGAAAACTCCTTTGCATCACGTAATGGACTACCACGCTCCTCACTTGGTAAAGTATAAATTTTGGTAAAAACATCCTCTGGATTTGGATGAGCAGAGCGCTTCAAAATGATCGCAACAGATAGACGTTGCACTTCTTCTTGAGTAAGGTCTCCAAAGGTCTTCCAATTATTCCCTACTTTTGGATCAATTCCAAGCGTGTGCAAGAACTGAATCGCCCATGACTCACTAACTGTAATACCTGGAATCTTCATGTCCGAGATGTACTCCAACAACTTATGGATGGGCATTGTCTGAAACCCAAAGAACTTAAGACATCGTGTGACATGGATATGACCTTTC
>JBBSWA010000041.1:0-7175 GCA_038046485.1 Nanobdellota archaeon
CTGTTCTTTATGCCATGGTAGAAGATGAGTCCAAAATTAAGGATAAACACCATCACAATGAACCACATGACAATTTGGTTGAAAGTGCTCACTTCATGTCGAGAAATAATCTCGGGGTTGTTCTCTAAATAGCCTTGCAAAGTTTTTACTAATTCAAGAACCCCCTGGCCGTATTGATTGCTGCGAAAGGCAGGTACCAAGATCTCTCGTCCAAGTCTTCCAGTAAGGCTGTCAGGTAGAGTTCCTTCAAGTCCATATCCCACTTCAACTCGATATTTCCGTTCGTTCGGAGCAATCAGAATAATCAATCCATTGTCCAGGTCTTTCTTGCCGACTTTCCACTCTTCAGCAAGCTTGATGGAGTAGTCTTCGATCGCAAGGCCTTCCAGGCTGTCCACAGTCACAACAGCAACTTCAGCCGTCGTGTTTTGTTCGATCTGCGTAAGCACCTGCTCCAATTGCATCTGTTCAGCCGGTGAAAAAAGCTTGGCTTGGTCCGTAACATAGCCTTGATAGGTGGGGAGGGCATAGGCATAAGCAGTAAGGGTTAGACACAAAAGGGTGAATAGAACGTAGCGCATAAAGGTTCTTTTCTTTGGTTGTTTTTAAATTTTTAGAATGCTATAGGCTTTGTCGCCTTACCATGTACATGAAACTACCTTTTTGTTTCAAGACGAACATGATCAAAATCGTTCGCAACAAGTTCTTCAATGCCTTTGCTAGTTCTTACAAAAAACATATTTCTCAATGCAACCCTTGATGAAAAATCTATTCCATGGACGTGACCAAATAATACCTTAGCCTCGCATCTTTTTCTAACATAACCCAGTACATCTTTCATTTTGCCTGCTAGCTTTGGACTCTTGGTTTTTCCCAGATATTCTGATGCAGGATAAACTTGACTTTTTCCCCCTTCACTTAAATCCTCGGTTATTGTGGCATATATATCCCTGTTGCTAAATCTAATTTTTGCTGATTGAGTAAAAGGGACAGTCAATCCAAGCGACCTTAAACTTTCAGCCGAATCTTTAGAATCATTATTAAGGCTTTGAAGAGGGAAATAACTACACTCGACTCTTGCTCCACCCTTCACAGGGACAACATCCCCACCTAGCAACCAAACATCCCTTATTAGTCTTTCATCAAGACTAATATCTCCACGCTGGAACTTCACACACATATAATAACGATTCCCACCATGATCATATTGTCCGGCTCTTAGAGCAACTTGATGCTCTCCAATTCCGATTATAGCCGGGTCAATTTTACTTACAACCGCTTTATGAACCAAGTTCCTCTTTTGACTATTATTTAGCCGACTAAAATTTGCTTCCAATATATCCCCCGCAAAACACGTAGCTTGTGGTAAAATGTGCTTTTCAATTGTCATTAAATGATCATACTGGTCTAAAAATGCCATACTACTGCGGAATGGTTCAAGATATAAATAGGTATGTGTTTGATGTGAGCATTAATTCTAGAGATAAACTCAAAAAAATAAATTCTAAATCTAACTGGAAAGTCACGCTTTTAAGACATGATTCAGGCAAAGTCAATGCTATAGCTATATATAGAAGTAATGATTCGTTTGGGGATATGAAATGGGTTTATGTCTTATTGGTTTTGATTTTAGTATCTTCTGTTTTCGCTTATACAGGTTGTCCAGGTTCTTCTCCCATTAAGGTTACTGCTCGGGCAGATGACGAGTATTGGCTGAGTTTTGTAAACAGAGACAACATGCAATATAATGTTCCCTTTGCCCAGGCAACACAAGGTTCCTTGCATTATGGTCGTGAGGGTACAAGGGACTTCATCACGCAGGAAGTTTCAGGGTTTGATGCCTTGTTAGCAGGTCCAAATCCAGAAGATGCCTTTAATATCAACCGAAAAAATACGTTCTTAGTCACAGGAGATGGTTTAGTGGGTTCTTCTCATGTGTTGGAGTATGAAAGCATTGATGTCGCAAATAAAGTGATTGTTTTTGAGGACTTAGCTTCCGGGCCCAAGATGGTCAATTTTATGCCAGCACCGGATAAGGATCCGAGTCTCGTTTTGGGGCAGTTTAACTTAGTGGTGGGTGGATCCACGTTTACAGGTTTTATTTCTTCAACACCTTCGAATTCGCTGTCCATTGATCTGGATGGAAACGGAGCTTTGAATGGAGACACCGCTCCAGTCATTGTACGCGGTGGTGGAGTGCTCGACATCGGATCGAGCGATGGCAGTGCAGCAGGCAGCATCTTGGTAAGCCTTACAACTCCAGGTAGGAATTTCAGGGATTCGAAAGGGGATGAGTCATTGGGGTTTACAGTCTCTTCAAGAAATGGACAGGTAAGTATAGGTGGCGTTCAATATTATAGGAATGGCATTTTGCGTACTTCAAAAAGCATCCCTTCATTTGACCTGTATAAAGACAGTCACACCAATCATTGGTATGGGGCTACAGATTACGGGGTTTTAATTCAGTACATAAGGTCAAGTACTGTTCCAGAAGAAATCACCTTAGATTATCCAGGGCTAGGTTTATGTACGCCGCAGTTTCCAAAGTCTGAAGTAAAAGAAGAGGTTGTGGTAAAAGTGCCTCCAAAGGCAACACCTCCTAAACTTCAGGTGGTAGAAAAGCCCGTTGTAAAAGAAGTGCATAAGGAAGAGCCAGAAGCACCAATGGAAGAAGAGTCTTGTGCAGGTTGCTTAACAGACGATGGGGGTTGTATTGCCATTGGAGCCCGTGATGGTGATTCATTTTGTGATCCCCGTTTAAAGATGCTTGCTCAAAATCAGGATAAAGAGCCCTGCCAGAATGGGTATGAGTGTCTTTCAAACCAATGTCAAGGCGGAGTTTGTGTAAACCCAGTCCAAGAAACCCCTCCTCAAAAGTCATTCTTCCAAAAAGCATGGGGTTGGTTGGTGAGTATTTTTTAGTTAAACCGAATCCACATCTTTTTGAAAAAAGGAAGAGTCAGTGTGGATAGCATAAAACCCACAGCAGGTACAATGGCATTCAGCCAAGGTTTTGGGATATCAATAGCTTGTAAGTAAAATCCAATGGCTAAATAGGTAAAAAGCATAAGTAAACTTCTTCGGGTGTAACTGGTTTCCCAGGCTTTGTCTTGTTCGACGCGACGGTTTCTTTCTTTTAAGGAGTCAATTTCTTTTTTGACTTGATTAAGAGGAGTCATTATTGTCCAAAGCTTTCACTGATCAAGTGGTGTGCTTTTTGGCTAACCGTCAAGTGTCGTTGAGATGCAGGATGAATGCTGGTTTGAAAGCTGGTGTTGCCAAAGCCAGTGGTGTGCATCGAATATCCCCCAAATCCAGTCGTTCCAAATCCCCCGGTGCCGCCACTAAAACTAGATGTAGCTTGAGGTTGTTGGGCTTTATGAGCATCCAATACAAGCAAGGCAGCACCCAGTAGAAGCAGGCCACCTGCAAGATAAGGGCTCACAAAAACACTCGCAACAATTAAGAGGATGGAAAAAATGCTTTTGGCCGTCCACCTATTTTTAGGAGTGTGAATTAAAGTCAGCAAGGTATTGCCGATGATCAGCAGTAAGATGAATAACCCAGTCCAGTAAAGGGTGTGGGCTTCTTGTTTAAGAGAGGGTTGGTATTGGTTGAGAACTTCAGGTTTCTTGGCAAGGTAACCTTTGATTTGAATGAGCACTTCATTGACTCCTGCGGCATAGGTTTGATCTTCAAGGTGGGGTTGGAGCAGGACATTGATCATCTGGTCCAGTACACTTCTAGGTAGATCCTGTTCAAGTTCTCCTCCTACATAACCATATCCTTTCTTTTGGTCAGGGTTAATGACCAGTTGAATGGCATGGCTGGGTTGGGGGGTTTGCCCACGTAGTTCTTGGGCGTATTGGGGAAGGTCGCTTCGACTTTTGGTAGTGTAGATATATATAGGTACTTGGTTGGTATTTTGAATGGTCCAAGCGCCTTGTTCAATCAGAGCTCGGTAAGGAGGCTGTAAAACCCCTGCTTCATCATGGATATTGGGATACGTCTGGGCGAATACAAGAAAAGAGAGTAAAAGAAGAATGACGAAGGATAAAGTGATGCGCATCGTGATTTTAGAGATTCAATCTTTTTAAACTTATCCCCCGCCTAAATACAATTTCTGCACCCGTTTATCATGCAGTAAGTCCTTGCCTTTTCCCATGAGTTTATTCCTTCCAAGCTCTAATACATAGGCTCGATGGCTTAATTCCAGGGATTTCCGTGCGTTCTGTTCAACCATCAAAATCGTTACGCCTTCTTTCTGGTTGATCTCGATGATCTTGTCAAAGATCAGCTTTTTAAAGCTCGGGCTTAAGCCTAGCGTGGGCTCGTCCAGTAACAATAGTTTCGGATTCAGCATCATGCTTCTTCCCATGGCTACCATTTGTTGTTCTCCTCCAGAGAGCATCCCTGCTTTCTGTCCAAGTCGCTCGCGTAAGATGGGGAATAGTTTCAAAACCCGTTCCAGGTCGTCTTTGTTGACTTGTTTCATGATATAGGCCCCAAGTTCCAAGTTTTCAAGAACGCTTAAACTAGGAAAGACGCTTCTTCCTTGAGGTACAATGCTAATGCCCTGCTTCACAATTTGGTTGGGGGGCATCATGTGAATGTGACTTCCATTAAACATAATTTCCCCTTTTCGCTTCTTAATCAGGCCAAAGACATTCTTCAATACCGTACTTTTTCCAGCCCCATTCGGTCCAATGATGCTGACAATTTCTCCTGAATATACATGGATGCTAATGTCATGTAAGATTTGTACTTGTCCGTACCAAGAGTCGAGATGATCAATATGGAGGATCAGTTTTCCAGGGTTTTTTTTACCTTCTTTTTTGTTCATGTTAGTCCTTCAAGTCCGTAGTGCCTAAATATGCATCTATAACTTTTTTGTTGTGAGGCAACTTGCTTGCCGAGCTCAAAAAGGTCATATTTATCTTCACTCCTTAAGGTCAGTGGTGCCTAGATAAGCATCTATGACCTTTTTGTTGTGCCGAACTTCTTTCGGCGTTCCAATACAAATCTCATCGCCGTGGTCCATGACCACAACTTTATCCGCGATTTTCATGACAAAGTCCATGTTGTGTTCAACGAACAAAATGGTTTTTCCTTCTTTTTTGAGTTGCACCATAAGTTCTCCAATCTTCTTGAGCATGGTCAAGTTCACGCCAGCAGCAGGTTCATCCAGCATAATCAGTGGAGGATCAGATGCAAGAGCCTTTGCAATTTCCAATAATTTCTGCTGTCCATAACTTAAATGCCGTGCTTGTTCTTCGGCTTTGACATCCAGGTTGACAAATTTCAATAACTCGAGTGCTTTCTCTACATTGCGTCGTTCAGCCGCTTTCCAGGTTTTGCTACGTAAAATGGCATGGCTTAGGTTTTCGTTTTGGTCGGGCATGGCAATTAAGATATTCTCCAAAACACTCATCTTGGGTAATAAGCGTATGATCTGAAACGTCCTTCCAATTCCTGCTTGCGCAATTTGGTAAGGCTCAAAATCAGTCACATCGCTGCCATCAAAGAAGATGGTACCCGCATCCGGTTTGATAAATCCGCTGATGATATTGAATACAGTAGTTTTTCCAGCTCCATTTGGTCCTATAAGGGCTGTAATCTTGCCCCGTTCGACGTGAAAATCGCAGCCTTTGACGGCATGGATGCCGCCGAATTGTTTGTGGAGGTTGTGGACGCGTAACATTATGTTCCCCCGGATAATTTACCTTTTAGGAATTTGAAGGGGTTCCACAGGCTTTTTCTTCTAATTTTGAAGGTCTTTTCTCCAAGGATGCCTTCAGGCTTGTAGAGCATCAATAAAATCAGAATCAAGGCATAAATCATTTGTCGCATGGCGGCAGCAATGCTGCTGGGCATGTTCAAGAATCGTAAGGGTTCAGGTAAAATCACAATGATGGCCGCGCCTAAGACACTGCCGCTCACAGACCCCATCCCACCAAGCACAACCATGCTGACCATCAAAATGGTTTCTTGCAAAGTAAATGTGGTGGGATCGATGAAGGTGATATAATGGGCGTATAGGCTGCCGGCAAGTCCAGCAAAGAAGGCCCCGACACATACTGTGCAGACTTTATAATAAGTCAAATTCTTGCCCAACGCCTGAGCTGCAACATCATCTTCACGAATCGCCCTCAATACACGTCCAAAAGGACTTTTGGTGATGCGATTAATGATGAATAAGGTGATGGCCGCAATGATGGCAACCAAGATCAGGAAATGGATGGGGTCGCTAAAGCTCATACCCAGAATGTTTGCTTTTGGAATGCCTGGAATTCCTAATGGTCCTCGTGTTAAGCCAACCCAGTTTTTCATAACGGCACGAATAATCTCGCCAAACCCTAATGTAGCAATAGCTAAGTAATCCCCACGAAGGCGCAGGCAGGGTACGCTGATTAAGAATCCAAAGATGCTAGCAACAACCCCTGCGCAGAGGAAACTAATAAACCAAGGAACTCCTGCCATGGTAAGTAGTGCAGAGGTATACGCTCCAATGCCATAGAATGCGGCATGTCCTAAATTAATCAGTCCAGTAAACCCAATATTCAAGTTTAAAGAAATGGTTAAAATAGTATAAATACCGATCAATATGGCAATGTGTTCGAAGTACGCCATTTAGCCGCGTACCTCTTCTTCTTTTTTCACGCCAACAATCCCTCGAGGTCTAAAGATGAGCATTAAAAGCAACACGGCAAAACTAATCGCATCTTTATATCCTGAAGGAATAAAGAAAATGCCAATATTTTCAATAAATCCAATCGCAAATCCACCCAGCACAGCTCCCCAGATGTTTCCAATTCCTCCAACGATGGCTGCCGTAAATCCTTTGACAGTCATGGGTACGCCCATCATGGGCGTCAAGTTCTGTTCAATTCCGACGAGTACGCCTCCCGCTCCAGCGAGGGCACTTCCAATGACAAAGATGATGCTAATCGTCTGGTTCACATTAATCCCAATGCTGGCCGCTACATCTTTGTTGTCCGCAACAGCGCGCATGGCTTTTCCAATCTTTGTTTTCATGATGAAGAAGTACAATCCCAACATTAATGCCAAACTGGTAATTAAGATCGTAATCTGAATAGGGGTAATGATTGCACCAAGAACAGGAATGCCTTGGCTGATTTCCCCAGTTCTAAAAGTCTTGATCTGGGCACCCCACA
>JBBSWA010000042.1:0-1181 GCA_038046485.1 Nanobdellota archaeon
TCTTAAAATCAAAGTACATGGCAAACCCTTTGTCTACCTTGACAGTGCAGCTACCAGCCAAAAACCAAAAGTAGTCATTGAAGCCATCAGCCGATACTATAAAGAGTATAATGCCAATGTCCATCGAGGTTTGTATAAAATTAGCGAACAAGCCACACACGAATATGAAAAAGCCCATGAAACCGTTGCTCGGTTTATTAATGCACACATGGAAGAAGTGGTCTTTACTCGAAATACAACTGAAAGCATCAACCTTCTTGCCCACCAGTTACTCCCTAACTTTCCGCCGGGAAGTGAAATCATCCTTACCCCGATGGAGCACCACAGCAATTTAGTGCCCTGGATTACGCTTGCCAAAAGGTACCACCAGGTTGTTCGATACATTCCTTTACACCCTGATGGAACCCTTGACTTGACCACGTATCAACACATGCTTGGACCCAAAACCAAGATTGTTGCCCTCACTCATGCCAGCAATGTACTGGGTACGGTTAATCCTGTTGAAGAGATCACTCAATGGGCTCACCAACACGGCGCTCTTGTTATTGTTGATGCCGCCCAAAGTGTACCCCACATGCCTGTTGATGTTCAAAAGATGGATTGTGACTTTATGGCCTTTAGCAGCCACAAGATGCTTGGACCTACAGGTATCGGCGTTTTATACGGCAAGAAAGAACTCCTTGAGAAGATGGAACCGTTTCTTTATGGAGGGGGCATGATCCGTGAAGTTACTTATGAAAATGCAACGTGGAATGAGCTACCCTGGAAGTTTGAAGCTGGAACCCCCAACATTGCAGATGGAATCGCCTTTGGAGAAGCCATTCGGTATTTACAAAAAATCGGCATGAGCAAAATTCAAAAACACGAACAAGAACTTACTAAATATGCCATGCAAAAACTCGGCAAGATAGCTGGAATCACTGTTTATGGCCCCGATGCATCCAAACGAATTGGGGTCATTAGCTTTAATTTATCCGGGACACACCCTCATGATATTGCCACGTTAATGGATAAACAAGGCATTGCCATTCGAGCAGGCCATCATTGTACCATGCCTTTGCATAAAAGCTTAGGCATGCAAAGCACCTGCCGGGTTAGCTTTTACTTATATAATACAACCAAAGAGGTTGATGCTTTATGTGAAGCACTCGAAAAAGTACGAAAGGTATTTGCTCGAGAAG
>JBBSWA010000042.1:1191-11666 GCA_038046485.1 Nanobdellota archaeon
AATGAATATGAGATACCCCACTGGAGAAGATCCCCTTGCTGATGCGGATGAGATGTACCGGGAACACATCTTGGACCATTATCAAAGCCCACGGCATGCCGGACGGATTGCGAAACCTGATTTGTATCATAAGGAGTTGAACCCTAGCTGTGGGGATGAGATTGAATTGAGCGTACGACTTGACAAAGATAAAATCGCTGAAGCGAAGTTCGCTGGACACGGATGTGCTATTAGCCAAGCAGCGGCTAGCTTACTTATGGAAAAGGTACAAGGCATGAAATTAAAAGAAGCTGCAAAGATTACTAAAGAAGACATGCTTGAGTTACTTGCTATTCCTATTGGCATTGTGCGCATGAAATGTGCATTGTTGACTTTGCGGACGTTGGAGAGAGCTATTTTGCAGCATGCTCAGCGACATAAGTCGCTGGCATCATCAGAAACGCACGTTTCTGAGATGAAGTTAAAGGAGGCCACTTATGAAAGGACTTGAAGTGAAAGGATTGAAAGTAAGCGTCGACGGTAAAATGATCCTGAATGGAATTGACTTAACTGTGAAACAAGGTGAAGTTATCGCACTCATGGGACGGAATGGTTCGGGGAAGAGCACCCTTGCTAATACCCTCATGGGACACCCCAAATATAAAGTAGAAGAAGGAAGTGTTAAACTAAACGGCGAAGATATTTTGATCTTACCAGCCTATGAACGAAGCAAAAAAGGACTGTTTTTATCCTTTCAATACCCCGCTGAGATCCAAGGCGTTACCTTGAGTAACTTTTTACGTGCTACGATGAACGCTCGACGCAAAGAAAAGATACCTGTCCTAGAATTTGTTAAATTATTGAAAAAGAAAATGGCTGAACTCAGCATTGATCCTAAATTTGCTTCTCGGTACCTGAACCATGGGTTTTCAGGTGGAGAGAAGAAGAGAAGCGAGATCTTGCAACTTGCGCTCTTGCAACCGAAGATTGCTGTGCTGGATGAGACGGATTCAGGGCTGGATATTGATGCGTTAAAGACGGTTGCGATGGGTGTGAAGAAGTTGGTTTCTCCAAAGATGGGCGTTCTGATTATTACGCACTATCAACGAATCTTGAATTACTTGAAGCCTGATAAGGTCCATGTCATGATGGATGGCAAGATTGTGAAGTCCGGCGGGAAAGAATTGGTGAAGTTACTTGAGAAGAAGGGGTATGAAGGGATTGGGAAGTGAAAGTTTAGTTTCGTGACTTGATTGTACGAGTTTTTTCTAATTTTTCTCTGTATTTTATTTTAGAATATCGTATATATAAATAAGATTCCCACAGCAAATTCAATATTTTTTCTATTTTAATCTTCTCATCCTTGTGCATCTTATTTTTATAGTCTACTATTTGAAATTTCCACGGCAGATATTTGCAATCTTTATTCAATATAGGGTTACCATTTATTGTCGCACGACAGAAATCCTTCTTAACATCAGAAAAGTGAGTGCCTGATCCGACGCCAGGTATATACTTATGAGCGAAACTTATATTCTCACCTTTTTGAAGCGCCAAAACGTCCAGACGCGGCGTGGGTATTGGCTTCAGCCTTTTTCTCTTCTGATCAGAATCTTTAATTGGCCATTGAATATCATTAGCTTCTATTACTCTCTCATCGTTAATCAATTCTACCAATCTGTATGGCATTTCTGATGATAGATACCTGTCAAAGACAAGACTTAGTAAAGGAGATACTACTATGAAGGCTCCCACCAATATCATAAGAACTATGACTGTAAAACCCATCCACTCACCCTTAAGTCCAACCCAATGCAGTAGATAAACTAAGCAGATCAGGATCAGGAATCCAATAATCAAAGAACCGTAAAACATAACCAGCACAGGATCAATTTTTTTTGATTTTAGGTAAATTGATATTTTATTGATGAACAGAAAAAGATCAATGTTCATATTATATTCAAAGAAATACTCCCTATATTCTATCAGAGGTATTTTGTAAGTAAGGTAAGTACCCATATAGTTAAGAGAATTAATCTAGCTTTAAAATCTTCTCTTCGGACCCTTCCGAAACTCGGTTCGGAAGTTACGTTAATATTACTACTTGCTTTTTGTGCCTTTCGACGGAGGTGTTCATAATGAACCCAAAAAATCAAATAAACCAAAAGAATCAACTGGAATGCCCCTTTTGCGGGAACAAATCGGTAAATGGTGAAGAGTTTGAGAAGAGAACAGGTATGGAAATAGAGAAGGTAATTCACTGGAATGGTGAGGCCAAGATTGTTCTCCAACTTGGAGCGAAGATATATGCGGCTCAAGAGCGTAATGGAGAAGACACCCTCGATAAGGAACGTCTTTTCCAGTTGTTTGAAGAAGAACAAAAGGAGCTTGAAGAGGCAAAAAAGAACATAGCCAAAGAGCAGAAGGAGCGATTTGAAGAACTAAGCAAAAAAGAACTAGACTTAGAGCAAAAACGTAAAGAACTAGAAAAAAGCCGAGAGGAACTTCAAACCCATAAACAGGAACAAATCGAGAGCTTTATGGAAGAAAAAGAAAAGCTCCACCAGGAAAAAGAAGAGCTTCTCAAATCCAAAGCTGAGCTCATTCCTAAGGAAGTAAAAGAACTCCTTGAAAAACAGTTCGCACGACAGGATGGTCTTTTTAACAAGCTAATCCATAACCCTAAAGCAGCTGGTAATTGGGAGGAAACTCAGGTTCTTAGACGGCTAAAAGCACAAGGTAAGCCAGACGAGTTTGAGCACCTTGGAGGCCCTAACCAGGAAGACTTACTTGTTAAAGTTGTAGAAGACGGGAAACAGGTCGGCAAGATACGCATTGATTGTAAACGAGTAGAAGAATGGAAGAAAGAATATATCCCCCAAATGCAGAGATACATCCGGAAAGAGGGGGTTGAATTTGCCATAATCTCTACCAAAACAATGCCCAAAGAAGCCGCCGGTTCCGATTTCCACACCACCCAAGACATCTTAATTGTAAACGAAAACTTTGTGGAAGTCGCCTACTTAGCATTTAGATATCTTTTGATAAAGAACCATGCTTGTAAGGCAGATTATCAGACGCAAGTCAACTTGTTTAAGCAGAAAAAAACGATGCTTGACAAAGTTAAAGACGTATTAGATAACACCGACTTTAAGAAGCATCTGAGTCAAATAAACAAAGAAATCGAAAAAAGCAACGCAACTGTTGACAAGCTAGAAAAAAATGTCAAGAGTAACTGCGCTAATCTCAAAAAGAGTAACGGCCTCATTAGTCAAGATGTCGATTTGGCATTGGAAAAGGACCAAAAACTACAAAAGGTGCTTTCAAGCACCTAATTTTTTCTTTTTTATCTCAACTTCTTTCGTAAACTATACAGGCGTTTCAAATACTCTTCATAGACGCCTTTGTGCTTGCCGATGGTTAAAAGCCAGATGATGTTGCCTTCGATGTAATAGATTAAGCGAATGTTCTCGGTGATGGGCTCTCGATAGCAGTTCGCCCCGCCTGCCAGATGCTTCTGCCGCAATGGATTTTCTTTAATCTTTACCTTCTTTTTATAGAAAATTTCTAGTTCTTTTCTTTCAAGTTTATCTAAATCCTTCCAGAAAATGGGATGCTCTTTAATGATCCAATC
This sequence comes from Nanobdellota archaeon, assembly GCA_038046485.1. Taxonomy (GTDB): domain Archaea; phylum Nanobdellota; class Nanobdellia; order Woesearchaeales; family SM23-78; genus JBBSWA01. The sequence continues at coordinate 4,805 of JBBSWA010000042.1, forward strand.
TGTCAATTTTTACCCCCCTTTTTCTAAGGTAGTCATCCAATTCTTTTTCCGACCTACCTATAGAGGGGTCTGCTTTGATCTCTGCTAATCTCTTTTTAGCTACTTTGTCTTGATCTATAAGAGAAGCCACATCTTCTATCAACACTTCTACATCGGTTAATACCTTACGCAACTTCTCCTCTGGCAAAACAACGTCAGTCATAACCCCTCTTAAGCTAAGATTCTTAATAAAACTTGTTCTTTTCAGCATTTAGGATATTCAAAACAGGTTCTTAAAAAAGCTATCCATCAAAAAACCGAAAGATTTTCGGTCGATCCGAAAATGCAAATTCGTCCTTTTTCCTACACCTAAACTTTATATAGTTGAAGCTCTTAACCTACCTCATGAAGAAGAAAAGACTCACAACCGAAGAAGTATTGATCGAACTCTGGGATAATAAATATGATGAAGTTTGGAATAAACTATAAGCAGAGAGACATTGTTCTTATCCCTTTTCCCTATTCTGATCTGTCCACGTCAAAACAAAGACCTGCTGTTGTTCTCTCTGGAAAGTCGATCGGACAAGATCTTGTCTGCTGTGCTATTACCACAAACCCTCAAGATCGTTCTTATTCCTTATCGATTGACACAGCTGACCTGGAAGAAGGTTTTCTATATTATCCAAGCAAAATAAAGCCAATGAAGCTATTTGCTATCCATAAAAATAAGATTTTGAAGAAGTTAGGACGCCTTAACCTTGAAAAAAGCCAAGAAATTGTAAGTCAGATCACAGAAGTTATTCGTATAAATTAAGCAGCCTTATCGTCGAGAAAATCAAAAGACTTAAAAAGCCTAAACTCTTAATACCTATTCATGACTGAAGAAAAACCGCAAGAAAACGCCCCTGTACTCGAACCCGTACCGGGCTATGATGAAGATGAATTTGGTGAGAAGAAAAACCAGAAAGCCAAGGGAAGCTATTCCGTTTACAAACGAGGAGGCGGACGCAGGAGCGCGAAATAACATGGTAAAAACTGCCTTAATGCTCCTTGCTCCCACGAACTTTCGAGATGAAGAGTATTATGAAACGAGAGAAGTGCTTGAAAAGAAAAAAATCAAAGTCACCACAACCAGCATTAGCCAAATTGCTGAGAGCAAACAAGGCAGGCATGAAGAAGTGGACCTTATTATCCATGAACTTGAAGATCTGTATGATGTTTTGGTCTTAGTTGGAGGTGGCGGAAGCCGAGAGTACTATGAAGATCAAGACGTTCTTGAACTCGCTAAGAGGTATGTGGCTGAGAAAAAGATTGTGGCAGCCATCTGTGCTGCACCGGGAATCCTTGCCCATGCCGGCCTACTGGAAGGGAAAAAGGCCACTTCTACTGAGGATGACCAACCCTTACTTGAGAGCAAGGGCGCAAAGTTGGTGCAGGAAGATGTTGTAATTGATGGGAATATTATTACTGCTAATGGACCCCCTGCTTCTAAGGCATTTGCGGAAGCGATTGCGAAAAAGCTCAAAGCCTGATTGCCTTTTTTAATGTTAAAATAATTCCTTATTAAAGATGGCTAATTCTTTTTCTAACTGTTCAGGATAATATATCCTAAACTCCCCTTCCTTAAATGAAAACTTACAGTTTAATTCTTTAACATTAACCATATAATGGAGAGTGTCCTCATCAAAGAAAGTTACTAACTTATCCTTTAATTTTTTTACTGGGACCTCACTTAACACTTCATCTACTTCTGAATTACAATACTCTAATGTTGTCGATTTAACATTATTTCTCCCCAAAAAAGAGACTATTTTATCTGCTACTAGGCCCATATCAAATGTATCAAATTTTAGCTCTTTCATGATTATGTTTAGAAAGAGTTCCTTTTATACATTACGATCGGAACCTTTAAATATTTAAACGTATTTACGTTTTTTTATGGTAAGTGTCACGTTGTCGGTACCGCCTGAAGTCAAGAAGAAGATGGAGAAGTATGACGAGATCAACTGGTCGGGCTATGTACGAAAGGCTATCCTTGAAAAGACCCAACAACTGGACTGGAAAGAAAAAATACGACAACAACTCAAAGAAGAAGAACCCTTTGTGAATTGGGCTGTACAAACCCTTGGAGAATCCAGGAAAAAGAGGCTTAAAGAGCTAAGAAAAAAAGGCCTACTTCCATGAGACTTGTCATTGATGCCAATGTCTTATTTACTTATTTCTGGCCTGGCTCCGCTTTACAGCAACTGCTTTCCCGAGAAATTCATTTATATTCCCCAGATTTTTCCCTTCTAGAAATAAAGGAGCACAAAAAAGATATTATACAAAGAACCAGAAATACAGCCAAAACTTTTCAGAAACTCATAGAAGAAATGAAGCTAGAAATCAAATTTATCCCTTCTTCCTCTTATGAGCCTTATATGACTCAAGTTTATACTTTGATTCGGAATTTTCCTCTCCCAGAACAAGACAAATTTCTGAAAGACGCTGACTACTTAGCCCTTGCCTTGCAGCAGAAATGCCCCCTCTGGACAAATGATCTTTTCCTCAAAAAACAAAAAGGAGTTGAGATAAAAACAACACAAGATATCTTGGAGGTATTATGAAATTCACCCAACTCCTCTTCGGCCCGGCTGGCATCCCTCACTCTACACTGAAACCTGTAAATAGTGAGAATGGTGTTAAGACAGTGCGAAAACTTGGGTTGGATGCAATGGAGTTTAGCTTTGGATCAGGCGTTTATTTGAAAGAAGAAACGTGTGCAAACATAAAAGATACTGCTAAGAAAAATGAGGTTGTGTTAAGTGCACATGGCCCCTATTACATCAATTTCAATGCCGTGGAAGATAAGAAGCTGTATGCCAGCCACGGCTACATTCACAAGGCTGCCAAGATTTTGAATCTTTGTGGGGGGCATTCCGTCGCATTTCACGCTGCCTACTACATGAAGATGCCTTCGGCTACTGTTTATAACAACGTGAAGAAACAGTTGAAAGAACTGGTGAAGAAACTGAAGGATGATGACAATAAGGTACTGTTAAGGCCTGAACTGACTGGGAAACCCACACAATGGGGGGATTTGAATGAGATCATTCAGATTAGCCAAGACCTAGATCAAGTATTGCCTTGTATTGACTTTGGACATTTACATGCACGAGAAGGGAAATATAATACGTACGAAGAGATACGAAGCGCCCTTGCGGCGCTGGAAAAAGGACTTGGACGGGAGATTCTTGATAATATGCATATTCAGATTGCTGGGATTGAATACACGGAGAAAGGAGAGCGCAGACACTTGAATCTAGATGATTCTGGATCTGACTTAAACTATCAGGACATTGTCAAGGTATGGAAGGAGTTCAAGATTAAAGGGGTTGTCATTACGGAGACGCCTAACCAGGAAGACGATGCGCTGAAATTGAAGAAGATGTGGGAGAAAAGGTAATTAAGTCGTAGTCGTTTTCTCCAAGAATGGCATCAACTTACGCTGGGCGTATCTTAGATGCTGCTCGAATGTCTGGCGCGAAATCTTCATTTGCTTACCTAATGTTTCTAAATCTGTCTTTCTAGGAATCTCATAATAACCTTCTCTCACCGCTAATTGGAGAGCTTCCTTCTGTCTAAGACTTAATTTTGGTAAAGGTCTTGATAGGAAAAAGTCTGCATGATACTTCCTATCTATGCTAATCAACTTAAATTCAAAATGAGCTTTGACCGCCTTAAGACACCTTACCAAAGGCTCTTTTTTCCAGGAACCCAGCTCAAATTGCTCCCAACCCGTTTCAAAAATCATGATAGGCTTTATATAGAATATTTCCGGATTGACCAAGTGACGATACCAGCTTCTTCTCAAACTATCTTTATAGGTTATAAATAAAAGATCCCCATTGATTTCCATCCGGTGCAATCGTTTCTCTTTCTTTAGATCTTTTATAAGCCTCTTTTTGTTCTCTTCTAAACCTATTATGATATTGAGCAGCGTGAAAACGATTTTATTCCCTTCTTTATGCAGGTTTATTGGATAAACATATACCAGGCACTTGAATTTTTTTGTTCTAACGCCCATGATGCAATCGGCATGACGCATCTGGAACTTGGCGACCCACATACTTGTCTAGAGTGAGAACTGCTTTTTAAATTATGTGGGTGATACCAGCATATGCTGGCATAAAGTAAAAGAAGAGAGATCTTATCCTCTAGTACATGAATAGGCACTTCCTCTCTCTTGTCCTTGTATTTCTGCTCATTGCCTGTACATCCACTCAAAATGCCCAACCCATCAAAATCGGTGTGTTGGGGGATCTTACTGGAGACTATGTTTCTTTTATGCGAGGCGTTCCAAGAGGAGCTGAACTTGCCGTAGAAGACGCTAAAAACCTTGTGAACAGACCTATTCAGCTTGTCATTGAAGACCAAAGATCCTGCCAACTTAAAGAAACCGTAACGATCATGAACAAGCTCACCAGCATTGACCATGTTGACTTCGTCCTTGGAGGAAGCTGTAGCAGCAGTACTCTTGCTGCGGCACCCATTGCGGAAAGCACTCACACACCGATTATTTCTCCTGTATCTTCTGCTCCGAGTGTCTCTAAATCAGGAGACTACATCTTTCGAACCTATATCAGTGATGGAAGTCGAGCCCTTGCTGCTTCGGAATTAACCTACAAACTCGGCAAAAGAAAAATGGCGACACTCGTTGACATTAGTAATGATGCCTTTATTGAAATCGTCAAAGGCGCTAAATTTAGGTTTCAAGAATTAGGAGGAGTCGTTGTGGCTGAAGAAGAAAGTGATAATGTAGCAGGCGATTTCAGAACCCAACTCACCAAGATCAAAGTAGCAGACCCTGATGTATTGTTCCTGACTACTGGACCCCAACAGATAGGGCATGTAGCTAAAGAAGCCAAGGAACTGGGACTCCATGTCCAATTCATCGTCCCCCTTGAAACGGCTGAAGATCAACAAGTTATTGATATGGCTGGAAGCGCTGTTGAAGGACTCCTCTATGTCATGCCTGGAAACCCACCTGACAGTCCCAAATACCAGGAATTACAGCGAAGATACAAAGAAAGGTACAAAGAAGAGGCCATGCCCAGCTATGTAACTGAGGCATACGATGCCGTCATGCTCGGCATCTTAGCCTTGAAAGAAAGTGATGGCAGCCGTGAATCCATCAAAGACAAACTCTACGAAGTCAGCAAGACCTATGAAGGAGTGTCTGGAAATGTTGCTTTTGATGCCAATGGCGATGTGAGTAAACCTGTCATGTACAAACAAATCAAGAACGGAAAGTTTGTGGTTTATACTCCTTAAATGCTCTTTTTAAGCTTGGATGTTTATAAATAAACAACTCCTCCTTGAAGCTATGGTGTCTCCTCAACCAGCTGTTTCGGTCTCCTTACATGATCTTATCGGCCTTAATGCTTACACGAAACTTGTTATCCCCCTTGTTGTAGACAGATTAGGTGCCTGGGAGCAAAACAAATCCATTACACCTCAAGAAAAAAAAGTCCTTGAAGAACTGCTTGCTAGCCGAGGAAGCCGTGCCTTGCATGAACAAACTTTCAAAGTTTACCCTTATGGGCGTACTTCTCGTGAAGGTGGGCATGTTCTTCTTACCCACTTCCGACTAACCCCCAAACATACCCCAAGGTATCATCTGAAAATTCATGCCACTCGAAGAGACTTTAATGAAACCTTACAACTCACCAGCTTTCTTGCAAGAGCCTCTGATTTTATACACCCAGTACATGTTCATCGCAGGGCAAAACTCATGGCGTATGACCTTAGCCCTGGAAAGACCTTGGATGAAATTCTAGAACAAGAAAAAGATCCTGATCAAAAAGAAAAACTCCTCACTGAAGTGATGGGACTTTATTTCAATGTTGCTCGATATGATACTCGACAAATCCGATTCTCTTCACCCGACTTTATTCCCAGACCTCTTGAACCCCACCCTAAGTTCTTAACCGACCATTTCTTACAGAGACACGATCGATCCCTGCGAGCAACCTCCACCCAAGACCTTTTAACAGGATTCCGAGAACTAGGGGATTATCTAGACTCCCTCCCACGCGTATTCTGCCTCAATGACTTACACGGAGGGAATGTTCTTGTAGAAAGGTTTCTAAAATATATTGATCTTTCCGCCCGATGTGCCCACCTCGGCCATGGACTTGTTAAGGTACTCAGTCATCCTTCCATCACCCCTGATTTAGAAATGAAGCTTTTACAAAAGGCCAAAGAACTTGCTCAAGACTTACCCAGCCATGAAGAACTTGAAAAGTCTTATTACTTAAGCCAGATTGTCGATGATGTTTTAGCCATGCAACGGTATTTAGAACGAGCCAAAACAGACAAAGAAGAAAGAGAAAGCTGGAAACAACAAGCCCTGGTGGCTTACAACCTAGCCTTACGACGAATTGAAACGGCACAACAAAAAGGATACTTAAACGGAAAATTGAATGAAAAACTAAATGAGTTTGTAGTTGAACACAAAATGGACGTTCATAACGTGGAGGATGAAGAACTTGCTCAAATCAGAGAACACCATCACCACCCCTACGGAAGCGTTGCTATGGCCATGCAAGAAACCAAAGGAAATAACGAACCTTCTGCTAAATCCATTCGCTGGGGCATACGAAAACCTGTCTGGATGCGACGAGTGATGTGGGGGGCTATTACTGCGCTTGGTCTTGGACTTACCGGATTCGGAGGATACCAAGTTTATCAACGCCAAAAAGACCGAGAGCAAATTACCCAGCAAGTTAAAGTAGAGCTCGAGCGAGGGAACACACAGAAACTTGTTGAAGAACTCTTTCAAAGCGACTTTTGCTCTGGGTTTAATACTCTGGTAGAAGCTAAACTCAACGGAGGCATTCTG
>JBBSWA010000043.1:0-1311 GCA_038046485.1 Nanobdellota archaeon
ACTTTAAAAACAACCTATATACTCCAAAAGTGAGAACTAATTTCGGACTTATTCAATTATCTTTCCAAGCAAAAAGTTTAAATATCCCTCAACCTAAAAAAATCCTATTTTTATTGGAGGTGGACCATGTCCGTTATCGTAAAAGCCAAAGTAAAGGAACTCACCAAAGAATACAATGTAGCCGGCGATTTTATAGATGCCCTGGATAAAAAGGCAACTCAACTCATCAAAGATGCTATTGCCCGTGCACAAGCCAATGGAAGAAAAACGGTTATGGCAAGGGATCTTTAAGCCATACGTCCTTTTACATTTGACTTTAACCACTCAATTTTAGAACTTAGGTTTCTTAATTCAAACGAAGAGTATCTGCCGTTGTTATTTAGCTCTTTTAATAAAAGTTCTAGACGAGCCACTTCCCCACTTAATTCGATTAATTCCAGTCGTTTGTCCAACTTTGCCAATAAAGAACCGGGCATGGGCTTAGGTATGACCTTTGTTTGTAAAAATGCCTGTGCTCTTTCTTGTAATGGTAGATCCCCGGTTAACCCTGCCCTTTTTTCTTCTTCTATTCGTTTAACTGTAGTTGTATTCATCTGCGCTGCAAGTTTAGCGCTTTGCGAAAGAATGATGAAGGCCGGTTTCATTAAAGAATTCATTTGCTAAACCAACCCATCCCTTTCTTTTTTTCGGGAGGAGGGGGTACGATATCTGCATGCTCTGGAACTGAAGAAGGAATCTCATTGGGTGTACTCATCATTCCTTGTGCCATGGGATCTGGAATCGGAGAAGGTTCTTCCACTACAGGTTCAGGCTCTAAACTGGGAGGGGTGGAGGATTGCTGAGGTTCTGGAGAGCTTACTGGCTGAACCTGTGTTTGAACAGGTTGTACGATTTGCCTCTTTTTAATTAAGTCTGCTACTGCAATGATACCCTTTGCGATCTCTTTATTCTGATATACCACTCTCCCTAATTTATCGTCTAGCTTTGAATGCTTGTACTCTTGTGCGAGCTCTTTTTCAGCTCCTTCAAAAATGTGAATCAAGCGAGAAATGGACTCATTTAATTTATTCATGGTTGTTACTAAGTTGGCTGCTTCTGAAGAAACGGGGTTTGCCTTTAAGCGATCTACTTCATCTCTTAATTTTAGAATTTCTCTATGCGGTAGAAGCTCGTATTCTTCGTCTTTCATATCGTTCCTCTTTTTGTCTACAACCCAAAGAGGATATAAAAAGCTTTCGATCGACTATAAGATTCTCTGCAGGGGCCGAGAGTACGTCAGGTCTGAGCGTAGTGAAGACCTGATGATGAATC
>JBBSWA010000044.1:0-31504 GCA_038046485.1 Nanobdellota archaeon
ACAGCGAGGACGGTACAAGAACAAAGGAAGCTGAACTCCCTGTATACATTATAAGGAAAAGGGTTATAAATAACCCTGGAACTGTCTCTTTAGATCCTTCATGAGAAAACCTATTCGTTTAGATCGTTTAGTTGGAGCCTATAAAAAAGGTTTGTATTTCGAGCGCGTTAACAGAAAAGAAGTTTTTGCTCTTGAGGATGGAGCACTCAATAGGCTAAGAGAAGAGTATACCCTTTCCTCTCGAGCCCTTCTCCGACAACTTGTTCTTGCCCGAAATAGTGGTATTTTAACTGATGAAGAAATAGGTCCTCTTGTTGTAGAAAGAAGAGAAGAACGTTTCCCAAGAGCTTTTAGGAACCAAATGCGAGCTGTCTTTTCTGCCTTTAATTTAGAACCTAAAGCAATGGCCCAGCTCGCGCTGAATCATCACTTGAAAACTCCTTTGCAAGTTCGTGCCAGTCTTGCTGAACTCGTCGGTCAAGAGTTAGAACATTTCTTACCTTGTGGGCCTACGTTTACTCATTATCTCACAGATACGTTATACCCCAGTGGATTTGCTGTTCTTGTTCGACTTGGACGTGGCCTTCAACATGGTCGTGGATCCGACCTTAATGACCTCTATGTTACCTCCACTCCTGTTGGAGATTGCCTCGGTAAACGAATTGCCATGGGGAGCTTAAATATGGTTGCTGAAAAAAAAAGGTCCTTGGGCCACTTGGGTGCCGCACACAGAGATAATGATTCAGGAGCGTTACATCGAATTTATATTTTAGAGACTCTCGCCAAACGCTCCACAAGTGCAGATACTTTAGGTAGACGTTTAGGTATCGACAAAGACGCTGTTCTTTCACACCTACATCAATTAACGGCTTTAGGATATGTTACCTTAGAAGGCGAAGTTGCACGATTTACTAGAGATGAACGGTTTTTGCTTGACTATAACCAATTCGTGCAAAGAGCCCTTCAAGATGCCCGTTCCAATCTTTCCAATTCCCCGTTTACGACTGCACCGGAGCTCCTCAAGTTGCGGTGCAGTGAAGCCCTTCGTGTTTATCATTCGTTCCGTGAAAGTGCGCGCTCTCCTGATCGTGTTACTGGTGAAGAAACTTTACTGGCCACTATCCGGGATTATGTCCAACAGAAAGGAAGTTCTCCTACAGTCTGCGAAGTGATATCTCAGATGCCTGGACGAGACAAAACGCACCACCAACATTTACGAGATCTAGCAGCAGCAGGAAAAGTTAGATTGGATGGGAGAGGAGTGAGAGCTTACTGTACTTTAATAACGACGTAACTATATAAACCTCTTGCTGCTTCACGGCGGCATGAGAAGGAGTTACTGGTTGTTGTTCTTGCTTTTACTTCCTGTAGCCTTAGCCAAGTCGGGGCATATCACGCTTCTTACGGTTGTGCAGCATGGTGATCAAAGCCTGGGTGGTGGAACAGCGGATTTATACTTGGATGTGAAACCGGGCAGTGGGCGTATTTTCATTGATTCTTTTCCTCTTACTAAGATAGACACCCAGATTTCCACGCGGCTTGCGAACCAAGTGGCGTGTTCCTATATTGAAACGGACTGCTTAGTCTATGATTTTTTCTATAAGATCGAAGCGAACAGTCCCCTTGTTGGAGGACCCAGTGCAGGCGGGGCCCTAGCAGTCCTCACCATTGCGGTTCTCAAGGACTTATCGCTTGACAATGAAACAGTTATGACCGGGACCATTGATACGGGCGGCTTAATCGGGCCTGTTTCGGGCATTTACGAAAAAGCAAAAGCCGCCGAACAAGCAGGTTATAAGAAAATTCTCATCCCCAAATGGGCCTCTTCTGTTCTTGTGATTACCCTACCTTCTAATGCAACGCTAAATTTAACCAACTCTAGCCATTCCACACGCATCAACAAAACCCTTTCCCTTCTTAATTACACCAACCAAACTAACTTATTGTCCAACCTGAGTATTCAAATCATTAAGATCGGAAATATTGATGAAGCCCTTTATGAATTTACCAAGCAAAACTTTACACAAAATGAGCACATTGAAACCAGTTCAGAATATACTCAAGTCATGCAAAAAATTGCCGATGAACTGTGCAATCGAACACGATCCCTTCAAAACTTGGTGGATAAGCGAAAACTCAATTATACCGATGAAAGCAACTTTAGCAAGCGGGCAACATCGACCTATACCTCAGCTAGATATTATGCCACGGCGAGTTACTGCTTTTCACAAAATATACGCCTTCTTGCGAGGGTCTTACAAACCCAGACGAACTCGCAGCGATATGAGCGCATGTTAAACCTTACTGTTTCGGTTACTGAACTCGACCAAAAAATTGATGCCAAGGATCTTCAAACCCTAAGCGACCTTGAAACCTATATGATCGTAAAGGAACGAGTCCTTGAAGCCCTTGAATCCTTACGTGCCATCAATACAAGTAATGTTTCCTCTAATTTACTTTCTTATGCTTCGGAACGATATCACAGTGCTAACGTTTGGAGCGGGTTCTTTGGCTTACCTGGCCAGCCCTTATCCCTTGATCAGGATCACCTCAAAGAAGGCTGTCAGAAAAAGATCAGCGAAGCGGAAGAGCGCTTAAGCTATGTGGATATCTATGCACCCGGTTATTTGCGAAGAAGCCGAGAAGAACTGGGGTTTGCCTATCTCCAACGTGCTGAAAAAAGATATGTTTTATGCCTTTCCACGGCTTCTCGCGTGAAAGCTGAAGCGGATGTCTTCATCACTGCAAGTGCTGTTGACAGCAACCAACTTGTGGCCCTTGCTCAAGAACAGTTATCTGCTGCAAAACGCGTCATTGCCAAGGAACAAGCTAAAGGCCTTTTTCCCATTTTAGGATACAGCTATGTTGAGTATGCTGAAACCCTTATCCAAGATGATCCTCTTTCAGCCATTACCTTTTCCCAATATGCTCTGGAACTGAGCAATTTAGATATGTACTTCCCCCAACCTAAAGCCTACAATTTGCCGTTTGACTACTTCTTTTTCATTTTTATGGGGATGATTCTAGGTGTACTGGGAACGAAGCTTTATGATCTTAAACGTCGATGATTTTCTATGGTTGAATAAACAAGCATTTTTTCTTATCAAAAGATAAAAACCCAAGAAGACCCGAAGGTCTTCTCGGGAAAAAGAGGTGAGTCGGAAAACAAAGTTGCTGTCCTCGATCACCTGTATCTCTAGAAGCTATTTAAACTTTTCGCTCAAATACCATTACAGAATGGTGACAAAAATGGGGGTTGGAGGAAAAGGGTAACAAAAGTCCGCCTGCTCGGGGCTATTTTCCCCTAAAGGGTGGAGCTTTACGCCCCTCGCTCTAGTCGGCGGACTTTTGGAACTTCCAAAATATCTAGTATTTTGGCGTGCCAAAATCCAGGATTTTGAGCACTTCCAAAAATTTCGTGCTAAAGTGTACAGAAAGAGGGTAGTCTTTCTGGCGCGCTGAAGAACTTCGTTCTTCGCGTGCCAAGAGCGTAGCTCTTGAGCGCGCCAGAAACTACTGTTTCTGAGCGCACGAGGCTTTAAACCACGAAATTTTTGTTAGTGAGAAAGGTATACTCACGCAGTACATGAGTTTAAAAATGGTACTTCCCCTCTTCTATGCATGAATTGCATCTGCGGAAAAGCCGGAAGGGTGAAGCTAAGTTATACTCAAATTCAATACTGCAAAGACTGCTTTTTGAAGCTGATCTTGCACCGTGTCAAAAAAGAGCTTCGGCAGAAGAAATGGTTCAAAGGACGAGATACCGTTTACTTATTGAATGATAAAAGTAAAGAATACTTTATTGCGAGGTGGCTCTTGGAAGAGGTCTTTGAAAAGCGCATGAAGATCTACTCTGTCCAGGCGTTTGGCAAATTGGGAGGTAAGAAGATACGCCCTAGCAACCTTGATCGTGAAGTAACCCTGCGGCTTGATCCTTTTCTAACTGGTAAAAAGTTTAAGCAAGATAAACTCTTGCACTTTCCTTTTAATGTGACTGAAGAAGAGGTCATTCAAAGCTGCAAACTCTTAGGATATAAATATAAAAAGCTCAAACAAGACAACGTGCATCCTTTGATTCAGGCCATGGAAAGGCGATATCCCGGCACTCTTTTTGGCCTTTATCGAACTTTTCAAGAAATCTGAGTTTCTTCTTTTTCCCTTACTTTCTTTAAGTAGGACTCTAAACGATCCATTAGCTTCGCTAAACTACTTACCAAGTGCTCTACGGTTGAGCCGATGTGGTCAATTCGCATATATTGCATGTTGAGCAGATCTGCGCAGGACTCCAAGGTTTGCAAGTTGTCTTTTGTAGGCTCCTTTCGAAAGGCTGCTAAGGCATCAATGGCTTCTGGAAATGTTTTTTTCAAGAACAATTCAATGTCTCGCTTTTCCTCTTCGAGATCCATTAACTCCTCATCGCAATCGGCGTATATTTCCTCAAATGTATGTGAAATCTCATCCAACAATTTCTCTTTTAAGGCTTCCTCTTCCATTTTACTTCCCCAAACCATCAAATGCTTGTTTTACGGTGTTACTTGGAATCGCAAAACCCAAGTCGTCATTTCCCTTAATGCGGAAGGAAGTAATGCCGATGATCTCCCCATACTTATTGATTAAAGGACCACCTGAGCTTCCCTGACCGATTGAAACATCCACTTGCACTACATCTAAGAACACGCCTACATTGCGATGAATCGCGCTTATAATCCCTTCTGTAGCTGAGAACTGCAACCCCGCCGGATTGCCCAAGGCCACTACCTTCTCACCGGCCTTAAGCTGATCTGAATTTGTAAACCTCAATACTGGAAGATTGCTTTCTTGAATCTTTAAGAACGCCAGGTCATGCTCCGCTTTTTTATAGATGATGGTAGCGGGGTACACTTTTCCTGAACGCAGTGTGATGGAGACGCTCTTTGCCCCGTCAATTACATGGTTGTTGGTCACTATAAATCCATTTGCTCCAATTATTGCGCCACTACCCAATGCTTTGTTGGTTGTTACACTTACAATGCTATTCAAGGCTTTCTCCACCACATCGGAGAAGTCCTTTGGAAGACCGCTTGTACTTTCCAACTGCTTTTTTAGATCATCGAGCTGCACATTGCTTTTTTTCTCAATCTCTGTTACGGTTTTTAACAGGGTTTGCATTCGTGTTTGATATTCATTACGAATCCCCCGCAGGGCTTCCTCTACTACTTTATCTTTACTTTCCTCTCGGTACTCCAAGGCTTCTTGACTGGAACGGGTCTCGTTCTGCAGCAAGTCAAACTTTACCTGGAATGATGCTTCCATGTGCCCCAGCTGCTGTGTGGTACTTGCTTTAAACATATTCAGGTCTGAATAAAGATATACTAAGATGCTGCCACTCACAATTAAACTAAAGGCAAACATCAATAGAATGTGATGCTTAGCAAACGTTCCTGCATCTTCCCAAGGCATTCCCATGCTTTATCCTCGAGAAGATGGCTTTAAATAAGTTTCGACCGATTAGGGTTTTGCTAGTTCCCACATGGTTTCAAAGAACTTTTTGAACGAGTCTGCTGCTTCCTTGCTCTTTACTCGGATCACAATTGGCTTTTTGAGTAACATGACAAACAAGACTGTGTCTTTGTACACATTCATCTCGGTAAACGTATTGTTGTGCAAAAACCGAACTTCATGCGGCGCTGTCTTTATAAAATAATTTGCTACTCGATCCGTATAGGTACGCATGTTCTCGTTGAAAATAACCTTAATTTCGTACCCTTTTTTCTTTGTTTTCTCATAGTATTGTGCGAAAAAACGGTTGGCTTGCTTAGGGTCTTGGCCTTTACTTGCTCCAAATATATAGTTTATATCTCTCTTGGAAAGTGACTTTGCGATGCCATCATAAACGGTTTTCATGCCCTCCCAACCATAGAAAACCTCGATGTCCACTTGCTCTTTTGTTTTTTGATACTGGGCTAGCAAGGTGGGTAAGAGTTGGTTTACCAGTTCTTTTTCCTGATTCAATTCAGTTTCTTTTTGGCCTAGAAAATCTTTTAGTCTTTCTGGATCAGCGGCGCTGAAATGCAAGACTCCTTGCTTTTTTACGGTTGAAACAATTCCCTTTTCCATCAATCTGTTTGCTACGTCGTATATCTTTGAAGGGGAGATGCCTGACTTTTTGGCGAGTTCTGTACGGGTGGTTTCGCCTAGTTCCAATAATGCAGCATAAATCTGTGTTTCGCCCTTTGTGAACCCTATCCTTTTAAGGTCATTTATGTCCATAATTGTCCCCTATGAGGACACTCTTATTTATATATTTATATTGCCTATTAAGTAGTAATAGCTTGGAGAAAAATATGACTCGAAACGGGATCATTCCTTTATTCGCCTTGATTTTGCTCATCAGCTGTGCTTCTAAAACCCCCTCTGACGTCAAAATTGGTGGACTCTTTGCCTTAACTGGCTATGCCTCTTGGGTGGGAGAAGCGAGCCGAGACGGATTCTTGCTGGCGATGGAAGACAGTGGCATGAAGATTCCTTATTCCATTGAAGACGACCAATCTGATCTTAAGACTACAGCAACCGCGGCTTCGAAACTCATTGATGTAGATGGCGTTTCGGTCGTGATTGGACCAGAATGGGCTGAATTTGGGGAAATTATCTTTCCTATTTCAATCGATCGGCATACGCTTTTTATCTCTCCCTGGATGACCTTTGAATACAGCTCAGATAAAATCAAGTACTACCTAAGTGCCACGCCTAACGAGCGCATTGAACTTCATCGTCTTACTCAGTACATGACTTCGCAAGGCGTGAAAAGGCTTGTATTGGTGTATAGCAACAATGCCTGGAGCTTTGGCAACATCCAAATTATGAAAGATGAACTTCAAAAAGCAGGTATTGAGGTATTGGAAGAATTCAAAATTAACGATGAGGACAAAGACTTTAGAACTGAGATCCTTCGAATTAAAGCGTTACAGCCGGACGCCATTTACTTTGCGATTGCCACGGATGATGGCCAAGGAACCTTTGATCGGCAACTTGCTGATTTGGAAGTGCATTATCCCATGTATATCCCCTATGCTCGAGGAGGAAGCGAGGTGTTCTTGGATCATTATGGAAGATATGCTGAAGGCACTGTTTTCCCCGCTCCAAAACCTTACAAGAATATGGAAGCTTTTACCCACAAATATGAGAAGCGATTTGGAAAAAAACCCAGTGCCATCAGTGCAGCTACAGCCTACGACATGACCACTCTTGTACTGAAAGCCATCCAGTCCGGTGCCACCACCAGCGAACAGATCCGCGACTACTTGCTTAGCTTGAAAGGCTACGAAGGCTATAGCAACCTGATTACCTTCCAAGATGGTCATGTTGCCTCGGAAGATGTTGTGATCAAACAGATTCGTGAGGGCAAATCGGATGTTGTGGGATAAAATATTTTTTATTTTATTTCTATGAATTTACCTTCTTTTGCTGTTTTTACTACGAATACGCCTTGATCTGAGGTCAGAACCGCACCTTTCTCATCAAAACTCATTGTGCCAAAGGCGGCACTGGGGAAATCCTTAACATTCGTGAGGAAGTTACGTATTTCAGGGCCTGTACGAGCGCCACTCTTGAATGCGGCGATGATGAGTTTCGCAGCGTCGTAGGCATTGGCGGCAGGGATATATGGATCTTCGCCATATCTTGATTTGTAAGCTGCTGTAAACGCCCTATCTTCTCTTCCAATTTTACCCTTAAAAACTCTCGGAGGGTATGCTGAATAGGCTTTTGCCAATTCTTCTGTTTCTGTGTTTGTTCCACTAAAGACTGGCTTGTTCAACCCAAACTCATTTGCTTGATTCAAAAAGGGAATCATATTCTCGTCTACGTTGAACACAGTATAAATTGCATCTATATCTAATCCTTTTATTTTTAGAAGAATGGATCTAAAATCACGTTCTTCATCTTCGGCAATGGGAAACTCGGCTATGATTTCTAGACCTCTTTTAGAAGCCTCTTCAACAAATGTATTCCGGATGTATTGGGGGAATATGTTAAGGTTATAGACCAGCGCAAATCGGGTTATCTCCTTTTTTTTGCAAAGTCTTGTAAAACTTCCACGTTAGGCTTTTCTGGATACCACACTGAAAAAAAGTAAGGAAGGTCTTTTTTCTCCTCTACTGATCCAGTGGTATCTGCGGCAATCATAAGTACTTGCAGTTTGTCTGCTAAAGGAGCGAGTGCTGAAGAACTCTGATCCCATGTCGGACCTATAATCACTTGTACTTGGTTTATATCTGTTAGTTTTTGAAAACCTGCGATAGCGGTGGTTGGATCTGTTCGGGTGTCTTCTGTGATGAGTCTTATTTGTTTACCCTCAATACCTCCTTGAGCATTTGCTTCTTCTATAGCCATTTGGACTGCCTGGTGTGTTGGAACTCCCCAGGAAGAACCATAATTTGTAAGGGCGAATAATCCTCCTATGTTTAGAGTTTCTTCTTTTGGGGTGCAAGCTAATATCAGGAGAATAGCTATAAAAAATATTGACAGGGGATACTTCATTTAAACATGTAAAGAACTGTCCTTTAAATAGGTTATTAACCCTGTACAAGGGGTATAATCATAAGGTTTAAAGACTTTTGTTGTTTTCTTCTTTTTATGTACGAAAAAGAATTACGGCAACTCGGCCTTACTTCTGGAGAAGCACGGGTTTATGAGGCACTCCTAAGAACCGGACCTTCCACAGTGGGGCCGGTTGTCAAAAGGGCAGGTGTTGCTTATTCTAATATTTACGAGATCCTCAATCGCCTTATTCAAAAAGGGGTTGTTAGCTTTGTTATAAAAGAAAAAACAAGGTATTTCCAGGCAGTCGAGCCTATCCGCCTTAAAGATTACTTGGATGCCCAAGAACTTAAATTAAATGAAAACAAGTCTCTTTTTTTGACGCTATTACCTGTACTCGAGCGATTTAAGTCCAATCTAGCCCAAGAAGAAGCAAGAATTTTTGTTGGAGCGTCTGGGCTTATGACTGCATATCAGCTCTTCTTTAAAGGCGCCCTTAAAAACGAGCGTGCTTATTTCATTGATCCAGATTATACACGAACGAAATATGAATTTTTTGTAAAAGCGAACCGATACTTTAGAAAGATCGGGCTAAGATGGAATGGGATTGTAATGGAATCCTGTAGAAATACTTATCTGGTTGAGGATGGAAAAGACATTATCCGATATAGATATGTCTCATTTCCGCTCCCAGCTAGTTTGAATATTTTTCGAGATAAACTGTTCATTCTTATGTGGAGCGATAAACCTAAAGGGGTTCTTATCCAATCCAAAGAAACAGCCGAGCACTTCCAACGCTACTTTGATGCTGTCTGGAAGATGGCCAAGCCTTAGATGGATAAGGGTTTAGAACTAAACTTAATGAATTCCTATGTATCGATCGGCACTCGCATCTCCTCCACCTATGAGGATGAGAGCCATTGCAATGCTGAGTAAGAGAAGGGTATCGGCTGCTGAATTTCCTGTGACGCTGATTAGGATGGTTATTTGCGTTAAGTAAATAGCACCGAGTGCTGCTACGATTCGCGTCCATAATCCGATGAGCAGTAGCAATCCCAATACCAACTGCAATATGCCTGTGAATAAAATGACATTTTCATTGCTCCAGATTATACCAAATGAACTCTGTAATGTACGATCATTTGCGACTTCGGCTGGTATTTTTTCAATTATTTTCAAAAACAACCCTTGATAGAAAAACATCAGACCCAAGGCGAAACGCAAGACCAAGGCACCTTGGTCTTGAACCGTACCCATGGATTTTTCTTCTATTTCCTTATACGGCTCTTGCGGAAGGTCTTTATCCCAATCCAATTTTGAGAGATCTCTTTTGATTCGTTCGTCATCTGATCCTTTACTTAGTTGGCTTTTGACATAATGGTAAACCCCGTCGGCCTTGGTCCAAAGACTGGACTTTTTTTCCTGTCGAATTACGTAGTAATAAGCTCCGCTCAGAACAAACCCTGCCAATAACAACATAAAGAAGAGCAACCCGTTCAAGCCATCACCTTTTCTTTCTTTTTACACTCACATGCTTTATCGGCCTTTGCACAGCATACTTGCGTTGTATTAGGATGATCACAAAGGTAATCACAATCAAGACTCCTAATGCAATTAATAAATCTACTAACCAAGGATTGATATTTTCTTGCAAAGCCGGCAGAACATGCACAATCAGATCTGTTTTTTCTTCATCAGCTCCTGAGCGTACAACAAGCCTGAATGTTTTATCCCCTGCGGTGGCTGTTTCGTATGCGTAAACTCTCAACTCTACTTCTCTTGTTTCTCCTGGAGGAATTAACAACACACTCCCTTCACTTGAGGTGTACGTTCCCCAAGGCTCTGTACCCTCTGCATACACTTGGTAAGAATGTGTACTTTGATCATTGTTGGTTATCTTAACTGGGAAAACTGTACTGTCTCCCGAACGAGCATCCCTGCTTTCTAAGACCAATACTTTTGAATTGTGCTCTCCGCTTGAAACAAAGTTCAACTGCCTTATTCTAGGTGCCTTTACTACCTGCTTTACCACGGTTTCACGGACTATGGCACGAGAGGTTTCTACTTGCGGCGCTACTTGCAACTGTGCTACTTCAAACACATCGGGAACGTGATTGCAATTGGCATCCATCAACAAGCCGTGACCCGTGCTGATTTTACACTCCGAAGGTTGACCAAATAGAGGCGGGGGCAGGAGAGGGTACTGAGGGGGGAAAATAGGAGGGAAAAAGGGAGGATTGCTACAACCCCTTACAGCAAATGTGACGGTTCGACTATCTGTTCCCCCACAGGGATCTCTAACGGTGAACGTCAATGTTTCGGAAAGATCCCGATTCATGGGCTGTGTGACGGTCACTACATGCGTGGTGGGGTCAATACTTACGGTGAATGCTTGATTTCCTGAAAAGGTAAAGGTGAGTTGATCGTCTGTATTATCGGGATCTTGCGCAAAGTTATCCAAGTCAAAGGTTTGGAACTGTTGCTGGCAATTGATGATCTGATCGGAAAGTGGACTCAATGTGGGAGGCTGTGTGCAATTTGTACCTCCAGTACAGATACCTCCACAACTATTTGGCACTGAATTGACACAGGTCTGTCCTGAGGTACACGTTACTCCGCAACCTGCTATCAGACCACAACCGGTGGTGGGTGGCTGACATGAGCCACCACAACCATTTGCTGCAGAGCCCACACAAATATATCCATACCCCACTTGTGAGCAGGTAATGGGACAACCACTCACTAAACCACAACCAAAGGTGTTATTTATTGGAACACAAGATCCTCCACATCCATTTATGGAAGCACCTGAACAGGTAAATCCAGAAGGACAGGTTTGTGAGCAACCTGCGATGGAGCCGCATCCTAGATTATTTGACATGCAGCTTCCGCCGCAGCCACCAGGTGAAAAGCCCATGCAGGTTTGCCCTGAAGGACACGGATTTTGGCAACTGGCTAATGCTCCACAGCCTACGGTGCTGTTTGCGAGTACGCACACACCGCCGCAGCCACCTGGCATGAAATTAGAACAGACAAAGCCTTGTGCGCATTGAGGTTGGCAACTGGTTAAGGCTCCACAACCATTGGTTGAATTATTTGGCGTGCAAGTACCTCCACAACTGTTTGGCGCAAAGCCTGTACAAGTGAAGCCAGAGGCACACTGATTTGAACAACCTACAATTGGACCGCACCCGGTAAGAGGGGGTTGACAACTTCCTCCGCAGCTTCCCGCTGTGGAACCTACACAATTAAACCCGTTTGCACATTGTTGTGAACATCCTGAAACCAAGCCACAGCCTGTTGTGGAAGGGATGCAATTTCCGCCGCAGCCGCCTGAGGTTGAATCTGAACACGTGAATCCAGTTGGACACGTTTGTTGACAGCCAAAGACCAAGCCGCATCCTTGCGTATTAATACTGGAAACAATGAATCTGCGTGTTACACTTGCTGAACCACAGCCCCCATCTGAAACTGTGAAGGTTAATGTTTCATCTAGGTTTTGAGTTCCTGGAGGATAACTGATGCTGACAATATGGCTTAAGGGATCAATGAAGACTGTTAATTGTACCTGGCCTGAAACGGTGTAGATTAATGAGCTATCTAAATTGTCAAAATCCGTTGTAAAGTCATCTAGATCAAAGAGCGTGAAGAATTGCCCAGATGTAACCGTTAAGGTGGGTAACGGATTTACATCCCAAGTAGGAGGATAACAACATGATCCTCCACAACTACCTGGTACTGAATTTCTACAGGTTTGACCGGTTAAACAGGTTTGCGAGCAACCTGCTACAAGGCCGCATCCTTGTGTGGATGTTTGACAGCTTCCGCCGCAACCCCCTGCTGAAGCATTTACACACACTTGACCTGAAGGACATTGTGTTGAGCAGCCAAACACAGAACCGCACCCTTGCGTGTTAAATTGGCATGTTCCACTACACCCGTTTGGAAACGCTCCCGTGCAGATGAAACCCTGTGGGCAAACAGATTGACAATTGGATAATATACCACATCCTTGTGTGGATGTTTGACACGTTCCGCCACAGCCTCCCAGAGTTGAACCCGCACAGGTTTGACCAAAAGGACATGCTGTGTTACATCCGGCGACTAAACCGCACCCTTGCGTATTAAATTGACAAATTCCCCCGCACGCATTTGGGAAGGCTCCGACACAGATAAAACTACTCTGACATTGCTGTAGACAATTTGTGAAGGCTCCACATCCTGTTGTTATGGGTTGACAGCTTCCGCCACAACCCCCTTGAGTTGATCCTGAACAGGTCTGACCACTTGGACAGGCTACTGGACATCCGGCAATGAGGCCGCATCCACTTGGAGGTACACAGCCACTCACGGTGAACGTGATGATCTGCGTTGCCTGATTACCCTCTGGATCACGCACCGTGTATCGGATGCGCTCGTTTATGTTCGTATTGACAGGGTACGTAATTGTTACAGTATTCCCTGTTACAGAAATTCCCAATGTTGTTGTGATGGGAGGCTCTTGAACAGCTGTAAACGTCAACGAAGAAATAGGAGTGTCAGGATCGGAAACAAAACCTGTCCATGTCACTTGGGTTTGCGTACCTGTACAGGGAAGATTGATGTTTGGTGCGTTGATGGTTGGAGGCTTGGGCAGATCACCCACCTTGGTTAAAATAGCTGTACCGATTTGTACCGAGTATAATGTGGCTGTAGAAACCTCTTTAAATGTCACGCTCTGACCTGCTGTGGTGATGTCAAACGTACCGCTCGTGAAAGTTTTCTGTACTGGCTGGCACACTCCATTCCAAGGGTCTGCACAGCTGTCATCCTGATCAGGAATGGTGGCAGGACTCGTTGCCCCTGAATACTGCACCAAGACCTTTTCTGAACCTGGGGGATTGCGGAAATACCTTCCTGTAAACGTGAACTGGTACTTACCTGTTGGCACATTTTGGAAGATCATCTGTGCCTTACAACCTGGGTTGAACGTGCCGATACACACTTCAGGATCTGCAAACGGAACGTTAATCGATGTACTGGGAGGAGCAAACGTGGCTGTAAACACTTCTCCTGTGCCTAAGCTAAAAGGAACTAGAACCAAGCAAAAAACTAGGAATAAACTGAGCCTGTGCATCATACGTACCGACTCAAACCTCCCATTTAAGGCATATAAAGGTTTCGATTTTTATCGTCTAAAATTACAATCCCACGCTCTCTATAATTTTTTCCTTGTTGAACGGGGCGAGGTCATCATACGCCTGGCCAACCCCTAAATATATAATGGGCTTGCCTGTGACATAGCTGATGCTGATGGCAGCTCCGCCTTTTTCGTCCACGTCCGCCTTGGTTAAGACGATGGCATCAATGCCCACCGATTCATTGAACTGCTTGGCCTGTTCAATGCAGTCATTTCCGGTGATGCTCTCACCGATGAAGACCTTAAGATCAGGTTTGTTGACTCGGATTATTTTTTCCAACTCTTGCATCAAGTTTTTGTTGGCATGCTGGCGGCCGGCGGTATCAATTAAGACAATGTCAATGCCCTTGGCCTCTGCATGTTTGATGGCATCGAACGCCACGGCAGCAGGGTCTGATTCATAGTCATGCTTAATGATTTTTACGCCTAACTTATTTGCGTGTTCTTCGAGTTGCTGGATGGCTGCTGCACGGAAGGTGTCGGCTGCAGCGAGAACTACTGTTTTTTTATGTTTTAAGAATAGATTTGCAAACTTGGCAATCGTGGTTGTTTTGCCCGAGCCATTTACTCCGAAAAAGGCAATGATGTACGGCTTTTTTTCTTTGACTTTTTTTAATAAATCCATGCTTTCTATGTTGAATAAGTCTTCGATGGACTTTTTGAGGGTATCATGAACGATTTGGTCCACTTGCTTTCGGTGGATGCGATCGGACATGAGCTCCTGCTTCAAGTCAGCTTTGATTTTCTCAACGACTTCCAGAGCCACGTTACTTTCCAAGAGTACGATTTCGAGCGGTTCGAAGATCTCTTCAAAGCGATCTTCTCCCAGCTGAATTTTCGTTACTTTCTCTTTTAACTTGGTAAAGAATCCTTGTTTTTCTTCCCTGGGCTCTTCAACTTCCTTTTCTTCTTTTTGTGTTTCTTCTTTCTTACTGAACAATCTTCCGAAGAAGCCCGGCTTTTCTTCTTTTGTGATTTCTTTTTCGAGGGACTTTTCCTTGATTTGCAACGTTTCTTTTTTTATGACTTCTTTTTTCTTAATTTCCTTGGCTTCAATGGGCTTTTCAACCTTAATGGTTTTTGCCTTTTCGGCTTCTGCCTTTTTCTTTTCTACTTTCTTTGGCTTAGAAATTGGTTTTTTAGGAGTGGGAATGGATTTAGACTTTTCTTTTACTTGTGGCTTTTCAACCTCCACTTCCTCTTCAATTGCTTTTTCCTTAACCTCTTTTGTAAAAAGACCGATTGCTTTTTTGAGCTTGTCTTTTAAGAAATTAAACATCTATCCCTCCTGGACTTGTAACTCCTTTGCTAATCCTTCTGCTTTTTGAATCCATGAATTGAACTGGTCGAGTACTTGCTCTCTATAATTGGCCATTTGATTCAACTGAGTGGTGATCAAGGTAATGGCTTGATCGATTGTTTTATCCACTATCACGCCCTCACCTACATTCACATGTACCTTATCCTTTGACTTGAGTTGAGCCTTTGCAAAGACTCCATTTGTGATCGGAACCATCAATTCTTCCTGGCCTTCCAATTCCTTAAACTCTTCCAAGGACTTGCGCATGGCGGCTACTTCTGAAAGCTGGCGATCCAAGCGCTCTAGGTGTTCTTTTAACTGTTCGAGTTGCTTATCAGCCATTTGAAGATCAAATAATTTCTGCTTGTCCTTCATTCTAATTCCACCTTACCTGCAAAGCCTAAGCATTGTTCCATGTACACCATTTCGGGTCCACCAGATTGCTCACCGATGGCATACCCCTGGTCATTGCATAACAAACCTGCTTTGATGTAGGGATTACCTAAGTTTACAGTTCCAGGAAAGGCTTCTACTCCGAACACCTTTTTTAATAATTTTAAGTCTTCCTCATTTGCATCCATATGCACCAAGGCCCCCTTCTTGTTCAATGCAGCTAGACTTCCCACGTTGTCCAATTCTACCAAGGTTGCCTTTTGAACGGGGACATTTAATGCTTTTTGGATGAAGTGCATCTCTTGCTGCGAAAAATCGGGGTTGATTAAGGCTCCTTGATCGTTGCATAATATATTGTTGCCCAAGCAGGTAAGTTGGGTATCTAATATATGGAAGGGTATCTTAAGCTTTTTTAAGGCTTCTAATTCATAATCAAAGATGATGGCAGGAATGATTATACCATTCTTGTTCCCAGCCACGAAAACGCCAATTAAGCTTGTACCTGCAATGGTAATGCGATGGACAGGCACTTTCAACGCTTTTCCTATCTCCTCAGCTAATTCGGGCGGGACTTCCTTACCGACCAAGGCATAGGTATCTGTACAGAAGCCATACAAGCCAATGTTTGGATTGCCATGAAGATGGGCGATTAAGGCAGGCATGTTCTAGAGTATCGTCGAGTGTTTTAAAAACATTCTTATTTTTACCTAATGAGATAGATGGATAGGTGATGTGTAAAGGGTACATTGCTAGAAAACATTGAAGTAGTGTAGACATATAGACCTAAAGGTTTCATTAAAATACGCCAACTTCCATCATGCGATAGTCGGTTTTTTCCTTCTGTAGGAATTTTTCAATGAGCTGTTGGTTTTCTTTTGGGATGAGGATGACGTTAGAGCCTAGTTTTTTCCCTTTGGCTTGACCGAGCATTCCCTGATCCTGATATCCTTTTTCCTTTCTTCCGAAGAAGGCACGTATGAAGCGAAGATAGTCTGTTTTTTTCTTAGGTAACGCGTATATGAATAAGGTTTGCCTTTCGATGGATAATGTGCCTGGGTTTTTTGAGTAGAGCTGGATGCCTTCCGCTCGAATGCTGGTTTTCAACTGCCAAGTGTTTAGATCTCCAGCTTGCACAGAAATGGGGTAGCGGAATCGATAACGCCTCCATTTCTCGTAATCTTTGGATTCGTAGAATCGAGACAAAGCGGCTTTAGCGATTCCTTCTATTGTTTTTTCATGTCTGGCTTCGCAATCCAGGAGGAGGTCAATGTCACTTTCTTGACTGAGCTCTGCGCGTGCAGCCGATCCATGTAGGTATGCGCCTTTGATTAAATCGTCTATATCGGCGTCTAAGAAAAGAAAGCTTAAGGCATTTTGGCAGTATGCAATGGCTTGCAGAGTCTGCTTATTCAATTTCTTCACCCAGTTCTTTCATCTTTTCTTGGATTATGGTGTGCAGTTTTTCGAAGGCTTTAAGGATAGCCTCCAATGCTGTTTTAGACGGCTTGCCGTAGATCAATTTGTTGCGGTGCTCTTCAAGCGTATACATGAGTTCTAATATCTCTTCTTTATCTGGAAAGATTACTCCAAGCTTTCTCTTGGCTAAGGGCATGATTTTCTGGCCTGGGTTCGGGCGCTTAAACCATTCATGCTTGACGATCGTACCTGCGCTGATCTTTCCTGAGGCGTGTAGATAAGCTTCTAAGAGTGAGATGGCGCAGGCGGAGGTGTGTAAGGCGAGTGTAGCCGGCCTTTTTTCTACACCGATGGCGATCGCGTCTTGGATCTCCTGCAGATGCTCCTTGATTTGGTCTTTGTGTATTTGGATGGAGGTCATGGTACTTAAGTATTATTATAGGAAGGAAAGTACCAATTATTTATAAATTTTTTGGAATAAAGGTTCCTAATTGAGCTGAAAACTCTGATACGGATTTATCCCGTTGAGAAGAACCGACTGGAGATTGAAGTGGCGGGGTGATGTGTACGGACACTTGCGTTGGAATGGGTTATAGAGGGCTTTGAATATCTTTGTTTTTTATCCTTTTTCAAAGCACGCTATTAGGACTTTGAACACTATATAGGGGGTTATTCAAAGTCCTCTATAGTGTCAATGTGTACAAATTACTATGCCGCAGCCACAATCCTTAATACGGTTTCAGCGGCTTTGGTTACTCCGGCTACTACAGCCTCTTCTGTTTTTCCAGTTAAAAGAGCGCTTGCTGCGCTTTGAGCTCCTTCGAATCTTGTTTTCACGCCTTTTTGCTCCATATGCTCTTTTAATCCTCCTATTTTTCCGATCAAGTATTTGATTCCTGCGCTTGCTGCCTTTTTCTTAAGATTTAGATTTAAAAGAGTATTTGCAGCTCCTAATGAATACATCAATACTAGTAAAATCCTTTGCCCTTTTTCTCGATTATTTGTAAAATCTTCTTTTACCAATGAATGAGTTTGACGCATTACATTTTTAGCCCACTCTTCTGCTTTAGCTAGATGTGCGTTACATATGGATTCCACTCGTGTGAACTCGTCAGAGAAATCGCTGCTTCGCCATTCCCCCACTAACTTGTAAAATAATTCTCGTTCTTTCTTGAACAATTCATGTAACTCCCTTGCCGGATTAAACCCTTTAAAATAAAGTACTTTTTCTTGCGCTTTGAGTAAGAATACTTCTCTACTTAACGTGCTGCGCATATCTTTTAGTATAGGTAAAACCTTTCTGAATTTATTCCCAATTAATCCATATGTTTCATCCCAATATTGTCGAATACATGATTGATATTCGCCTATGAGTGCTTTTGGAACGTCATTTTCTTCTAAAAACTCAGGTAAGCCAAAATTCGAGGAAGCCATCGCCAAATGATGATCGATCTGACCAAATATTCGATTATAAGCGGACAGTCCCCCTTCTGCGTTTGCAGCATCTTTTCGGTAACTGACTTCAATCTCTTCTGAAGTGACTGTTTCCATAGTCATGCCTTTAAATCGATCCACGGAAAGATTAACTTTCTCTATAATTGGAGCGGTTTCAGCGATAAACTGTTCTAATCTTTCCGCTAATAGAACAAAACGATTCTGAACATTACCATCAACAAAAATACGCACGAAATCCAGTTCAGCCATGATCTCTTTCCGAAAGAGGTCTTTAAAAATTTTCTTGAAACTGTGCTCATAATCTATTTAAACAACGCTTTGCTTTATTGAGAGTATATGACCTCAACTGTTCGTTATTTTGGCTATGGTGCCAATAAGAACCCTGAAATGATGGAAGCCATGGTCGGGTGTGTACCTATGGGTGTTCCTGCTGTACTGGAAGACTTTGAACTTTGCATTCAAGAATGGTTTCAGATCCCTGCGGCTGTTAGAGACATTCTTTTTCGTTGCGGATGGGATCCTTCATTCAAGACCTATTGCGCTCGAAGCGCTAAAGGAAAACAAGTGAATGGAACCTTATGGATCTTAACTCCTGAAGAACATGCTTTGGTTGGAAATTGGGAGATGCATGGTCAATGGTTCCATTCGATTTCAGTCTCTGTTAAAGATGAGGCTGGAAAGAAGTATGCAGCTGTTACTGAAGTTATGCTTGGTGAAGGTATGACTCCTGCTTTGGAATGTTACGGACCAGCATTGCCTCCTTTTCCAGTGGATAAACAAAAAATTTTCCAAGTTGCATCTAAGGTCAGAATGGAATTTCTTAAACAAAGACTTAGATGATTTTTATGAAGCAGGTTTCTCTGTCATATGGATCTGAATCTCGCCAAAATGCCAGGTTTGTTGCAATTCTATATGGTCCTGCGGTGTATTCGCAACCTTTAAATAATAGTATGACTTATCATACTAAAATGGATAAGGTCAAAGCCTTGTTTATAGAGGAAAGCCTGCGAAGATGGCACTTTGAAGATCTCATTCAGTCCTCTGGTTTGAGTCGGGAGCGAGTCAACCACTACTTGAAAGAACTGGTGAAGGAAGGCTTTATCTTACGAGCCAAACCGCGTTCTCGAATGCCTTACTATACTGCAAACCTGGACGCTCCTGCATTCCGATCTGAAAAGCAACTCTACGGCCTAAGCCTGCTAACTGGATTGTTCGAGCACCTCCGATCCATCCCCTTGATTAAAACCGCTATCCTTTTCGGAAGTTTTGCCCGCGGAGATTGGAGCAAGTCCAGTGACATTGATCTTTTTATCTATGGCGATGATGCAGGTTTTGACAAAGCGGGATTTGAGCGTAAACTGGGAAGAGAGATTCAGGTGTTAAACTATACTGATTCTTATACGATGAGCAAAGAACTTGACTCTAAATTGCTCCCAAATATTGTCCGAGGATTCCAGATCAAAAATAGCCTAGAACCTTTTGTGGTGAGTGTGCATGCCTAAAGAAAAAACACCTGAAGAAGTTTATGATGATCTTGTAATATAGGGTTCTACGTCGTTATAACCAATCTATTCTTCCCCTCTGGCTGTAGGTTGATCTCCGTGCCTTTCTTCAGGTTGAGGAATTGAATGATTTTCTTAGGTAGGCGGATATCTAATGTTGATCCTGCTTGACCGATCTTGGTCTTGGCATGCAAGCCCCAAAGACCTTTTTTCTTAGCAAGCTCGGTCATTTTTTTAGAAATGTTCTCTGAGAAGAAGATCTCACCGCAGGCATTGCAAACCTCGGCCATGAATTTACCTAAAGAAGTGCCGTATAGTTCGTAATCTACCTTTTTCCGGCTTAATGTTCCTTTTTCGCACATATAGCATTTGACCATTTTTACTCGATTGTTACGGTTTTTATGATGTATTCATTGCCTTGGACTTTGTAGCAAACTCCTATATAGGGGTAGATGGATTTAAACCCATCGGTTTGTCTGAACTTGGCACCTCTCTGTAAGGCTATTTTTATCTGCTCTTCGTCGATTCCTCGATCGAACATCTGCTGCCGTGCATGGATTGTAATGATCAGCTTCAATGGGACCTGCTCTAATCATTTGTAATTATAAGTAATTACTTTATCTATATAAATTTTACGGTTAATTATCCGAAACTTTTACGACTTGCTTGATAGAAATTCATTAAGAAGCCTTATTTTCTGTCACATGAATCTGAATCTCGCCAAAATGCTCGGCTTGTTGCAAGTCTATACGGCCTTGCGTGTCAAGGTGAAGAAGGGGTTGGAACATAAAGATCTTATCTTCACGGGCATCGGAATTGACAAGCTGCGAGAAGGTTAAGGCTGTGTGGCCATTGTTTTGATGATGGGTAAAAACCTTGTCATAGACTTCTTCGATGACTTCGCTGATATCGAATGTTTTTTCGGGCAGCTTCATTTGCATGGGGCTTGCAGTGATGAAGCGCTTTCGGCGCGCTTCTGTCTGCAAGGCTTTTTCCAAGGCCTGGATTAAGTCATATACAGAGACTTTTCTCTTTCTAGGTTGAGGGGTTCTTGGCACTAAACCAGGGATGTCTGGTCTAGGACTAGAGCCTTCTAAGGCATCATCGTACAAATTAACTGGATCGGATTCACCTGAGATCATCTGATCTAAGGCAGCGATGTCCTCATCCAATAGTTGATTGGATTTTATTTTTAAGAGAATGGCCGAAGCTAGAATGATCTTACCTGACAAGCGAAAATCCATCTCTTCTAATTTCTTAATTGTTTCCAAGAAATGAGCAGATATGAGCGAGACATCAATGTCCCAAGGATCCATTTGCTCGGTATTAATGAGCTCATAAATGATGTCCTGCCAAGTAATCTCGTCTTGATCGAACAAAATACTGAAAATACGGTCCTGGGTTGCTGCTTTTTGCTGTAAGAGGAGTTCTTTCATGGGAAGGGGGAGAATGTCTTTTCACCGTATGAGTTTTCCTTGTTTATAAAGATTCCGGAACTTTATCGACGATGAGTTAGGCTTTTACCTCGACTAAAAAACGTTCCGGGGTGAGAAGTTTTATGTCTACTTGTTGACCCTTCCCCCAGTTTTTACTGAGCTCTTTAGGAAAACGGATGAAATGAGTTTTCCCATCAAAATTTATGGTTCGTGCCATAGTGACCAGCTTATCGTTGATTAAACGCTCAAGTACCCAGAAAGTCTCTAGTTTTTTGGCTTGATCTTTATCGACATATTCTTTGTTGCATTTTTTGCATTGCCAGATTTCATAGACAAGCTCAAAGCCTTTGTAGGATAGCTTTTTAGTGACCTTTTTTGTCGTTGTGTTGCAGCAGGTAAATGGGCCTTTAAAGGCATCTTTATCGATAGTAAATGATACTTCTTCTAGGATTTCTTGTGGGCTTATTTCGTCTTTCATTTTCTCACCTTTTGTATAATTTTACCTGCCAATTCGATGAAGGATATGCTGTAATGATCTTTGCATTTTCTTTTTCATATACGAATATGATGGTTATGTGCCGATTTGTTTTAGCTAAACATAGGTAACGACTTTCTTTGGCGCGGAAAAACTTGGGCTCGTTTCTAAGCAATGCCCATTCAATTTCTTCTGTTTTTACTCCGTGTTTAATGAATATTTTCTCTGCGATTGTTCTTTCGATTAGGGCTTTCTTAATTAGCATTTTGTACTCTTTAGCGTACGCTAAGAAGTACTATTTGTTTATATAGTTTTGCTTCTTTTAGGATGGAGGAGTTCTTTTGACTTTACGAAATGAGTTCAGGGCGAACGGTAGTGGAAAGACTCTGTCTGGAAGCCGTTCGGAGATTGCATTTTTTAATCCGAAAAGTTTATATAGTCTTTATGACTTAATAATTATAGTAAAAATGACTAATAAATGTCCGAATTGTCATGTGGAAGTCCATATAGCTGAACGAATCATTGAGGAAGCGGTGCGATATCAATGTGGGAGCTGTGAATATTCTAAACTAGAACCTGCAGCGAGTCGCACCGCGACCCCCCCTATTTTAACCAGTCCATTGCAATTAAAACAGAAAATTACGACGCTCTCGCAGGGTCGGTTGGGATTGTACTTGAACCAGGATGTGGTAAGAAGCCTTGGATTGAAGGCGGGACAAGAAGTGTTTGTGAGTGTGCCTGACAGTAAAACAGTTGTTATAAAGTTAGTACTTTAAAGTGGTAAAATTAGAAAGATTTATAAACTCAAATCTCTTTTCTAGCCCTAGTGACTGAAGATGACCTTAGATGAGCTATTAACTAAGATGCGAAGACCTGTTGTAGCTCTAGCTACAGTGCTCACTCTTGGCATAGCCCCTGGTTGTGAAGCGCGAGGAACTCATCATTCACATCGTTCAAGACCTGTCGGTTCAACCTGGGCTTCTATTGGACCTCCCCACGTTGGTTATGAACAAGTTGTTCTTGACCATAACTTCAGAGGGGTTGAGCTTGCCGATCGAAACTCAACAATTGGCCGAATTCAACGTACGGAGCGATGGCGTAATATCATTGAAACCGCAGAAGACAAATATGGCATTCCAAGAAACACTATTTATGCAGTCATCATGCAAGAAAGCTACGGAGACCCCATCCAACCCAATGCATCTGGAGATGGTGGACTAGGACTCATTCACTTTCAACCTGGAACTGCACGAGCATACGGATTGCATATTGCGGGCAACAGCCGAACCAGTGGAGCCGATCATAAACATGGACGTCAACTTCGTGAACTTATCAGAGACTGTAATTATGATGTCCCTTGCATCCTTCAAGAAGATGACCGAGCACATCCTGTGATAAACATTGATGCCATTGCGCGATACTTAAAAGATGGCTTTGATCGAAAACACACTTGGGATGGCGCGATAGGAACCATCAATCCTGGTCAAGGAAGTTATGCTAGCCGCATAAAGAGATGGAGAGGATTGATTAAAAAACAACGCCCTACTGCTGCTCTGGATTTTGGCCAACGAAACAGGGGAAAGAGAGATGGAAGTGGGCATACGATGTCATTCAATCATTATATAGATACTTTTTTAAGTGCGAATGAACGAAACTATGGATTGGCTGCCTACCGGGGAATGAAACGATGAAAGCTCGTCGAGCTCTTGAAAACCTTGTCATTGCTACTCTTTTATCCGGCTGTGCTACGGTTCCATATAGGCCCCCCACCACTCCAATACCTCAACCAACTCAAACTCCTATTCCGCGATCTACACCTTTTCCAACCCCAATGCCCATTCCAGTACCTCTTCCAACACCGCGTCCCATTTCAACACCCCCACACCCTGTTTTATCAAAACCTGCCGTAGCGGTCTTTGCAGGGCATACATCTACTCTTCGTAATCGTACCAATGGTCCAGGCAGCAGGTCTGCTAGCGGCCAGCCTGAATATCAATTTAATGATGGTCTTATTACAAGACTTGGAGAACTCTCTAATCCTGCAGCTGCTTATGTTCTTTTTCCAGCTAGCCAAAATGTTCCCCTCACTGAAAGACCACAACGCGCTGTTGCTGAAGGAGCAAGCCTTTATATTGAGATTCACCATGACTCTGCTCAACTTACGGACATTGAGCGATTGAAACGTGAAGGCAAGAGCTCATCTGATTGGAGAGAACTAAGCGGGTTTTCTGTATTTTATAACACTAAAAATGGTCGTTCTGATGAAAGCCGACGCCTTGCTACCCTTATTGCTCAAGAACTCAAAACTGCTGGCTTCAAACCTAATCTATATCACGCCAAGCCCATTCCTGGAGAAAGCAGAACCTTACTCAACCCAGATTTAGGAATCTATGAAGGAAGTCATCTCTTTGTCCTTCGCGAAAACCTACTACCTGCAGCACTTGTTGAAGGTGGCGTAATTGTCAATCCGTTTGAAGAGAAAAACTTAAGAGATCCTACAACCCAGAAACGCCTTGCGACTGCGGTTGATCGAGCGGTTGCTGCGTATTCGAGCAAATAAACTTTTAAAATCTTATTTTTTCGAGAAACTTTCTTGTCGATTGATTTGGCTGCGGATTCTAATTACTTTCTTAAGAAAGAATATTTGCCGTGCGTGGCATCAGCTAGGGCTTTTAAGTCACTTTCTGCGGTTGAGCCTAAAACAGCTACACTGCCCACTGAAACCTGGTTACGGCCTCTCTGAGCTATTGTAATTACTTGCTGTGCATTACCTCCACCATGGTTGTGCTCACCATCTGTTAAGACCACCACACTTTTTCCAGGTTGATCCTCCAACACTTTTTCCAGTGAACCCCAAAGAGGAGTACTGCAATCTGGCCTTATGGCACGTAGAGAACTTACTGGAGTCACGCCTTGGCAACTATTAAACGCATAAAGCGTTGCGTCCTTTGGAAATGAATATCGAGAGACTGCTTCCCATTTACTTATCGGTGTTGATGTGCCTGCGTCTGGAATATAAACAGGATCACTCATAGAACCTGTTGCGTCTAATAAATAGACTTGGCTGACTGGCAATGCAGAAAGGGTCATACTAACAATATCTTGACCGGGCGTTACAACTACTCGACGATTTTTTCTATATGCAGTCGCATTGTGTGCGGGATCTGCTGGATCTTTCTCTCCTTGAGATAAGTGTTGAATAGGACCTTTTCCACCATAGGTGCGGATAAACTTAGCCACACCCTTGGCACGATTCTGGCCGAGCTCTTGATTCCATGCATCTGTACTTCGCTCATCACAATACCCTGTCGTAACCCAGTTGCCTGCTTTAGGATGACTGTGTACGAAGTCGGCAATGGATTGATAATCCTTCGGATCCAGTGTCCAACTGTTTGTGGTGAAATAGATTGTTAATGTATCTCCACTTACCTTGTTGGGCAACTGATCACGCATGCCGGGTTGTCGAGGAGCGTGGCGTGCCTTAACTGGAGGCTTTCTAACAGGATGTTTAGCCTTTCGAGCTTCTGCGTCATTACTTGTTGCACTTAGCAACAAGGCTGCAAGAGCCGCTATACCTGCTAATTTTCCGAGTTTCATTTTTTCTTCCTACGCCGTCGCCAAGCTCTTCAATCCAAGATTATCCACCAATTCTTTGTATCGGTTGCGGATCGTGACTTCTGTAATGCCGATGGTGTCGGCAATGGCTTCCTGCGTTGTTTTTTCTTTGGTTAACTTGGAAGCGGCATAGATCGCGGCGGCGACAATACCAATGGGACTCTTGCCTGAAGTGATGGCCTTTGCCTGAGCCTTTTCAATTAATTCCACGGCTTTGGTTTGAGTCTTGGGGCTGAGCTTAAGTTCTGAAATGTAACGGCCCACATACATGGTTGGATCGGAAGGCATGACTTTCAAATTCAAGTTTCGGATCAAGTATCGATAGTTGCGACCGATTTCCTTTTTATTCACACCTGAAGCATGGCTGATCTCATCCAAGGTCTTTGGAGCGCCATAATTACGGCAAGCAATATATACAACAGCTGCTACCATGTGTTCAGTGCTTCTACCTCGAACTAAGCCTCGTTGGGCTGCAGTTGTGTAAATGCGACTGCATTCTTCATTTAAGATCTTCGATAAAGCGAGTACAGAAGAGATTCGGTGAATCTCAGTTAAAGCAAGCTGTAAGTTGCGTTCGATGGCTGTTGCAGTATTTCGTTGCCATTTTCGTAAGCGGAAAAACTTGCTCTTATCTTGTCCGGCCAATTTATAGAGATCGGACTTGGTTCCAATTTCGGTTCCAAGACCGCGATCTGCTTGAGTATACGTTAGAGGGGCGCCTGTTCTACGGCGTTGTTCACGCATGGCATCATCCATTTCACGCCAATCTTTACCATGATCCATGATCTTATCTTCAAGAACCAAGCCGCAATCCCGGCAGATGATTTCGCCATGATCGGTGTTGTGATTGAGCTTCATACTGCCACATTCAGGGCATTTACCAATAGACTTCACTTTACTTGAGAAGCGTTCCATTTTTAGCAAAATTTCTTTTTGGTCCATGTTCCATCCTCTGTCTTAACGGAAATAGTACCTATTTCCGACTAGAACGCTCCGATATTCACTACATTTGAGTAATACGTACCAGTATTTAAAACTTGCGTTTCGTTATATATTTTCTATATAGATCATTATTTGATCTAAGGTTTTTGCGACTTAATTCTTCCTAACCCTCATTCTGGCCTTTTGGACAAAATCCTTGCCAAATCATAAGATTTAAATACTCTAACCGTACCTTCTAGTTCATACCTATATTTTTCCAAAAAATAGGAGGGGAAAACATGAATAGAATGATACTACCTTTAGTGTTGGCATTGATCATAATGCCCTTTGCGCTCGGTTCTTACCGATTTGCAAATACACCATCAATGACTGGAAGTCCAGCCACTGCCATGCAATCTCAAGGCATGAGCTACCAAGCACCACCACTCTACACGCCCGCAACCATGGGCGTAAGCCGAGATGTGCGCTTCTTGCCTCCTGTTTCTGAGCAACAACTTCAACTTGATTCAGAAGGAGTCGTTACTACACAAGCTGGCGAACCTGTTACATACGGAACTACTGGCGGCGTTATTAACCATGGACACAATTCCTGGACCATTAAAGCAAATCGCCAAGTTAGCCCTTACTTTTCAGCTACCAATGAACAAGGCTTCAAAACAGGCGTTGTTCAAACCAACCATTACCAGAAGTGGCGAGGACGAAGCTACTTGACCGATTACCTCGGCTACAATGCTCCTCTCCAAGTTCTTAAGCAATGGCGATGGAATAATGGCGGAATGGGCGGTCAGGATAGGTACATCCACGCAGGGATTCCTAATTTAATTAAATCCCAGACCCAGTACGTAAATGCTGGTATACCTGCACAAATCACGCCTGTAGCTGCTCAGTAAATTAATTTTTTTTCTTCCCTTTTTCTTTTCTTTGTTTAGCATCGTCAAGAACCCAAGGTTCTTGAGCGTGCTCAGAATTCCTTTAGAATTCTGACACTTCGAAACTCTCTATTCTTATGTTGAATGTTCTGCTCCCCCGTAAGGGACACACAGAAATCCAATGGATTTCTGGTGCCAGAAATCGTCATACGATTTCTGTGCATCCCCCGCTACGAACGCAAAGTTTTCATTGAATTGAGTTTCGACCTTAGGATGCTAAACAAATGCCTTACATCAATTCGTAAGCATTATAAAACCGCTATAACTCTACTGGGCTATGGATAAGGAAAGCTATGACTCCTTTGTAAAAGCAGGTCACATTGCCGCTGAAGCCCTTGCCTTTGGCCAAAAAAAAGTCAAAATTGGCGCTTCTTTACGTGAAGTATGTGATGCCGTAGAACAAAAAATAAAAGCTCTTGGAGGAGAAATCGCCTTTCCTGCTCAAACCTCTCTGAATCATGTAGCCGCTCATAATTGCCCCCCTCCTGAAGATGATACTGTCTATAAGGAAGGCGATGTCGTCAAACTAGACATAGGAGCTCATATCAATGGATATGTAGCGGATAATGCCTGTACGATCAATCTTGGCGCGTACGATGATCTGGTTAAAGCAAGCCGAGATGCTGTCAATGCCGCCATTCGCATCTTAGAGCCGGGTTTGCCTGTTTGTAAAATTGGTAAAGTCATTGAAGAAGCCATCACCAGTTATGGGTTTGAGCCCATCCGCAACTTATGTGGACATGGTCTTGGAAAATATCGTGTTCATACCTCCCCTACCATTCCTAACTATGACAATGGCGATCCCACACCCCTCAAAGAGGGCCAAGCTATTGCTATTGAGCCCTTTGCCAGTACCGGCAGTGGCATGATCCATGAAAGCGGCCAAGCTACGGTTTTCATGCAGATCAACAAAAAACCCATCCGCAGCCCTATTGCCCGTAATATCCAAAAAGAGATTGAAGCCTATCAAGGTCTTCCATTTACTACGCGGTGGCTTACCCAGAAGTTTAGTCTAGGTAATGTCAAACTTGCCCTCTTAGAACTCAAAAAGATTGGCAACATCCGCGAATACCCCCCTCTGCCTGAAAAAAATGGGGGTATGGTGAGTCAGGCTGAACACTCTATTATTATTAAGGATAAACCTGTTGTGATTACGAAGCGAGATGAGGATTAACGACATAAAGAGACTGAAGCAGTATCCACTATAACTGGTCGGTCTCCTATATTGTAATTAAACAATTTTCCTAACGTGAATGGACTGTGAGGAAGCTGAACAGGTTTCTTCATCATTTTCGGATCCCCTCCTGAGAATGAACAACCAGACAACCCAGACATCAAACAAAATAGTTCATCCATGGAGAATCCTGAGGAAATACAAGATGGCCAGCCAGGCATTCTGCCCCCACCCTGATACTTTTTCATTACATCATCCAAATCATTAAATGAATCTTCAGGCAGCCGAGAAAAACACGTTTCTAAATGTTCATGTGCTGCTTCCAGCTTAGCATACCTCCTATTTTTTAGATCATAACCTAATAAATTAGCATCTGTCCAATACCTCCTTGGCATAATACACGAAGCCCACATAAAATCCTTAGGCACCACCTGATTTCCCTCTCTGTTAAACACAAAATACGCTTGGTGTTCCATCGGAACGCCTAGCTTACCATTCAATCTTCTGGCTACGCTTGGGTCATTGAAGTATACAACCTTCGATTGGGGCACGTGAAAACCATCTCTATGATCGGATGCATCTCTTTGCACAGCAATTCTCCATTCTACATCGGGTGCAGTTATAGGTAACCTTAAAGAATCTTCCAATGTCAGGTTAAGATGAATATTTCTTTGCGGCCTTTCATCGCGCCCATTTTCAGATGCAGCACCTGTCGTCCAGACTACGCCTGTCAATGCCGCTATTGCAATTCTTCCCCAACGCATCCTTTTACCAAAGATTCTTTCCATATAAACCTTATCCTTATACATTTTATATTTTTGACGTGTTAGAATTCCTAGCCTACAATTAGTGGTTCTTGACGACACCTTTAAAAACTCATTCTTCCCAAGAATAACATGTTCGCAAGCTCTCATAAAATACGTGATTGGAAGCGATTTGAACACGTTCTTGAAGTACTTGGAAAATACGAGTTGAACTGTTTCCTGGGTAAGATTCGCTTTCGCAAGGCTTCAACACCCTCTCCTTCGGATGTACGAAAACTCTTTGAAGAATTGGGCGGCGCTTTTCTTAAAATAGGCCAACTCCTTAGTTTACGAGCGGACCTTATTCCACAGGAGTACTGTGATGAATTTGCTAAATTGCAAGATGCAGTACCTCCCTTTTCATATGAACAGGTGAAAAAGGCAATCGAGCAAGAGCTCAAAAAACCGCTTGCTAAGACCTTTTCAAGTTTTGAAACCAAACCCCTTGCGGCCGCAAGCATTGGACAAGTACACGTTGCCAAACTCAAAAATGGCCGGAAAGTTGCCGTTAAGATCCAACGTCCGGGCATTCAAGAAGTAATTGAGGCAGACTTAGATATTTTAGAATACTTAGCCAAAACCATCCAAAAACATCACCCTCAAGATATTGTGGACCTTCCTGAAATTGTGCAAGAATTCAGGCACTACAC
Source organism: Nanobdellota archaeon (assembly GCA_038046485.1). Taxonomy (GTDB): domain Archaea; phylum Nanobdellota; class Nanobdellia; order Woesearchaeales; family SM23-78; genus JBBSWA01. The sequence continues at coordinate 29,787 of JBBSWA010000044.1, forward strand.
CGAGAATGAACTGGACTATGAGAAAGAAGCTAAAAATATTGAAGCCATCCGAAACAACCAACTTGCGGATAAAAAAACAGTTATCCCTTGTGTTTACTGGGAATACACCACTTCAAGGATTCTTGTTATGGAATACATCGAAGGAAAACCTCTTACTCAATTACTCATCCACCGTGCGGTTTTCCCGAGAAAAAAAACAGCCAGCCTCATCACGCAAGCTGTTTTCAGCCAGATCTTTGAACACGGCCTTTTTCATGCTGATCCGCATCCCGGCAACCTGTTCCTACTCAAAGGAAACCGCATTGCCTTTCTAGACTTCGGCATTGTTGGCCACTTGACTCGGGAGATGCAAGAACAGGTCACTAACTTATTTGTTGCGCTCATCCAGCATGATGTAGAAAGCCTTGCTGAAACCATGGCTCGCATTGGATTTGTCCATCGCAATACGGACATGAACCAACTCAAAGAAGACTTGCGTGACACACTTGGTAAATATTACAATGCGGGTCTACGACGGATTCACTTTTCTGAACTCATCACTCATGCCTTACAAGCGGCCAGAAATAACCACATTCGCCTTCCAGGTAACTTTGTTCTGCTGGCCAAATGCGCGATTACTCTTGAAGGGCTTTGCCGAACCTTAGACCCCTTGTTTAACCTTGTTGAAACTTCCAAACCGGTTGTTGAAAAACTCATTGAGAAACGCCTTAATCCTCGATATATTGCTGAGAAAACCCTGCACGCTGTTAAGAATATCACCACCTTTGCTCAAGACCTTCCTAAATTAGGCAATCAACTGACTGAGACGTTGGTCCATAGCGATTCAGACATTCACCACGTAAAAGAAGACCTGGACCTTATGGTTCATGAAATCAATTACTTTGGCAACAAACTTTTGTATTCTCTACTTATGGGAGTCTTTTTGCTCGGGAGTGTCTTTCTCATCCACTATGATCACTATTTGTGGAATGGATTTCCCTTGCTTTCTTTGATTGGGTTTATCCTAGCTGGAATCTGCTTTATTCGACTCTTCTTGCCTAGTAATGCCCGGATGACATCGTAGAAAACTTCTTGAACACTTCATACCCACAATCACACTTTAAGGTCTTGTAATGCATTTCCAGATGAAACTGCGGTTTCCATTGCTTATCATGCTCACTTTTGCAATTGGGACAGATCTTTTCTAGATGATCCTCAAGGGTGTGATGCATTCCCTCTTAAGGCTAAGAATCTCTATTTAAGGTTTACTAAAACTAACCCTTTACCTTGCCCTCATCCATGAATCGCTTCACGGTTTTGATTAGGTGTTCAGGCTGGGTCTTTAAGATTTCACAGGCCCTTGGAATGACTTCTCCTTTGTATTCTTCTGTGGAGGTCAATTGAAGCTCTTCTACCGAGAGCTTTTTACCCTTCTTGGTTACGGCCTTCCACTTGGTAAATAACTCTTCCAACCGAGCAGGGATTTGATCACTTGAACACTTTAATAGGTCGGCAAGCTCTTCGAGCAAGCCCTTTTCTTTCTTGAAAATATCCACAGCGGCTTTTCCTGCTACGAATTCAATGCGGATCAAGCCATCTTGCACCTTGAATGTTTTGATTATTTTGATCTCTTTTGCTTCACCTGTCATCTCAAGGTGCGTTCCGCCACAGGCTTCTACATCAAGGCCTTCCACGTTTACAATTCTTAGCTCTTTTCCGGGAGCCACTCCACCTTGATA
>JBBSWA010000044.1:31514-41955 GCA_038046485.1 Nanobdellota archaeon
ACCTTGATAAATGGTAAAGCCATACTTGGCTTCGGCTACGGCTCGAGGCATGAATGATTTATGCACTGGCCTGTTTTCCGCAATGATTCGGTTTGCCTCTTGCTCGATCTTTCTCACTTGTTCATCCGTTAGATTTTCATAATGCGTAATGTCTAGACGTGCTTTATCCTCGAACTTGGCAGCGCCGGCCTGCCAGATATGGTTTCCTAACAGATTTTTGCACACCCCATTGATGATGTGCGTTGAGGTGTGGTGCTGGGCAAGCTGCAAGCGCCGGTTGAAATCAATCTTTCCAAGAACCTTATCCCCTACCTTGAATGAGGGCTTATCTGTCATTTCATGCAAAACAATGGAACCTTGTTTGAATACATCGATTACTTTGTGCTTGTTTAACGTGCCGATGTCATGCAATTGACCTCCACTGGTTGGATAAAATGCGGTACGGTCCAAGATGACATAGTTATCCACTACTTTGAGAACGTGGCCTTCGAAATCCACGTAATCGTAATGTTCAAAGTAGAGCCGCTGCGTTGCTGGAAGCTCTTCTAAGTGCGGCACTTCTTTTTTGTGCGTCTCGGTTTCTTGTGCTACTTTTTCATGCCGCTCGGTGACTAGGGCATAGAAGTTATCTGGAATGGTGATCTTTTTCCCTACCTTCTTTGCTTCTTCTTGCACAGATTCTGGATTGATCCCTTGGCTGTCATACAATGCAATTAAGGTTTCAGGTGTTAAGTCCATTTCAATGACTTGTTTTAAAACTTCCTTTGTACGCCTTTGCGCTTCATGGTACTTTTTCTTTTCCACATCGAGCATTTTATGCACATCTTCAATGTTCTCGAGAAATTCCGGATACTGCGCCTTTAGGCTTCTGGCGTGCAACTCCGTGATCTTATTGAACTCCAAGTTCCAACCATACTTGTCATTGAAACCCATGGCCCGTCTATATAACACTCGTAAATTGTGTGCTCCCCCTACATTGCTGGGCAGCCAGCCATCATTTAATGCAGCAAGCAGGCTGCGGGTGTGCTCTCCAATACTGTACACTCCTTGCAGAGGAAGAATGGTGCTGCGCAAGGTTTCCACATCCACGCCTACTTTGTTTGCCACTTCATTCCAGGCCTCACTCATGTTTTCTACTTCGTCGGCGTTTAGATAACCTGCATACGGAACGAACTTCTTTACGATTTCTTGCTCTTTCTTTACACCTGTTTGAGTGTATATATGCTTTAGGACTTCTGGAAAGGTTGCATCGTATTGTGTACTGACTCCTTGACTGAACCAAGCATTGCGTTCCTGACCCATTCCCATATCCAAGACTTTTAGCTTTAGATCACGGTAACCCTTTGAGTCCAGGGTTGTTTGTTCGTATAACATGTACACTTGGTTTCCTAATTCAACTCCCCGACTGAAAAATTCCATGCAGCAACCAAAATTGCCACCACCGGCCCAGGCATCTTCGTGGAAGGTGAGTTCGTCGTTGGGTAGGCCTAAACCCTTTTTTAGCCATGTGTAGATGTCTCTAAATACTTGGTTCTGATTCCACTTTTCCGGTGGAACAAACATGTGCTGACCGATCATGACAAATCCTGTGTTGTGACTACCTGTGATTCCGACATTGTCCGTGTCATTGAATCGCAAACAGAACTGAGGGATGATTAATGGATTTGCCGGAGGCTCGATTTCCCCTGAGATGACATACGGCTGGAAAGCAGCAATGCTGGCATTGGTGAACTCCATGGTTGGATGCCATCTTGCAACAACCGGATAACGGCTAACTGGAGTGTAGCCTAGCTTTTCAAACATCTTTGAAAACTCTTTCCACACATCGATGTAGGACAAGGCCTTCTTACAAGGACTGTTGCCCATGAAACGAAAACCCCCGCTACAAGATGGATCGCCGCAGCGCTTGGCATCGGGATTGGTATTCCAAAAGGGCCTTGCACACTTCTCACAGATGTTCCTGATGAAGCCTTCTTCCTTGAGAACTTGGGTTGCGTAGTACTTCTCTGGATTCTTCCAGAATACGGGTAGGAACTTCTTCTTAATCTCCTTATCTGAGAGCATAACAATGATAAAGCAGGCTTAGATATATAAGGATTTTGCTCAATATTTCTTAGGCCTTCTTAAAAGAGAGCTTGTCCCTAACGCCCTTCTGTACTGTAAGGCCAGTACAACACTCACGAGCGATAAAACAGTCATGAAGCCGCACAGGATGGGAAAGCCAAATGAACTGACGATCCAAGAACCCAACCAGGCCGCTAGACCCATAATAAAGGCGTTGATGCTCGCGCTTAAACCCCATTCTGAAGCTTCTTTTCCCTTATCCAAGTTCAACGAGTACAACGTGTTGTAAGCTGGAGTACCCAATGCTTCTCCTGCTGCCAAAAAAACCTGGATCAGATATACTTGAGCAATGTTTGTCACAAAGATATATCCTATCCACCCAATGGTGCGCCCCAAGAAACCCAAGATCAGGAAATAATCTGCGTATCTTACGTGATTCTCAAACTTGCTGATTACATACACCATACACCCCATACAGATGACATAGAACGCCCAAACTCCCCCCACGTGTTGAATGGAAGGATCTATACCCTGTATGTATAAAGCGTATAAAGGAGCAAAAAGATTTAACCCAAAAATAAAGAACGAATTGGTCACTAACAGATCTTTAATCTGGGGATGCATGCTCCTTGTCTATCCTGTGCTAATATAAAACTTTCGCAACCAGAATTTACTAACAAAAATTTCGTGGTTCAAAGCATTGTGCTTTATGATCATATGGTTCCAAGACTCAGACTCGCTCAAGCGAACACGATTAATTCAACGAGACTATCTCTTAGCTCTCCTTTACAGTATTCTGTTCCGAAAATCAGTGAAGTAGCCCACCTTGGATCGAGTTTTCCTTTTTCATATTTGCACGTTAAGCTCTTCCCCTCAAGAAGACTTTTCATCTCTTGAGTTTCACTTGTGCTCAAACTGACCAAGGTCTTTGTAAAAACACAATCTGTTGAGGACGAATACTTGAAAACCCCTGCGTCTTCTGTGAGTGTTAGGTCAAGGGCCTTGCAGTCATTTGCCAAGGGAATGAAGCACTCCTTTGTCGTGCAGGCGGCAGCCGTAGGCACAATTGGAGGAGAGGATAGTAGAGGAGCTGGCGTAGGTGCTGAAGGAGCTTGCTGAGATGGCGAGCCGCATCCAGCTATAAGCAGTAAGAGCAGCAATCCGGAAATAGCTAAAGTAGTCTCTCTCTTCTTTATTTTTTTTTGTGCTTCCATATTCATATCCTTATTCTTTTTTTATGCCGGCAGCCTCATTCGCTAAGGACGGCAAGGCGTTTTTCCACTGATCAAATGAATCCTTAGCTTGTAGTGTCCAGTATTTTATACTCCACCACTTCTTATCCGTTGCCTCTTCTTTCGGAACGTTCACGTCGTTGATGAATCCTCCATTCCAGTTGTTCAGCTCATCCATTTCAAATCGAAGTATCGGACTTGAAGTGAGTGTTGGGAACTCTGAAAGGTGCAACTGATTCGCTGCTTCCTTCTTTAATTTCTCCCGTGTATCCTGAAAGATGTTCTCATTACTCGTCGCCTTATCAAAATACTTGAGGAATTCGTTGTAATTCTTCTGTTTTTTCTTTAACTCAGCCATGTCCCAGTTTGCCCAGAAGTTCTTTGGATCCTTTGTCAGAATATCCTGGTAGCGACGCTCCTTGTCCTCCGATGCTGCACGGGCGGCGAGGATTTCTTCACGTTGATCCCCTGGTCCAGGACAGCCCTTGCCATCTGTTCTTAATCCTCTTAATGTGGTAGAACCTGAGCATTGCATCTGAGTATCCTTATAGTCCCAATGATATTGTCCCATAAATCGGAGGCAATCTGGAGTGAATTTTAGATCATATGCGCTTAATTTTGATGTTCCTGCTTCATCCGGAATGGTCCTGCCTGGTATGCTAAGCGTGTTGCCTGCAAAAGACCCTCGCATCTTGCCATGAGCAAAATCACCCACGTCTGCTGTTTCTTGATTGTGCTGAATCGATACTGCACGTGTGGCTGATGTAGATGCCCCCCCACATGCTGTCTCATCTTCCGTAACCTCTATCGCCCAATGGGTGACTCCTTTATGGTTCTCCCATGTCCATTTAGACTGCGCAGTCTGCGCAGCAACGGTTTGTAACAGGAAAAGACCTAAAATAAAAGCCACTGAAAGAATGAAAACTTTTTTCATCATTTTATGCCTTTGTTGTTAACCTTAGAGTTCTGCTTTTTAAATATTCTTATATTGAGGATTCTAGTTGTTTTTGATCAGATTAACTATATAAATGAGCGACTTTTTCTCGTGATTCATGAGCGATACACCCATTCCAGAATGGTTAGAAAATGCTTTAAGTAGAGCAGTTGATATTCGTCGGGGATGCCCACCTCCAGGTACGTCTGTTGATGACTTACGAGCGCGAATTGGTGAAATGGATTCTTCAGAATTAGCTGCTCTCAACCCAGTTCCTGGCGAAAATGGACCGACCACATGTGAATCCCCTTATCATATTTTAGGAATAACGCGAGATGGCAAAGTTGCTTATTATGGCCTTAATCATATTGGAAGCGCGGAACCTCATGCATTGCAGGATTGCTTAGCCAGTATGATCCAGGAAGGTGATCGAGACTGCCGATCGACTGCTTCGACTGCTTTACGAGAACTAACCGAACTCCTTTATTCTAGACAAACTTAGTTTAACCTCCCCTCCTTGTCTGAGAGCATATCGACGATACAACGAGTTTAAGTATATAAGGATTTTGTTCGGAATGCTCTATCCCATTTCATACGCATAGTACGTCTCTGTTAATTTATATACAAGATCTCGATGAGTGGAAAAACTAGGGTTTTGCCCATGTTCAATATTACCTCCAATGCGGATGAGAAAAGCAATGTCTTCGTCATTTTCAACCAAATAGGCTGGGAGCAGCAAATCAGTTTGCAGCGCTGCCGTTGTTCTGTGATGACCTTCGTATAAGTTATAGTATCCTGCGTTTGCAATGGGATTTGCTACTGAAAGTAATGGGATGGGGGGTACGCCTTGCCACCCTGGTGTGTTAGAAGGATAATAAATATAATCCCCTTGGATGTATCGAGTTATACGATCCAGTTCCTGTTGCTGCCAGTTTGGATTTTTTGCTCGAAGGGCTTTTTCTTCTTTTGCGAGCTCTTTGAGCTTACCTAGTGGGTTTCGAGGGGAATGCCATGGAATAAGGCGATTTGGGTCTGCGAGCAATGGCTTCATAGAAAGAAGACCTACAGAGAATTTAAATACTTATTTGGAAACTATTCCCCCAGCCTCTTCTTTTTCGTTGCCTCAATTAACTTCTGGAAGGTTTCATACGTTTCGAGGCCGACCACTTTAAAACCGGTTACGCTATCACCCATTCCGGGCTTGCCCACAATGAAAGAAGGTGTGGCTGAAATACCTGCGTCATGCGCATGCTTGAACGCTTCTGTGATGAGAAATTCTGTTTCGTTACCATCCAGGCAACGCGAGAACACCGGCATGTCCAAGCCTACGCTTGTGGCGTATGACTTTAGCTCTGGAACCGTTAGATTCTTTTGATGCGCGAACAAGACATCGTGATACGGCCAGAACTGGTCCTGAAGCTTGGCACACTCGGCTGCTATCGCTGCCTTGTAACTATGCGAATGAATTTGAACCAGTGGGAGCTCCATGAAAAACCAGAGCACTTCTCCTGTATCGATGTACTTCTTTTTGATCTCTGGGAAAACTGTACGTTCGAAATCGCCACAAAAGGGACACTCAAAATCGCTTAATTCCACGATGATGATGGGGGCCTTTTTACTACCCATACTCGCTTCGGATCTAAGTATAATTTGAGATGGAGGGAATTGTTCCTCTAAAGCTGTGCTTCCTTTTGAAAGACCAAACCAATGCGTTGAAAGACCAACAATGACTAAAATAAGCAATGCCAGTAAACCCCAGACAAGAAAATTCTCGAACTTTTCATCCTTTGAATAATTAGTTGAAGACTGGAAATGTTTCTTGGTTGTGTGCTCCTCGACGGGCTTTTCCAGTTGTAAGGGGGACTTCTTTGTCATGACCATTAGAAGTAGAAAATGGTTTTAAAAGGTTGTGGCTTAAGCAGGCCTTTCCTCTGCAGGCCAAATGACAGTATACTCTGGACCGCTTTTTGTGAGTCTGAATGTGGCGTACATGACTCGCGGACCGTTTAGCGCAAATCCCCCTCTCTTAACATCTTCAGGGTTTAAATGGTTATAATCTCCTGAGCCTGCTAGATTACGTACTGGCCCCCCTCCCGTTCTCACGCTTCGAGTCTTTTCTACTAAAACAACCTGGTTTGTCTCTATGTAAATAGGCCCCTTTAATATGCCCTCTTTTACAATAGGAGGATCTACGATACACTGCAGTACATGGACAAGCTTCCTAGCTTTCTCTAATCTATCTCGTTGCGCATCCTCTATTGGTGTAGCGGGCAATTCACAATAAGCTTTTACCATTTGTTGGTATGCATTAGCTACCCATTTCGCTATATGGGTAGTCATGTTTTCTCCTTTCATGTCAGCAGGGATGGTATGCAGAACAGCACTACCCACCCGTACCTTTCTTACCCCTTTATCGTCTGCAATTGTATATTTGTCTTGTCGAAGGATAAATCCTTCCAATCCATACTCTGCTAAACTTATTTCTGTATTGACATTGGGGTTGGGTGTTGAGTTAGGTATCAGATCTGATAACTCTAAATCTAAAGTAGGGGGATCTAAAGTAAATGGGTCAGTCATGGTATGAGTAATTCGTAGGTTTATTTAAATATGAAGCTTAAAGTAGCTTATATTTTTGTCCTTATCGGTCCCGCTCCTGATAGAACCAGTGAAATTGCTCCGAAAAGTAAGCCCATATCCCTTACAGCCAAGTCACCGTAGCCTAGGGTGAAGATGATGCCCAGCAATAGACACGCGGTTAAGGCTGCGATGAGGCGTGCCCAGAGGCCTACTAATAATAGGAGGCCTAGGATGATCTCAATTACTCCATTGAAGTACATGAACGTATCTGCCGATAAGCCAGATAAGCTTAAGATCCATTTAGGCACTAAAGTAGACCACACCCCTGGATTGAGTAAAGCGTCAATGCCAAACCAGACTAAGACCAAACCTAAGCCCAGACGCACGAGAAATGGGGCGTATTTAGCGTACTTGTCCCAATCCATCTTAGTTTAACTTCCCCCTTTTCAATCCGGCCTTCTTGAAACGTAGCGTAAAAGAAACTGGAGAGGTGCGTTTGAACTGCATGAAGCTCGTTCTAGGAATTAAGCTATAAAAAGATTGTTATTGAGTAAGACTCGCACAAATTATATAAACTCTCTTTCGAAGGGAAGCTGTATGAGTATTTTTCACGACTATGATGTTCGAGGCGTCTATCCTAAAGAGCTGAATGAGAAGATGGCTTACTTGATCGGGAAGGCCTTGGTTGTCTTCTTCAAACACCATGAGTACGTTGTAGGGAGGGATGCTCGGCTTAGTTCACCTGTCTTGACTGATGCGCTGGTTAAAGGCATTACGGACCAAGGAGGTGACGTTGTCCTCATGGGCCAGTGCACGACGCCCGAGTATAATTGGGTATGCGCTCACTATTTATACAAAGCAGGAGTCATGGTTACGGCAAGCCACAACCCCAAAGAGTACAATGGTTTTAAAATCAACGGCCCTCATGCAACTCCTATTGGATATGATAATGGACTTAATGTCATTGAAAAGCTCATCTGCAAAAAGTTTCCCAAGCCTGCACGCAAAGGAAAGACCCGCATGCATGACTACACAACGGATTATGTTCATTTCCTAAAAAAACTAGTCCATCAAGATTTACACACCCTTCGCGTTGTTGTGGATGAAAGCAATGGCACAGAGGGTAGGGTTGCAAGGCACTTATTCCATGAACTGGGTTTGATCTTCCACTCCATTAACTATAAACCGGAAGGAGACTTTCCCCACCACAGCCCCAACCCATTAAACCCTGGTTCTCAACGGCAAATTGAACATGAAGTCATCCGACGAAAAGCGGACTTAGGTATCTTGTTTGATGCTGATGCTGACCGGGTCTTGTTTATTGATGAAACTGGTAGAGCGGTTGAGCCTAACTTGATCCTTGCCCTCTTAACTCATTACTATGCTCGGCCAGGAGATGCAGTGGTTTATGATGCCACCACAAGTAGAATCGTTCCTGAAACTCTCGCTTTCCGACACATCAAAGGTATCCAAAGCAAAGTTGGAAGAAGCCACATCCTGCACCATATGAAAAAAAGTAAGGCCATTCTTGGGGGAGAGAGCTCTGGACACTACTTTTTCAAAGAAGTGTATGGAACAGATAGCGGCATTCTTTGTGCTCTTAAGATTATGGAGATGCTTGCCCACATGAAAAAACCCTTAACGTATTTATTGGAACGATTCCAAACTTACGCTAAAAGTGGGGACGTTAGTATTCCTCTTCATAAGGAAAGCGATAAAAAAAGAATCCTTCGTACGGTTGAACGTACCTATAAAAAAGGCGCGAAAGTGAAAAAACTAGATGGGCTTACCTTTGAATATAAAGATTGGTGGTTCAATATCCGAGCGAGCAATACCGAGCCCATACTACGACTGACCATTGAAACGAAAGATTGGGCGTTCTTGGAACACAAGAAAGAAGAGATACTAAGGGTTATCCATTCTTGAGAACGCTTTTGAACAACCCTTTCTGACCTGTATACCTCTTTTTATTTGAGACCGTGAACTGCACCGAAACCTTTAAATAGTATATCTAAGGTATACTAATTATGCCCAGCCCAAGCAAAGAGGAACACGTACTTAAACTGCTCTTAGAAAACAGCCCGCTCAAAAAATGGCACTTCGAAGAAGTTGTCCGAGAAGCTCAAGTGACCAAAGCAGTCGCCAACAAATGGCTTAAGAAGTATGTTCAAGACGGGGTTTTAGCGCGAAAAAAAGAAAAAGGAAAGTTTCCCTATTTCACCGTTGGCAGCAACAACTCAGTTTATTATTCCTTAAAACGAGTTTACTCCCTAGAACGGCTTCACAAAAGTGGACTTATCCCTAAACTATTATCCTTAAAAACAGTGAAAACCATCATCCTATTTGGAAGCCTTGCTCGAGGAGACTGGTATAAAGACTCAGACATCGACCTTTTCATCTTCGGAAATCTTACGGATTTTGACAAGAACCTTTATGAATCCAAGCTAAAGAGGAACATTGAACTTCATGTCTTCCGCGATAAAAAAGAGATTCAAGAAGTCAAAACAGGCCTTATAAAAAATGTGATCAATGGATACTTAATAAAAGGAGACCTCCAAGAACTTGTTGAAATGAGCTCATGAAAATAATTATAGGTGGAAGACAAAAAATTATGAAGTTAAAAAAATAGGATTAGAAGGAAAAACATTTAAAATTTGTTTTCCAATAAGGCTCATTCCCTTTCAAGGCGTTCCTTTCTTTTAACGTGGTCTTCCTTAATGAATTCCGCTATGCCTGTCAAGTATACTGTCAGTTCTGGAAGGTTGCTAAGCGTTTCGGCAGCAACATAGTCGTTTCCCCCAACAAGAAAGAAACGACTCTCTTCTCTAGAATGCAAGAGGGGCATGTTTTCTGCGTTCACACTTCCCAAACAAAAGCTGGCGCTTCCAGGCATAGCGTGCGTTGCGTCGTAAGCGCATCCCCCTTGCACGAACTTATTCGATGCTAAATCATATTCAAATGTGAGCTGACTGATCACTTTTGGCCGGACAGGAGCTTTTTTTCCCATTAAGGCTTCTAGGCCAGCTTTTAAGAAATCAAAGCCATTGAAAGAATACCTCTCCCAGGTTGCTTGAGGAGAAGCCTCCCTGACAATGGGTTCGTCCACATCTAAAATTGCGCCGGTTAACGTGATTGGATTTCCGTCTTTTTCATGAACCCAGAAGTGGACGTATACATCTTTCATTCCCAGAATATAATGCTCAGGATTATTCCCTATGTCATACTCTGGATGAGTTCCCAGGGTGAAATCTGTTTCTAGATAATAGTCTCCTTTTTGCCTCTCAAGACGGTTAGCATTCACGTTCCAAGACATTTGCTTTCGTTCAACGTCTTCTACAATCTCAGAGACTGCCGTTTTCAACTCTCTGTTCTGAAAAAAGTTTCTTACAACGGTGGCTCCACCAACTACCAAACAGGCCAGAGCTATGTTCCTTAACATTTTTGGTTTCATTTTGAATCCTCTCTTCCTTCCCATCTCTCCGCTCCACTTCCAATGTAGAATCTTTCAAGCAGGGAGGGATCTACTTCTGCTAATGCCCGATCTGCAACGCTAAGCCTGCTTGGAAACTCCTGATGAAAAGCGACAAGTGCCTCTTCCAATCCTGTTGATTGAATACGTTGCGGCCAAGTGTTT
>JBBSWA010000045.1:0-11032 GCA_038046485.1 Nanobdellota archaeon
GATTCATCGCCTACAATTTGAGACTAATTTTAAGGACGACTTTCTACAGAGCCGTGTAGAAAGGCATTCATTTCCAGAAAGCCATTACCGCGTGATAGACCTCAGCTGGATTGAATTCTGTATTGTCTAATGCGTTTACTTTTTCAATGGCCAAGGTTAGATCTCTTTCCGGGGGAATTGCAAGATTAGACGGTATTTTAGGAACTATCTTAACCCCCACTACGTAAGGCAAAAGAGAGGATGCTCTTTCTGCACCCACAAGGACTTGCGGATAACCTTTTTCATCTGAAATGGTTATCTCTTGACTCTGAACCCTGTCTGTTATCTCTTCTTCAGCAGTGCACCCTATATCTTGATCATCTAAAGGTTCTACTTCATAAGTTAACTTCAAACCTTTGTGCAGTTCAGATTCTCGAACAAATAAGGGTAACCCTTCAGCCACATACCACTCTTCACGGTTATAAAAAAATCTACTTGCTCGCTGTGCAGCATTTGCAAGCATAGCTCTTGCAAATTCTTCAGGCGACTCTAAAATGGATTCAGGCATTTCAGGCATACGTAGCTTAGCGAGTTTAGCACGACTGACAGGATCTGCTGCTACTTTTTCCCACATTTCTCTGCCTGATACACGCGGAGAAAAAGAGACTCCTAACTGAGTAAAGCCTTCTTCCAACAACCGCTCCAGCTCGAGCTTCATTCTCTTCCTGAAAACACCCTTCTTAAAAAACTTATCTATTTTTACCACTATAAAGTTACTTATTTTTTACATTAAAACGAAACCTTTATATAGTAGTAAGTACTATCTAAAGGTATGAATCGAGTTGATTGTCTTCATTGAAAGTAAACTATTTATTCTAAAGAGACAAAAAACTCGTTCACAAAATTATTCTGGCATCATGAATAAAACACAAGTTGATTATCTTCATTTTCTGCCAGAATATTTCTATTTTATGCATTTCATTCCTATGGTGGCGATGGTGTAACCTGGTTAGCACTGAAGACTGTGGATCTTCTAGTCCGGGTTCAAATCCCGGTCGCCGCCCCATTTATATCTTCTTAAAAAACGAACAGGTGAAACTATGAAAACAAACCCAGTAGATGTAGGAATGCGAAGTGAGGAACAAGCTGTAGAAACGGCTGGTTGTCTTCACTTATGAATATGTTGGACCCGATGCACTGGATCGATTACTGCCTGAATTAGCTCCAGCTTATGCTAAGGTCTTTGCAGGCCCCCCCTGGAACGAAAGCTGGACTTTGGAAGCTGCAAGTGAAGAAATTCAGAGGGACTTTTTAACCCCTGGATTTATAGGTGTACAAGCACGAAGAGACACTGAAGTTGTCGGCTTCAGCTGGGGATTCTCCTTGCCAAGCATTGATCAACTAGGTAAACAGTTTACTTATATTCGTAGACTATTAGAAAAAAAAGCAATAAAACCTGACTGCATCCTTTATGGCACAGAAACTGGAGTTTTACCTGAAAAGCAAAGACAAGGGATCGGCCCACAACTCTTAACTTATCGAATGAAGCGGACCCCCCAACCTTATGTTGTATTCCGTACTAAAAATCCTTTCATGGTAAAAGTATACTCTAGAGTGGCGGGCTCAGCAAATATAGAAGAATTATGCAACGACCCAGATGACCCTAAACGTGTCTGGTATCTTATACGCAATGAGCAACAAGCTCGGAGATGAAAAAATGAATACTATAGAACTCGCCAAAACACTGATTCAGATCCCCTCTGAATCCGGACAAGAACAAAAGATTGGAAGGATTTTAGTGGAACGTCTTAAGAAAAACTTTGACGTACGTACCCAACCAGTAGGTGACCGTTTCAATGTTCTTGCTACTAAAGGTAAACCTCAATTGATCTTAACCACCCATATTGACACCGTGCCCAAACAACTAGAAATCAAAGAAGACAAAGAATGGCTCTACGGACGAGGCGCCTGTGACACCAAAGGCCTCATGGCTGCCATGATCTGTGCTGCTGAGCAAGCCGTCCAAGAAGGAATTACTAACTTTGGCTTGCTGTTTGATGTCGGCGAAGAAACGGACTTTGCTGGAGTTAAAAAAGCCACTACTCTTGTGAATCCAAACTATGTTATCGTTGGAGAGCCAACTGCATTTACTATGCGCATTGGACAAAAAGGCTTACTTGGCTTCAAGCTTAGCTGTAAAGGAGTTTCCGCTCCAGGTGCAACCCCTGAAAAAGGAATCTCTGCCATTGAACGTCTCATCGACAACCTTGAACGCATCCGGAAGATTCCTCTTCCGAACGATGAAAAACTTGGAGAGAGTAAACTCAATATTGGAATGATTCAAGGAGGCTCTGCTGTCAATGTGGTTCCAGACTATGCTGAGGCAACTGTGGAAGTGAGAACTACTGAATCCAATAAAACTTTCCTAAAAAAGATACGCAACGAATTGCGTTTTGCAGATATTGAGATCACCTGCAACTTCGACTCTGTACTCCTCCAAGACTTAAAGTGGACTGAAGCCTTCAATTTGAATCCTACCATTTCCAAAGGATTCAATGAACTCTATTTTTGGTCCCAAAAATCCAAAGCCATTGTGTTTGGACCTGGCGACTATGCCTATGCCCACGGAGACCAAGAAAAGATCCGAAAAAAAGACATCCTCAAAGGACAGAAGATCTATTTAGACATGATCCGACGATTAACCAAGGAAAATACATATAAACTAACCCAAACTAGGTGATGAACATGGAAGAACTACAAAATGCGAAAGGAACCCGAGATTTTCCACCGGAAGAGAAGATTGTGCGCGAGCGCGTTGTACAGCTCCTGCGAGAGACCTTTGAAGAATATGGCTATTCTCCTCTAGAGACTCCGATTCTGTGCCGGTATGATGTTTTATCAGCTAAATATGCTGGCGGCTCGGAGATATTGAAAGAAACCTTTCAACTCAAAGATCAGGGCGAGCGCGAGTTGGCCTTACGGTATGACCTGACTGTACCTTTTTCTAAATTTGTTGGGATGAACCCCCAACTCAAGATGCCATTTAAGCGATATGAGATTGGCCGCGTGTTCCGAGACGGTCCTTTAAAGTTAGGACGGTACCGAGAATTCTGGCAGTGTGACGTGGATATTGTTGGAAGCATTGCAGGAATGGCTGATGCTGAATTGCTGTTGTTGGCAAGTCGGGCCTTCCAAAAGATTGGTTTGAATGCCTATCTTGAATTTAACAGCCGCAATGTCTTTGAAGGCATCATGGACTATGCCGGCATTGAAGAAGAAAAACGCACAGAAGCCATCATCTCTCTAGACAAAATCAAGAAGGTCGGCGAAGAGGAAGTTCGCAAAGAGATGCGTGCTAAAGATGTTGCTGAAGAAGCCATTGAAAAATTGATGAACGCTGCAAATCTTATAGGCAAAAACCTGGAAATCCTGGACAAACTCAAAAAGATACTCACCAGCGAAAAAGGAAAAAAGGGTCTTTTGGAAATCCAAGAAATGCTCCGATACTTAGAAGCGATGTGTGTTACGAATGTGCGCTTTACTCCTAGCTTAGCTCGAGGACTTGCCTATTATACCGGACCTGTGTTTGAAGCCTTTTTGGAGAACAGCAAGATTACGAGCAGTATTGCCGGCGGCGGACGATACGACAACATGATCGGCCAATTCTTAGGTGGGAAAAAAGAATATCCTGCAACAGGCATCAGTTTTGGATTGGATGTGATTACAGAAGCCATGAAACTTGAACAAAAAGCTGAACAGAAAACGGTTGTGCAACTGTATGTGATTCCCATTGGAACACCTCTTGAAAGCATGAAGATCTGTCAAGAACTACGCAGTGAAGGCATCCGATGTGATATTGACCTGAACGGCAAAGGCATTAGCAAGAACTTGGACTATGCCAACTCGCTTGGAATTCCTCAAGTGTTGTTTGTTGGCGAGAATGAACTGAAAGCTGGCAAGTTCAAGCTCAAGAACATGAAAGAAGGCAGTGAAGAAGTGCTTGGACTGGAAGAAGTGAAGAAGAAGTTCAGCGCGTCACTGTGAATGACTTTACTTGCTCGGCGAGTTCTTTTGCTTTTTTATTCTTTTCAAAATGATCTCGCACGGGCTTGATCAATTGATCGATGTAAGCTGCCATGGCAGATTTTAAGTCCATGGGATGGATGTCTCCTGCTGTGTAAGCTTTTGCGAGTTCACTGTAGGAACTGAAGGACAAAGGCCCTCCAAATTTGCGCTCGATTTGTACTTCTTTTACTTTTTCAAATATGATGTACTTGCTGTATTCCATCAGCGGATTCTCTTTTTCTTCTTTTTCCGGGCAGTATGCCTTGGCTATCTTTCGCTTGATGTCCTCTGTACTGTCTGTCATGAAAATCGCTGAATCTGGATTGCTCTTACTCATCTTCATGGCAGTTGCTCGTTCGACGGGATCGGTTACGTTTGTAGGAGGTTTGAGCAAACCCTGCAGCATGTGACGGCTGATTACAACGGGCTTGGGTAGGCCGAGCTGAGGAGCAATTTCTCTTGCTAAGATATTGACTTTACGCTGGTCCATTCCTAAGTTGGTGATGTCTGCTTTTAAATGGAAAATGTCCGAGGCTTGCATGCACGGATAAAAGATCTGGGCTGCACTTAAGTTTTCAGACTCTGAACGCCCCATGATTTGACTGCAACGGATGATGCGCTGCACCGTGCTATTCCTTGCAATGCTTACTGTACGCTTCCAATATTCTTTATCGGCCATGGCATCGCTTGCCCATAAAAACTCAACTTTATCCATATCCATACCACAGGCTTTCCAAACTTCAATTTGGTACTTACCCACTGTTTGGATTTTATCTAAGTCACCACCCATCTTGTTGTTCATCCAACCAAACCAATCTGCTACCCAGAACTTGAATTGAACTCCGGCTTGCGTGAGCTTGTTGGTGTCAATGGCCCTCATGACTCCTTGAGCGATGTGCATCTGACCTGAAGGCTCAAAGCCATCGTATGCAATCGGGTTTTTCTTGGTTTCCAAGAGGGTTTTAAGCTCTTCTTCTGTTACAATCTCTTCCCCTGTTTGCTTGACGAGATCTAGACGAGATTGAATATCCATGGGTGATTTGTTCTTCCTTGATTATATAAACCTTTTGTGCAACTAAACGATACATTTAAAAAGAAAAGTATCATACTAGATCATACAGTTATTATTTGTAGTAAGAGGGGGGAGATTATGGAAACCATGACCGTACAAGAAGCACTGTTCGAGCGAACCGAGCAAGAATCCATTCTAGCCAAGTACACCACCAAAGTTAGCGCCTTCTTGAAGGCCACCTTTAAACGAAAAGAACAAGGCAGTGAAAAGAGCGCTGAAGTGCGCATCCATGAAGCACTGCAAACCATTCACCAGCTTATCCAAGAAAACAAACTCGAAGAAGCCAAGATCCTCTACAAAGACATCGTTAGCTACTACAATTCTCTAGCCGATGAAGGATTGAAGCAGAAATTGTACAACTCTGTGTTTGATGTGTACAGTGTCTTAGCGACGAGATAAATAGATTACTTTACCACTATATTTATATACTTATTTAGGTTACATAGAAAAATGGAAACCATTACTATTTCGAAAATGGAGTACGACCGATTAAAAAAATTAGAGCAGCTTGATTTTGCCCTCATTCGTCAATTCGCGAACAGCCTTGATGATTTAAAGAAAGGCCAATTTAAACGCCTTGCTTAATTACTTCTTCAGCGACTTGTCTGTATTCATCTAGCTGAGATTTGACATGATTGATTGTAACTTGCTGATCCTTTTTAGCGCTTGCTGCTACCAGTAAAACCAATTTCAGATCTTCATATACTAAGTAATAAACCCTCTTCCCACCCACCCTCTTTTCACGCAGGAAACGATAGCCTAATGGATCCCCTGCAAAAGGATTCATTGCAAGCTGTTTAGGGATTTTATCAGCTGCTAGCCTATCTGCTTTTGGCCATTTATCTATCTCAAGTAGATAGCTGTCTGTACCGATCACTTTTAACATTTTTCACCTAATCCCAAAAAAGAACAACAACACCGGCAGGAGCAGGCAGCCCATGGTCTGTGTTCTGGCCACTTTCTTTAAGGCCGGAATGAGCCCCACCATGGATGAGATGAACAAGACTAAAAGACCTAGCCAACCGGAAAGCCAATAGGCTAAGATGGTGACAAATGTGATGATGAGCCAGCAGAGCAAAGCATAATTGATTCTAGACATCCACTTGGAAAAAACCTTACCAATGGTTAAGGTCAACCAGACTGAAAAACCTCCAGCCACGAGCGAAACCACTAGAAACCATATGGATAGCGAAAGACCTAATTGCCCTGTTAATTCTCTTAAGACAATGATCGAGCCGTTTCTTGCCTTATCTAAAACGAGTAAGGCAGCTATGGAGAGGACCATTCCGACGGTGTTGATGGCGCCTTGCAAGATCATAAAGCCGTGATCTCCTAAGTCTTTGAAGACCTGTAAGGAGATGACCGCTGCAATCGCACCACTTACTCCTGGCAAGACGGCTGTGATAAACCCTGAAGAGACTCCTGCTGCTAAGGCTTTGAAGGTTTTGTTTTCATCTAGTTCGGTGGTATCTAAAATGTGTTGCTCGGGGATTGGATTTTTGTCTTTTAGACTGATGAGTAGCGTTGCGATGCCGAAGAGACCGGATAAGAGAGGAAAGAGAGGATCTTGCAAGGGCAAACTAAACACTAAACACCCGAGCATACCTGACAATAGAAAAACAACGAAGGCCCAGGTTTTTTCCTTCTCCCGAAGCAACATGAATAAAACTACGATGAGTAAGACCCATTTTGTATACGGAGCCACCCCTTCATAGAATCTTGTCAGGTAAACAAACAAGGGAAAGAAAGCGATGCCAATGAGCAAAGCTCCAAAACTGCCTAAGATGGTTAACTTAACCGCCATCAAGCCATTTCCCCGCAACAAGTATCGATGCCCGGGTAGAACACCTAAGGCTGTGCTGGAATCCGGCGCTCCTAGGAAAATCGAAGGAATGGTGTCTAAGAAGGTATGCGTGATGCTCATCGACATGATGAAGGTAGCTAATGCAAGTAAAGAGAAGTATGGGAGAAGAAAGGGAGTAAATTGCAAGATGAGTAGTGAGACTAAGTTGATGTGAACACCTGGGGTGAGGCCGGTAAGGATGCCTGTGGTTATGCCTAAGAACAACGCTAGGATGAGTTCAAGGAACATGATCTTAGCGAATCTATCTTCTTAAAAAAGACGATCTTGGGAAATACGGAAGAAAAACGGAGAACATGGATAAAAAATGGAAATAATGGAATACTGACGAGCGCCTCGGAAAAAAGAGGCGATCACATCTAGAACGGCACGTAATTTAACTTCAACAACTTACTGTTGATCATGGTCTCATAAGAACCAATAATCGTGCTGAATTCTTGCTTTAACTCCGTCATGAACTCATTCAGATCATTGATGTCTGTAATGGCAGCATTGATCTCGAAATCAAAATACCCAATGCGCTTCGAACAATACATCACATTGCTTTTTAAGGCACACCAGGACACTAGGCGCTCCTCATCTTGATGCGAGGCTTGCCTCACGCGCAACATCACCACGTAATGATACACCCCCAACTTATTCAGATTCAACATCACCCGATAGGCATTCACCATGCTTTTACTCAACTTTTTCAAGCGGTATTTTACCACATCCAAGGAAAGCTTGGTTTTCCTTGCTAATTCCACCATCGGAGTATTTGCTCCTTGGGAAAGCTCTCTTAAGATTTTCTTATCCTCTTCATCGATCGCTTCTGTTTTACCCTCTCCTGAATACCTTTCCATCTTGGGCCACTCTTTTTTCTCCCCGAGCAACCACTTGTTTAACTTAAACACCTTCGAATATACAAGAATACTCACCCAATAATCCACGACCAACTCCTTAAACTGTGACTTCAACCGAATCAAGAAATCATCCAATTCCCGAATGGATTGCACGGCCAAGGTCGCGGAGTAATCAAAGGCCCCTTCTGTTTTTAAGGCATGGATGACTTGCTTATCCTTTAGCAAGAACTCGACAAAATCCCCTTCCAAGCCTGATCTTGCATTGAGAATCTTGAAATACACCTTGTAGGTCTTATACCCTAAAAGCCCCAGGTTTACTGAGCAGATGTATTTTGTAATAACCCCCTCTTTTTCTAGCTTTTGAATCCGATACGCCACCACGTTGCGACTCAGGCGCAGGTCCTTTGCTAACCTAGAAAGAGGCACGCGGCAATTCACATCCAAGGCACACAGTATTTTCTTAGCTATTCGATCCATAATCGCTAAAAAGAGCAATTTATTTATATATTTTACCCATTTTACTTAATTTTTTATCACTCTTTTTATATTCTTTCCTTGCTTTACAGGCTTTATGAACAGAAGAGATCAACGCTTGGAGCATATAATTAGTAAAGATCCACGCCTGGATCAACTGGTAAGTAACATCTACACCGTGCACGATGATGCCCTAGGTGGATATTACAGTAGCGGAATGTTCAATGCTTTTACTCATCTCGGCCGAGTTGAGCTCTGCCGAGACCTAATCCAAAAAATAAACGAACTGTATCAAACAAGGTACGAAGTGCCTGAACCTCCTAGACCAAGATGGTGAAAATATGACCCAAGCTTTGTACGCCTTCAGTGCCGATCCAATCCATAATGGACACATTGACCTGATCGCGCGCGCTGCCGGGCATTTCGAACACCTCACAGCTGTTATTGCTGTAAACGGCGGCAAAAGCTACACCTTCTCCCTTGAAGAGCGCCTTGACATGGCCCGACACAGCCTTGAACACCTATCCAATGTAACGGTCACTTCCTTTCCTAGACTTCTTGTCGACTATGCTTACCAACAAGGCATTCCAGTCATTATCAAAGGAGTACGCGACTCGGCTGACTACACCTATGAAAAACTATTGTATGAGGTTGGAGAAACACAGCAAACAGGCATTGAAACCTTCCTTCTCCCTGCTCATCGCGACAAAGCTCACATTAGTTCTACGGCCGTCAAGGAAATCCAACGCAATCAAGGCGACATCCATGAATACGTACCGCTCTATGTCAAACAGAAATTGGAAGCTAGAATATCTGGACAGTATATCCTCGGCGTAATTGGAGACATGGGCTGCGGCAAAAGCTACGTCAGCCAAAAGTTTGCTGAAATTGGACAGCAAAAAGACATAACCGTTCACCCCATCGAACTGGACCACATTGGACACTGCATTCTCCGCGCCCTAAAAGAACCGGCTTATCAAGCTACACGAGACCAAATCGCCGAACGATTCGGAAAACACCTTCAAAAACCAGATGGAAGCATCCGTCGAAAGGAACTCGGCGAAATCGTCTTCGGAAACCCTGAAGAATTAGAAGCATTCAACCAACTACTGCTTCACCCGATCCTTACCCACTTACGAAAAGAACTCTACGGAAAACAAGGACTCATCCTCCTCAATGCCGCCCTGCTCGCTGAAACCAACACCACCTACCTCTGCAACCACAACGTGCTGCTTGTGGAAGCAAATGCCCCCCTCCAAGAACAGCGCCTGAAAGCACGAGGCCTCACCCCTGAACAAATTCAAAAACGCCTTCAGAGCCAATATCGCTCTTCTCAAAAAGAACAACACCTCCTGGAACAGATCCGAAAAGATCGTAATGGTAGGCTATGGAAGCTGGACAACAATGGCACCCCTGCCCTAGAACCGCTCCTCGACTCCATTGTGGAAACTCTCCACGTGAAACCATGAACCTACAAACTCAATGGAAAACGCTCTGCCAAAAAATGCAAACAACGGGCGATGTTGAATTAGCTTATTGGCGCTTGCACCTCTACTACACAGAACCTCATCGTGCTTACCACACCCTTGAACACATTGCAGAAGGATTGCAAGACCTGAAAGATGCGATCCATTACGCAGAACACCCCACTGCTGTTGAGATGGCCTGGTGGCACCACGACGCTGTTTATCAAATAGGCAAAAAAGACAACGAAGAAAACAGTGCGCTGCTTGCAGCCATTCAATGCCTTAAACTAGGACTTCCTAATGCTTTCGCACAGAGAACTGGAGAACTTGTTCTAGCAACGCAGCACCTAGAACCTCCCAAAGACATCGATGCTCAATTGCTTGTGGATACAGATCTATCTATTCTTGGCAAACCTGATGAAGTCTTTGATCGGTACGAACACAGCATCTGGACTGAGTACGTGCAAAACGATGGAGTGCCTGAAACATTTTTTAAAACAAGAAGAGCTGAAATCCTGGAACAGTTTCTTAGACACCCCACCATTTACACTACTGAATTCTACCGCGCAAAATATGAAGGAAAAGCAAGGGAAAACCTGGAACGAAGCATACGGCAATTGCGACGTTGATCGAACGAGTTGCTCTCCACCCTGATTTTACCAATTTAATACTATTATATAGTACTAAAAGTATAATGTTTTTAAATAGCTTACTCGTCCGTTTCTTATGATAATTGAGCCAACCTCCTTAAACGGACTCCCCACCTATACCTGCAATTACCCTATGAAGGATAAAGAGCTTGAAGCATCGCAAGGAACTAAAGAAATCTACATCCACAATGCTGCTCCTAAATACCGTGACCTTGACTGCCTGGCCGAATTCCACTTTCAACGAGGATGGGCTGCCATTGGATACCACTTCTGCATTGATGCAGACGGCAGTATTTTCGCAACCCGTCCCTTACAATACATGGGCGCCCACGTATACGGAAGAAACCGGCAATCCATTGGAATCGCCTTCTTCGATCTTTCTACCTGCGTTCGTGAAAAAAAAGCCATGGACGCGTTCTTATCCCTCACCCAGCGACTCAAAGAAATAACTGGTGAAGAGCTACCTATTAAATCCCATACTCAAGGCCAAATCGAATACTTAAACCAAACCTTACAAGCCTATAACCAAGCCTTCCCTCACACTGCACTCGACTCAATCTCCATCCCCCCCAATTACTTAACTCCTGCAATTTTAACATCACTTCAAGATGAATTCCAAACGC
>JBBSWA010000045.1:11042-19221 GCA_038046485.1 Nanobdellota archaeon
AAACGCGATTGATGACTGAAGGTTCTCGGTGGCTCGCGACTCCTAGAAAGAGATCACTACTTAGAAAACTTAAAACACTTACCAACGCCCTGAAAGTATGTCCGGGCCCAGCTTATCATGCACTCAAACACCATGTTGAAACCACCCCACTTAGCTAGAATTAAAAACCTCTTCCATCAAACCCTGGCACAAGCGAAGAGCCTCTACCATATACTCAGAGGGCCCTTTCCAGAAGACATTACTCCTGACCACATCCTTTCCCTCCTTGAATACGAACCATCCGGTAGAGACCTCGAAAGACGTATCGAATCAGGCATCCGACAAGAATTCCAAGGTACCACCCGGAAAAACTTAGAACAGGCTCTACGCCAAAAAGCACAGGACTATCAAACTGAACTTGGAAAAGACACTGTTGTCTCCATCGGATTCAGAGACCTTCATGACCCCCATTTTTCATTCAGTATCAACACAGACCATATAGGCTGGGCGGCAAGCATCATCAAAATACCCGTCATGATCGAAGTCTACAAGAAAGCCCAGCAAGGAGCTCTACGCCTTGAAGACAAACTTGAAGTTACTCATCGCCACCCGCTGGAACCTTTTGATGCTGTTACTCTTATGAACCCCGGCACCCAAGTCCCTATCCAAAAACTCCTTCAATACATGATTGTGGACTCGGACAATGAAGCCACGAATATGCTCATCGAACGAGTCGGCCTCGACTCCATCAACCAAACCCTTCAAGAACTCGGGGCCACACGCACCATGCTTGGTCATTTATTAACTTATTACGTTCCCCGTAACCACTCTCCTTTCAATCCTGATGGAAGCAATGTCACCACAGCCCAAGATATGGCCCATTTATTACACCTTATCTACACGCAACGCATCGTCCACCCCAAAGCCTGTAAAGATATGATGCACCTACTCGAAACTCCTTCTACAAACTGCCTTGGTCTTTTCTTACCCTATGGAACCCGCGTAGGAAATAAAATTGGCAGTATCCATGATCTTATAAATGGAGATGACTTACATGATGTCGGTGTCATCAACCGAGACTATGCCTTAAGCATTATGATCAACCGAATTACCCAACAACCTCTTGCGCACCCCCAACAATGCGCACGAGCTTTGGCAAATCCCCATCTTCGATTCCAACTCTACCAAGAACTGCAACAATTACACCACCTTTTTTCAAGACACCACCGACAAGGCAATTCTCCTTTCGAATTTCGAATCCAGATTACCCCCCGTCTTGCCTTTCCCGATTATGGCCCGGCTATGTTCATTGGCAAGATTTCCAAAGCAGTCTATGATATTTACTATGAAGGAACACGATGACTAACCCTCTTTACGTCGGCATTGAAAATGAGTTCCAACTCATGAAAGGGCTGAGCTATGAAGCATTCGGTGGTTATTTCCGTCAATGCCTATCCGAATACCCCCATCCTTATTATGAAAAAGGCCCAGCTGCTATCCGAACCCGAATCGGTAGTGCCATCTATGCAGATGGGCATGAGCCTGAAGTATGCACCCCCCCTGTTCTTGTCCGCCCAGGGGCGGCCACTGAAACTGCAGCCCTCCAATACTTAGCTAGAAGAGAATTATTCGAATTCCTCAAACCTTTTCCTGAGCTTAGCCTCATTGGATATAGCACCCACTGGAATATAGGCGGCCACCCACATTTGGAACGTTCCAGCTTTATGCAACACTTTGACGTCCTCTTTGCACTGTTCGGCCTCACCCCCCTTTCCATAGGCATAAACCTAAGAAATAAAGAACCTCGCTGGGAGCTTTTAACCGACTTCATCCCGGGCGAAGATCAAAACCAAGCCATGCTCAGTCTCCTCATGGCCGCCCGCGTGGGTTATGAATATGCACGACAATACGCTCCTTTTTTACACAGACAAGCTGCAAATGGTATGTGCCCAAACCCCACTCCGGACGGCCGGCACTCTCTTATCCCTGTAATCTTTCAAGATAACACCCCCAGACAGGTCTATGCCCAAGACTACCTTGAAATTTACTACGAACTCCTTGGCCCGGCCTTGCAAGCATGCTCCACACGCGAAGAAATCAAAAACCTGGAAGACTTTGTCTCGGGGAAAAAAGCGCTTGAAATTGATCAATTTCGAAAATACGCGTACGTCTCGTTCTTTAAAGATGATGGCCATCTATCTTTTGATCAGCGACTCGCCCTTTCCCGCAATGCCTTTCAAGAAGATCGCCCCTTGCATTCCGAAAGTGCTGCTTGCTACGGGGTTTATGCCACCCAACACATTGAGCATTCCCGCCCTGTCGAAATCATTTCTTTAGAATGGGATCAAGCCGAGATAAGAGACAAAAATGGAAATGACACGAAACTTGAAGGCATTGAAGATATTATCCTATTCGGACGCACTCTCCAATCTAAGCGATACCCCACCTTTGCTCAAGACTATTTGGAACTCTCTACGCTTCTTAGATACGGCAACCGAGAAGTTCTAGCCAAAGCCCTTTCTGAAGGAACCCTTGGGAACCAAGTCGAGTCAACAAATTTTATGATACCTGAGCTTAAAAAACATAGACTGGTAAAAGAAAACAAGGGAGAAATCACGGTAACCCCTAAAGGTCAACAATTTGGAAGAATCCTTCTCTACCCCGTTCCCCCCCAGAGCATTACTGCAACAGAGGCTCCGGACCTGGAAAAACGACTCCAGCAACTCAGAGATGAGACTCATCAATTGTACAACCCAGACCTGGACCCTTCTGACCACTACCCTTTAAGCGAAGCTTTCAAATCCCCAAGTTATAGAAAAAAAAGGATCAAAGAAGGGATCCGCACGCTCTTGATCAGCCTAGCTGCTGCCACCGTCTTTGCTGCAGGCATTGTTTGTTACTCCATCCACCGAAACGATCAATACTATAAACAACTCAGCCATGAAAATACTCTCCCATTGAAAGAGGCGAAACCATGATTGTCGAAGGAATCACAGAACAATATAGAATGCAAAGGAAAAGGAACCGACGAATCCAAGCCTATCTAGCAACCATTGGTCTAACTGTAGCACTCTTTCATTTTCCTGGAAAGAGCATTATTGAATACTTCAAACACAAAGCCTATAATCGCTTCTGTTACGAACAAGCGGATCGCCAAGTTGAACAAGACAACTATCCTCAAGCAGACGAGTGGATAAACCAAACCCCTGGAGGCCTGCCTGCTTATTTAGAAGATCGCATAAGAAACCAACCTTCTCTTAAAATAAAAGACTATGCCCGCCGCACAAACCCAACCCTCCAGCACCTAGACTTTAAAACCATCACAAATAATGGAACGGGGATGTTTGAAGTCACTGACCTGTTGTATGACGGAACACCTTATCTCATTCTCGGAACTCAAAAGGGCCAGATTCAGATCTTAGATGAGAAAGGAATCCTCCAAGACCGCACAGGCATTAGCCCCCCCATCCAAAAAATATTCTTGGAAGAAGACCCCACTCATCGCAGCAAAAAAATCGTGGTAGCCGGGCAAGACGGCCTTGTCTATCGAATTACCCTTTCCCGAGAAAACCCAGACCCAACTAATTTCTTATGCCCTTCCATCCAAACGACTGAAAGAATCTACGATGCTAAGGACCCTCTCGACTCCATTATACAGATTCCAACACCAAATGGTGTAACTTATTTTCTTCAAACCCAACAAAAGAACATCATCGAAATCGATTCAAAAGGGAAAGAAACTACCCGCCTAACCCGAGAAAGGCAAGACCTGCATAACTTTGCTGTAACTGACCTGGATGAAAATGGAACTTTAGATATTATCCTTAGCACATACGCCGGAATCTTCGCTTACCTAAAAGATCCGGAAATAGGATTATACACTTCCTCAGTATGGACGGCTTCGGATGATTTACCCGCCACAGATCTCCTCCTCACCCGAAAATTATCCCCTTCAGGAGAACCTCGAATCGTTTATGGGTCTAACAAAAAAATCGTTGTTTTAAACGGCCTTAATGGGGAAAAAATGTGGGAGTCTAATATCGGCAATTTCAGCCTTGACAACTACGATCAGATCGCCGTAGCTGAAGCGGATGGAAACCCAAGAACCTCTGAAGTACTGGTGGGCTACCACGGAGTTTTCGATTTTCTTAAGGTCTTCTCCTCCACGGGTCAATTAGAAAAGCGTACCGGATTGTCTCCATATAGTACTTCTCCAGTCAGTACCAATCTATCTAGCCATTACAAGGCTTTTCTCCTTCTTGGAGATGGAAAAACCCTAAAGGTTTACTCAGGCTACGACCTTATCTACAAAAGAGACTTGGAAGGAAAAATTAGCAAAGACGGCATCCGAATCTACTCAACCCCCACTGGGAAAGATGTATACGTCTTGACCGATAACGGACCTTTGTATAAGATTGGACAAGACTATCTCAACTTAGAAGAAGCACTACAGAGCACTAACCCTCAAACTACTTCGTCGTCATCACCCAGACGCCATCCCATTCCTTAGGTGGAGGGGTTTTTTGGAAGGATTTACAACGCTCGATGAACAACTCTGAAGGCTTGTCGTGCCTGGTTTTTAAGGCACGCTCGAACTCTTGCACAGCGGAAGACCATTTCTTCTTTTTATAGAGCTGCAAGCCATCGTCGAAATGATCCATAAATTCCAACTCTTTCTTTGGAACCTCACCCTTCTTCCCGACCAATTCATATATCGCAACCGGCTCCTTCTTCCCCTTTACTGCGACCAGATCGAGCTCCCGAGTTACAAAACCTGCCTGAACGCGTTGCTGCACAGCATGGCTGATCAGGATTGGAACTCCGTACTGCTTGGTCAAACTCTCTAGACGGCTTGCGAGGTTCACTGTGTCACCCATCGCTGTATAATCAAACCGTTCCAAGGAACCCATATTACCCACAACTGCGTCGCCCGTATTCATTCCCATACCTACTTCGAACTTAGGAAGATTTTTCTTTATCCATTCTCCCTGCAAGATTTTCAGGCGATCCCGCATTTCGAGCGCCGACCAGCAAGCCAACTCTGCGTGCTGCTCTTCATCCAAAGGTGCCCCCCAAAATGCCATGATCGCATCCCCGATGTACTTATCCACCAAACCTCGATTGCGCAGGATGACTTGGGTCATAGCGGAAAGATACTCGTTTAACAACAACACCAACCCCTCCGGAGAGAGTTTTTCGGAAATATCGGTAAACCCTCGAATGTCTGAAAAAAAGACGGTGATGCGCCGTCGCTCTCCACCTAACTTTAACTTTTCCGGATGCTTCATAAGCTCATGTATCAAGACCGGTGAGACGTATTTACTAAATGCACCGAGCACTTTTTTCTTTTCCTTACGCTCCACCAAGTAATAATAACCCAAGCCTGAAACAAAACTACCCAAAATAGATAAGGGAGGGAAAACCAAATTCCAAATCACTCCTTTCTCAAAAAGTACGATGGCCAAAAATACGTTGAGAACCATCAAAACCAACCCAATCAGTCCAGCCCAAAGATGCCATTTGTGCACTAAAAAAACCATCAAAAAACATAAAGCAAAAATAACCAATATGACCACTAGGTCTGAAACCTGCGCTAAGAAACGATTTGTGATCAAGGTCTGCAAGGTATTTGCATGAATCTCTACACCTGGCATGGCCTTCCCATTGGATGTTGGAACAAAATAATCATCGTGCATATCTGGTGACGTTGAGCCGATCAACACCAGCTTGTCCTTGAACACTTCTGGCTTCACCCTTCCTTTCACCACATCGGCAAAGGAGTGATACTTGAAACTCTTAGGCGGACCAACGAAATTCACCAGAAAACGAGGTGAAACTTCTGTAAACTTCTTTTTCCAAAAAAGCTCGTACAAAGCGAGAGCAAAATTCTTATATTCCCCTCTCACGTCTATGTTTAATGCTCGCGTAATCCCATCCCGATCGGTTACGATGTTGATGTAACCTAATTCTTTAGGAGCCTTTTTTAGATCTCCTGCTGGCAATAAGGCATGCTGTCCTACCACTTCCATTCCTGATCTTCCTTCTTCAGAAGAAAACGAGGGGTATTCTACAGGCAAAACCACCTTCCCTACTTCTCTTATTGCCTTTGCTAATTCGGCATCTTCTTGTGAAGCTTCAAAAAAGGCCACATCAATTCCAATTACTTTACTCTCGTTTAATGCATACACTAGATGGGCAAACTCTGAACGTGGCCAAGGCCACCTTCCGATCTCCTGAAGGCTTGGATCATCAATCGCGATGATCACGATGCTATCCAGAGGCTTATTACCTCCATACAAGTTATCCACCAACTTCAATTGAATGTTGGAAAACAAACCAGTTAGAAACAACACTGAAACAACAAAACCAAGTCCTAACGCCAAGATCCAGACGTGCTTATGCATGTCAAGAACCTCCAATTAGAAAGAATAGAGGTTCTTGATCATGGCACAGAAATGCTACGCATTTCTGGCCCCCAGAAACCATCGTTTCTGTGGGATCAGAATTCCACAGAAATATAATGGTCATTTGATCCCCATCTTTTGAATAGTGGAATTCAGACATCGCCTAAAGATACCAAGAGACGCTGCTCTTTTTTTATTTGATCGTCTAAGTGCTTGATCTTAACCAAGGACTCCGACTTTATAGGAACCTTATCGAGCACAAGGGCATCATCTCTTTTCCCCGCATCCACATCCTCAAAGAACTTTTGAATGTCTGCATCGGTAACTTGATACTTGGCCTTCAACTTATCCACGAGCAGCTGCTTCTTTTGCAACTCAGCTGCACGCAACTTTTTCAAGCGCTCCACATGACGAAGGACATGCTTTTTCATTTTAACTTTATCCTCTTTTGACCACTCGCCCTTCTTCAACTTCTCTCCTTTCTTCTTGGCTACTTTCTCAAAAGCAGCTACGCTTGTTTCTTCCCCATCAGAAGATACGCCTACGTTTCCTTCTCCTACTAAGATATTATCTTCAGAAGCTGTATCTACCCCAAAGGCTGTTCCTCTAACTGTAGCTACGGTATTCGGGGTGGTTACTTCGTAACTTTGAACGCCACTTAAACCCGTAAACTTATTCCAGGTCGACCCTGACTCTTGCTTAACCGAAACCTTTTCTTTTACTAGGGAATCAATGGAAACTTCTGTATTTTCATCCAGACTCACTAGAATACTTTCAAAGAGCACAATGGTTGCCTTCCCATCTAAGGTGCGAACCTTATCGGAAGGCTTCAGGTCCATATTATCCACAGCGGATACCCAGCTGCTACCTTGGTTTACCTCTACCTTACCTTCTTCTATATTTAGGAAGGCTGTTCGAGTTGGACTGCCTGTTAACCAATAATATCCACCACCCACTAAAGCTAAGATGACAATGGCTCCTAGAACAAACCAAACTGTACGAGAACGCTTATTCACCTGAACGTGATGCTGCCCCTCCATAAAAATAGCAACACCTTTGATTTATATAAACCTATCGAAAAGGACATAAACTTCACTACTCTTGAATCCTTCATGCTCCAAGAGCTTGAGGCCTTTTTTCATAGTTTCTCGGACTGGATGTACGAGAACATCAACGATTCCCCCCATATGATGTACCCCGTCATCCTTCTTGCTAGTATTCTGATTATGGTCTTAATCTACTACTTATTTAAAGCCATTCTGGATCACTGCGCTTCTATTACCAAACTTTGTGGATTTATATGAACTCTAAACACTTCATTCACCTCAAAATCCTCCATCAAGCACTTCAAGAAGCTGAAGAAAAACCTCACCCCTGGAAGAAACCCTTCTTGGTTTTTATTGGGATCATACTGATTGTTCTGATCTTTACTTACCTTACTCCTGAACTGCTTCCTTACCTGCAAGGACGGCTGGCTACGCATGAAGTCCAAAGCGATTATACAATCAACCTAAAAAATGGAGAGCGTATTATCTTTAATATGGCTGTGTATGAGCAACTGCGAAGCTTATACCTTACGACGCAAACCCATGAGTTCAAAGCCTGTCTGGAAGGAGAAAAAATCGGTTTGAATTATGTTGTTCACTCCCTTCAAATGCCTAAGGTTTACTCTGAATCGGTTTACCATGTTACGTCTGAACTGTGCGATGCTAATACCATTATTGACCTTCACAGCCACCCACCTGAACATTGCATTGTTTCAGAACAAGACGAGAAAAGCATCGCTTATTTCAAGA
>JBBSWA010000046.1:0-3291 GCA_038046485.1 Nanobdellota archaeon
CGGTCTAAATGTACTCTTGCGGAAATCCGCCTTGCTTGTATAAGTATTATACTGTCCGACATTTTTCAATGCTTCGGTACCCTGTCCTTGATACGTTTTGTAATAACTCGGAATCCAGTACCCCATTTGAGCTAAATCATAAGCTGCCGAGACACTGATTGCTCCTAACACCATCAAAGAAATCCATATAATCGCTTTCATAATTCACCTCATAATGTATGCTTAAAAGACAAAACCCTTTTTAAACATTACGCTGTAGAAGGCTCACTTGAGGGTTCAGGGGCTGGAGGCTCTGAAACAATTGAACCTGCGGCTACCTTTGCTACGGGTGCAGGCGCTATCTCTTTTTTGACAAAACTCTTCATCTTCTGCTTTGACAAACCATAAGTCTTCGTACCCGTTCCAAAACCTCCTTGTGCATAGGGAGAACCTCTATAGATGCCTGCTTGAATGCCATACGAAGCATATTTTGGAGTTTCCTTTGTACCTACTTCTTTAACTTCTGTTTCTCCCTTGTTTTCTCCTTTTCTTTTATCCCACACCCGTTTTATAGAAGAACCCCCTGTTGACTTAACCACTTGACTTCCAAAACCCCCAAAAGTCTTACTTCGGTGCAAGACCTCGTTTTGCTTTTGCAATTGCTTGGGCAAGCGCTCTTCTTCTGCTATAACAACCATTCCCATTAACAATAAACACATAAGTAGAATTCCTAAAAACTTCATCTTAATTCCTTCCTCTTCGGTACTGCTTGATGATTTGGGTGTCTATCCCATAGATTAACTTGAAATCCCTAAATATTGAGTTATCTGTTTTTATAGGAGAAGGCTTGGGAATTCCATACCCAAAATACCCTTCCGGAGCTTTAAATGAGATGGGATCACTTGCCTTTTCTACCACACCAAATTGTCCTTCTAAGGGATATGTTTCAGCACGATACCTGCTTTGACGGTTATCTACCCCTTTACGAATAAATGACTGCCCATAAGGAGTCTTGATGTACTCTCTACCCTTATCCACAAATATGATCTTTGCTCCTGGAGCACCCGGAGCTGGTTGCATTTGAATATGTGTAGCTAAAGCAAGCGGGATTATCAACAACAACAGCAAAACCACCACACCTTTCATAGAATCCTTCAAGCAAAACTCATTCATAAAGCTATCGGTCGTTTATTTATCTAGTTCATATCTGTTCAGCCTTTTTCCATAATACTAGGAAGTATTCCTCCAATGCCCTACCTAAATCATTATCCTGAATCTTCATGTTTACCCGCTCTGGAAGCTCTACACCCTTTAATGTGATCTTGCACTCTGTTCCATCACAGATGACGATCGAGAAGTTCTGTAACGGACAATATTTTGCCTTAATCCCATATTCTTTGCAAATGCTTTTTACTTTTTCGAATGACTTTTCCTTTCGCGGTAGAATCAGGCGCACATCCACTTTTCTTTGTACGGCTGCTTTTAGACCTTTTAATAATGAGTACATATTCCTATCTGAACGAAACGCCCATCCTACAACGAACAAGGATTTCTTTGCCTCATCCATAAAACCCATGCTGATCTCATGAGAGGCTTGTACGCCGGAAGAGAGGAAAATCGGTTCTCTTGCTGTTGGAAACCTTTTCTGATTTGTCTTTTGTTCCAATACTGGAATGAGTTCTTTTTCTAATTCGATTATCCGAGCTGCTTTCTTTCTCACCCAGGAGCGCAGACCTATTTTCGGGGGGAGGGCTTCAAACGTTGCGATTTTCCCTGTCAATTTTTGGATTAAACCCTTTTTCACCAAGCTTTCCACATTCGGATAGACTGCTGTAGGAGGCACGTTTGAGCGATCCGAGAGCTCCTTGGCTGTTAATTTACCATAGTCTAACAAGGTGGAATAGATCGAAGCCTCATAACCTGTCAAACCCAACTCCTTTAACCCTTTCATTAATAATAAAAAATTAAAAATAATATATAAACATTACGGTATCCCTCTGAAGGGGCATGAACGAACTCGAACTTGCCTTGGACCTTGCCCAAGAAGCTGGAAGTGCAATTATGCAGCTTTACGGGAGAAACATTCACACTGAAAGCAAAAGCGACGGAACGCCTGTTACGGAAGCAGACTTGCTTGCCAACCGAATCATCCTTGAAGGAATTCGAAAACACTTCTCTCAAGATGGGATTGTGTCTGAGGAATCCGAGCCTGTACCTGGTGGACGAACTTGGTATATTGACCCTATTGATGGCACCAAGGGATTCATCCGGCAAAATGGAGAATTTGCCATTCATATTGGGATGTGTACAAGAGAAGAACCTACTTTAGGAGTGGTTTACCAACCCACGACGCAGACGGTTTATGTTGGCATTCAAGGAGAAGGAGCCTATAAACAACAAGATGGGAAAAAAACTCTGTTACGAGTCCTTCCTTTCGAGCGTGACTTGACCGCGATTATTAGCAACCACGGATTTGATAGAAAAACGGTTCTAGAACAGGTCCGAAGGCTTCAACCTAAAAAAATCATTTTAAGCGGTGGGAGTGGACTTCGCCTCATGAAAATCGCTGAAAATCAAGGTGACTATTACCTGAGCGCGTATGCAGATCATGAGCAACGAGCGGGGACCTGGGACGTTTGCGCTCCCCAAGCTATCCTTGAAGAAGCGGGCGGGTACATCTGTTATGCGAATGGTCAACCCATTCGTTACCACGGACAAAAGCGGTTGGATTCCATGCTTGTTGCTGTTAAGACCTTGGACCAGATTGCTGACATTCGAGAAAAATTAAACTGGAAAGATAATCCATAACGCCTTTCCAGGCAGCTTTTTCCTAAAACTTGCCTTGGCTGGAGTGATGCACTTGGTCGCTTCGTCCACGATCATGGCAATCGTGTCACCGAAACCGATTAGGAGGATTTTCTTGGGCATTGCACAGAAAAGTAGCCCACCCAATAATAAAGCTTTCTTGCTTGTTATGGCAACTCCCATTGTTGTACCCAAGCGAAACCTTTAAATATATGGTTACCTAATAGGTAACTATGACTGTTGAAATACCTCAATACGGGTTAAAAGCATATGCCTTATTGTTTTCAAGATATGGGGTGCAAGGAACCTTTAGACAGTCCGCTTTGGACTGGATTGTTTCTAGCAGCATGAAAAAAAAGATCTTTTCCTTATTATTACGCTCGGGTTGGATAAAAAAATACGCCCAAAGAACCTATATATGTACGAACCCATTCGATGCCATAAGAGGATTATTGGAATTCAGAGTCCCTGAGATCATGAAAGATGCAAAAAAAGAATATGCCTTCA
>JBBSWA010000047.1:0-37349 GCA_038046485.1 Nanobdellota archaeon
GTGATGTGCAGCGAAACACGATTTGGATTTTATGGACATGAAAGCTGATCCAGATCGAATATCAAGGTTTCTTCTTTTCCTTCTTGATTGGCTGTTGCTAGTAACTTTCCCTCTTTTGAATAAACACAAGAGCCTCCCACACAATGCTCTCCCCATGAGATCCCCACCCGATTTGTAACGAGCAAAGGTGCTTCCATTGCTTTTGCGATTTTTTCCCAATATTCTTGTGGTTGCCATAACTCGCGATTGTTGGGATAAAAAACCAGTTGAGGCTTTAATTCTTTAACTAACTTGAGGCACCGGCCGGCCATGGTATCGGCGCAGATGATGCAGGAAGCCTGGATCCCTTCGATCTCGAAAATTTCAGGCCCCGTTCCTGGGTCAAAGTCATCCGGTTCGTTTCGATGACGGCGAATGGACTTGATGCGATCGGTTGTAGCATATAACCACGTCTTCCTGTATTTATAGATGAATCCCTTAGGACCTAAAAAGACTTGAGTGATATAGCGATGGGTTCCGTCTTCCTCGATTAAACCAAATGAGATATACACCTCTAACTCTTCAGCTAATTTCCACACCGCCTGACAGGAAACATCGCCTGGGACTTGCTCGGCAAATTTATCTATATTTTCTACATAATCTGTTAAACACCCCTCTGGAAATAAAACAATCTTGGCTCCTTGCTCTTTTGCTTTTCTAGATAGGTCTAAGATTCTTTGTAAGTTTTTCTCTGGCTGTTCTTGGGTGACTTCCATTTGAACGAGGGCTATTTTCATCTTAACTCCAAGATCTTCTCTGCGTTTAGTTCTTCCAAAGAATGAACGACGAGATCAGCTCCTTTGAAATCATCGGCTTTGTGAAACTGTGTCACCTTACCGATAAATTTCATGCCCAATTCCTTTGCTTGTAAAATACCATGCACTGAATCATCGATAAAAATACACTCAGATGGCAAGACTCCTAACTTATCCGACTCCTTTAGCAGTATATCTGCACTATCCTTATGACCATTTGCATCCTCAAGAGCAGTCATTATCGGGAACTTTTCGAGCAATTCTAGATCTCTTAATCGCTTCACCAAAAGCTCTTTGGGGTACAATGAAGCGATCCCAGTCTTTATTTTATGCTGCTGTAAATCTGCAATTAATTCTCTTACCCCTTTGTTGGGCACCATATTTTTTCCTAGTAAGTGATCGACTTCATCCCTTGTACTCTTTGAAAAATCCTCACAATCGATATTAAGATTGTACTTATTATTTATCTTATCCAACTGATCTTTCAACGAATGCCCTAGTAAAGGTTTTATTTCTTCGATGGATAGATGAATATTATATTTACTTAAGTACTGATTTCGGGCCTCCCAAATGTAGGGGGTTGTATCTATGATAACTCCATTGAAATCAAAAATAACCGCTTTGATCACGTTTGCTCCGCTCTTTGAATTAGCTCTTTTTCTAAATCTGTATCTTTTGAAAACAAGAGGGCTTGAAAGCCTAAGTTGCGAGCCGCTTCTACATTAGTTAATGTATCATCAATTAATAATATATTCTGCGCTTCTTCCCCAGTTCTTTGAAGCAATAGATCAAACATCGCCTTATCTGGCTTTTGAACACCTACCTTGAACGAACTGATGATATGATGAAAATTATCATAGAAAGCATGTTTCTCATTCAATCTATCCAGCATTTCTGTTTGATTTGCAAACAAGACGAGCTGGTGCTTTTCCTTGCACTTCTTTAAGTGCTCGATCACATGAGGAATGGGTTTAAACTGATTTTCCACAAAGGTATTTAGGATTTCATGAGGAATTTGTTTTCCTACTCCCTTGCAAAAGTGATCCCAGAACTCCTTATTTGAAATCTTATTGACCTGATATTCCCAAATCCTAGAGGGCAGGCGCTTTAAGGATTCTTTATCAACCCCTGTAATTTCCTCTAAACCTTTCCAATACTCCTCCCAATTCCAGCTAAAATAAACTCCCCCAAAATCCACCGCAAGGGCTTTGATCATTGTTCACCTAGCAAGTACTTGAACGTTTGATCGACTTCTTGCAAAAATTCCTCTTTATCTGCGATGTTTTGAATTCTTATTTTTCTACATGGAAATGCCTCAAATAGGGCGTGCACGTTTTCGTACACTCCTTGCATCCTTGTACGCAAGGCTTCCATGATTATTTCCTCATCCCCTCCTTCCTGAACGATCAAACGCCTTGTTTGAGCAAGATACCTTTCTTTTCTGCGCTCCCACGCTACTGGAGGAGGAACATCCACAAAGATCGGAACGGCCGACACTCTAGCGAGCAACCCCTCCATTAAAGGAAAGTAGCGAGCAAATAATCCATACTTTTCATCGGTTATTAGATGGGCCAATGCCCCTATCAATCCACTTTCTTCAACGACTGTTTCTCCTAAAGATCCTGCCGCGATCTGTTCTAAACGTTCATACGTTCCTTGCACGATTTCTTGCACCACTTGATTTGACTTTGAGCCAGAAAGGCCATTTTCTAACGCATGACGTGCCAAAACTTCTCCAGCGTATTCATTGAACGCCGTGCTGCTCGGGAAATGCTCTCGGACGTAGTTTACCGCTGAGCTTTTGCCGGAGCAAAGCCCGCCCATCACTGGAATGTAGAGTGTTTTTGTCATTTTAACCCTGTAAGTAGTGATTTCTTTAAAGATATAAACTTTTAGCTTAAAAGCTTAAGTTTTTTGCAAATGTTTATAAGTAAAAGGCTCTTATTCTAGGCTATGCGAAGAAAACTCGTCCAAATGGGACAGCATACTCTGATGTCAGCCATCCCCAGTTCTTGGGTGCAACGACATGGATTGCATAAAGGAGACTATCTGGAATTCCATGAAGTGGAGAATAAACTCCTAGTGACTTCCACAGCCGAGGTATATGAACGTAAAATCACGATTGATATTATTTCTCCTACGATTGAATATGTCTGGCGAGTCTTGCAACCTGTGTATCTTTCTGGATACGATGAAGTTAAACTCACCTTTCAAGACACGAAGGCACTTGACATCATCGAGCGCTTTGTTACCAACATCATCGGCTTTGAGATTGTGGAGACTGGAAAGAACCATGTTCTGATCAAGTCCATCTCCAAGCAACTGGATGAAGAGTTTCCTACTATTCTAAAACGAAGCTTTCTTGTCCTCAAACAAATGGCTGATGTTACTCAAGAAGTCTTTGACACAAAAGATAAAAAACTTATTGCTCAAATAAGGCCTTTAGAGATGACGATCAACAAGTATACTAACTTTTTACGAAGGCTCATCAATCGCACGGGCTACAAATATCCTCATTATATGTACTTGATTGTTACCTATCTTGAGCTTACATCAAACCATCTAGACTATCTCTATCGCTATTACGAGCGCAATCCTCGCGCCACCATTGAGAAGCAAGCGAGTAAGGATTTTTATAAACTCAGAGACTTGATTTACCGCATCCATGATCTTTACTACAACTATACCCCTGAAAAGTTCAGATGGATCTCAGAAGAATTGCCCCACTTCAACTGGTTTGAAAAGATTCAAGATTTTGATGTGCGCTATAACTTCAAAAGCATGGCTGAATATCTAGTTCAGATCAGCAGGCAGATTGCAGCATTGCACTTATAATTCTCAAATGAGAGATTCTACCCTGCGATGTATATAGACAATGTTTATAAATTAACTTTAAAAGCTAGACTTATGAGCATCTATTTAGCTGTGGATCAAGAAACCTATGTACCCCCACCTGTTTGTATCCTTCAAGTTTCTTTGGGAAGTGAAATGGTCATAACCCCCCCACACCCTCTAGAAGGAGATGTTGTATACCTCGCACCCAGCTTCAATGGAACTTCCCGTCAAGCCATTGAATTTCTTAAAAAAACTGGCTTTCGAACCATCCACCAACTTAACGACTCTTCACTCGCAGGACCAAGTACACTTAACGATTTAGTTGGAGTCATACCAAATTCAATGGTTGGCGAAAGCCCTGCCATCCGTCAAGTTCATGCCGATATTCAGACTTTCGCCAACCTAAACTCACCTGTGCTTATTACAGGCGAAAGTGGAGTTGGCAAAGAACTTGTTGCCAGAGCCCTTCACAACCAAAGTTCAAAAAAAGAAAAACCTTATGTGACCGTCAACTGCCCCGCCATTCCCGTAGAGTTATTTGAATCTGAACTATTCGGCCACACCAAAGGAGCCTACACTGGAGCGGATGGTGGTACAGGAGGATATATCGGAGAAGCTCAAGATGGCACTTTATTCTTCGACGAAATCGGAGAATTTCCCCTCATTCACCAAGCCAAACTCTTACGCCTTCTTGAACAACATGAATACCGCCCTGTAGGGGGTAGTAAAAACTACACCACCCCTGCCCGGTTTATTGCAGCCACCAATCAAGACCTTGTCCACCTCGTCCAAAAAGGAAAATTCCGGCAAGACCTTTACTATCGCCTCAATGCACTCCCATTACCTGTGCCCCTCCTCTTTGAACGAAAAGAAGACATTTCTCGCATCGCCACCTACTATGCCCTTACTATCCAAAAAGGAAAACCCCTCTTGCTAGATCCAAGCGCAGCTACTACCTTACAAGCTTATCCCTGGCCCGGCAATGTCCGCGAACTACGAAACCAACTTGAATTGGCCGTAGCCCGAGCTCAGACCCCTTACCTTTCAGAAAAAGATTTCACTCTACCCCCCTCAGAAGAACGCCCAATATTGGGTAAAGGAAAAGGAAGCCTGCGCCAACGCATGAGAGAATATGAGAAAAGACTGATCTTAGACGCCCTCGAACAAAACCATTGGAATATCAGTGAAACCGCTCGACAACTCAGTCTGGAACGCAGCAACCTCCACCGAAAAATAAACGGATTAAGCATTCAAACTCAAGAATAGTTTCATACAAAGAGATCTTGAAGCCACTACCTAAACAAAGCGAAAGACTTTCTACAGGACTATAGAATAGACAACCTTAAAAACAAACTTTATTTTCCAACCCTCATGAAAACCAGAACCCTTGGCCCCTGGAAAGTGTATCCTGTTGGACTCGGGGTCATGGCTGTCGACGAATATGGCCATACTCCTTTGAAAGAAGCGATTGAACTGTTTCAGTACGCTATGGAACAGGGTGTTACGTTGTTTGACACCGCCGATGTGTATGGCAATGGACATAATGAAGAATTACTGGGAAAGGCGTTTTCTGCTAAAGAACAAGACAAGATTTTGATCACTACAAAAGCAGGCTGTACACGACCGGGCGGTGTGGATTGGGGCTTAGATGGAAGACCGGAGCACATCAAAGAAGCCATCAAAGCCAGCCTGAAACGATTGGGGCTGAAACGAATTAAACTGTATCAATTGCATTCACCCGATCCCAATGTTCCCTTTGAAGATACTGTTCGTGCGTTCAAAGAGTTGCATGGGAAAGGACTTTTTGAACAGTTTGGACTATCCAATGTAAGCCTGGAACAGCTGAAGATTGCGCAGAAAATAATTCCTGTAGTGAGTGTGCAAAATCAATTTAGAGTACAATATAAAAAAGACGAAGCTGAATTACTGCCCTACTTGACCAAACACAACATTGCTTTCTTACCTTACTTTCCCCTCGGCGGGAACTTCAACGGAGTTGCAAGCCCCAAACTACGGCAAGAGCCAAAACTGCAAGAGATTGCGAAGAAACTCAAGATTAGCGTGAGTCAGCTTTGTTTAGCCTGGATCCTGAACAAATGGCCGACGGCCATTCCGATCCCTGGAACGACTTCAAAAGAACACCTTCTTGAGAATATCCAAGCAGCAAAGATTGAATTGCCCAAGGAAGTGATTAAGAAGATGGATGAGATGTATTAGATAATTCTTAAGATACATTTATATTAAATATCAATAAATTTAGATTTGAAGATACCATTCGTCTTTTTCTGAATATTTTTATAAGACAAAAGTGCTTTGGGAGGAACCCCCCCTAATTTATACGTTTTGTTCCACCCTCTCCAAAAAGCCACATTAATATAATTAAACAGTAAATCGAATAAATTACTTGCATTATTTTTATTATATCTTGGCGCATAATAATAATTTCCTTCCCATTTATCTTTCCCTAATTTTTTCCCAACATCAAAGAAAGCTTGGAATGTTCTCTTGCTATGATGACTAAACTGAGATAACCACACATAATAACTATAATCCTTTTCTTTATTCATACGCTTTAATAACTCTCTTATAGGTGGCCAATTATCTTTATATTTAATAGTGCTCTTCCCATTTTTTATTACTTCATCCCAATTCAGAAACTTTTCTTCATAAAATTTTTGTCTTTCAAACCACTGCTCTAAAGCTTTCCCATCTATAACCATATACTCTAAAGCTATAGAACTTTCCATTATACTTCTAACTAATAATCCTGCTTCATTATAATACCCTTTACATATTAATTGAATACATACCTCTTCTTTTCTTACCATATCAGATAAAAAAATGGTTCCAAGTAGAAACAAGCTTGAATTTGCATCATTAGGTTTGAAAAGAGCCCAATTATCGTTATCTATAATAATTTCAAGAATAAAACTCTTTTGCTTTTTTAGATATTTAACTTTTTCTTTTAGATCTATATTTGTCTTCATTACATTTGTCTTTTCAACTCTTTTCTTCTTTTTCTTGAGCTCAACTATTTTTCCAGATATCATCTTCCTTAACGTATGCCAGAACATAATATAAACTTAATGTAAATAACTAAATAAATTATGCTACGCGTTAAGGACTAAGCTGCGATTGAATAATCCATCCTCTTTCTCAGGACAAACCTTTTTATAACTCCTTTTAATCCTCGATTGAATGGATCGATCTTTTGCTCGGGAATTGGACCTGGATGATCCCCTTGCTAAGTATCGACGAAGGTTTGTGATTGGAGACCCTAATATCATCTATCTCGATGGGAACTCTTTGGGGAGAATGCCCAAAACCACACGAAAAAGGCTTCATCGAGTTATTGATGAGGAATGGGGCCGTGGTTTGATACGAAGCTGGGGAGGCAAAGCCAGCTGGATTGACCTGGATCAACGCATTGGAGCGAAATTGGCTCGTATTGCTGGCGCAGAAGAAAATGAAGCCATCGTCTGCAACTCTACTACTGTCAACTTATACAATTTAGTGGGTGCTGCCCTTGCCTTGGGCCATACGGCGATTGTCACGAACAAAAGCAATTTCCCCACCGATAGTTATGTCCTCCAAGGCATTGCTCAAGAAAAAGGGCTTACCCTCATTGTCTTTGAAAACGACCCTGTCCAAGGACCCCACTGCTCAAAATGTTGAGGAAGCCCTTAAATGGCTCAGATCTGGACAAACCCCCCTAGTTAGCCTGCCCCTTGTCTGTTATCGATCAGGTGCCCTTGCCGATGCTGATGCAATCGATGCTGTTGTTGAAGACGCCGGCGGACGAACGATTTGGGATGGCTGTCATGCCTCGGGCATCATTCCTCTTGATGGAAAACTCATGGTATCCTGCACGTACAAATACCTCAATGGAGGACCAGGGGCTCCAGCCTTTATCGTTATCCCTGAAGAACTCCAAGGAAAACTTACCCCTGTCATCCAAGGTTGGATGGGGCAACAAAATCAGTTTGACATGGATTGGCAATACCAACCTGTACCTGGCATGAAACGATGGGCTTCTGGAACACCACCTGTATTATCCTTGGCTGCCATTGAACCTGGTGCTGACATGATCCTCGAAGCAGGTGTAGACAACATCCGGCAAAAAAGCATGGTACTCACTCAATTTGTCATTCAACTCTACAGGAATCACCTCCAATCCGAAGGATTCACTCTCGGCACCCCTGAAGATCCTACTCGACGAGGCGGACATGTAGCGCTTTGCCACCCGGAAGCGTACCGGATCTGCAAAGCCATGATCTATGAAGATGTGATCCCTGACTTCAGACCGCCCAACATTATTCGCCTTGGCTTAACACCTTTAGACACAAGATATGTCGATGCGTATGATGGCATTGACATTCTACGGGAAATCATGCGAACGGAGAAATACAAACGACTTACAAAGGAACGATCACGAGTTACCTGAAGTTATTCTGCTTAATACGGAAACCATCCGATTCTTTCGCAATTCTTACGGAATTCTGAGGAATCCCTTTTTGAAGACTTTCTTATCACTTTGCTGAATGAGACTGTTTGAAGTCAACGACAAGACAGGAAGGATTATTTACTTGACTGAAGAGCGCTGGCGACATATCTTATTTAAACACCCGAATCTTATCTCTGAATTAGAAACTATAAAACGAACTCTCCTTTACCCTTCCTGTATTCTACAAGACCCACGTAACCTCAGCATTCATTCTTATTTTGGACATTGCAAAAACAAACCTGAACCTTTTTTAGCTGTCGTCGTAAAGTATATAAACGGAGAAGGCTTTATCCTTACCAGTTTCTATACAGACCAAACAAAATGAAACAAAAACTACATGTGCATTATGATTCAGAAGGAGACATCTTAGAGGTTATAATCGGCAAACCAACTCCTGCCATTATGAAAAACCTTGGTGACAATATCTTTCAACGGGTAGAAGAAAAAACAGGAAAAACAAAAGGATTTATGATTATGAGCTTCAAGAAAAGAGAACAAAAAGACATTGAAATTTCCCTTTCTAATGAACTGGCTTTGACGGTATAATTACTTTTAACGCTTTGCCACGTGCTCCCAAAGATATTTATGATAACGTTTGTAGTTCTCCGCGAGTTCCTTGCTTTCTACGACGAAAGCAAAGAAGTCTTCCCCTAAAAGATAGTTGACGGCTTTGTTACCATGAACGCCTAGAACGGTAGGGTTTCCACTGAATGCTTTAGGCAAGAAACGCCATTCTTCCAAAGGATAGGGCTTTGCTTCTTTGCGCAGCTCATAACGCAAGAGGTTGTAAATCTTAATTCCTTTTTTCAAACGACGTTTGGTCCAATTTTCATAATACGTGGGGAGGCGCTTGGGCACATAACGACCTGCGGCAATCCAGTAAATGGCTTTGTAATTGAGCATGTCCTCCCATACGGTTTTGATTCCTTCAATGCCCCTATAGATCTCAGCATTGATGGAAGGCTTTGCTAGCTCAAACTTCTGAATGAAACTAGGCAGTTCTTTTTCCACGGCTTTCTTGGTTTCCTCCAGTGCTTCTTTCTTATCTTCTAGGTAGTCTAAAATCTTACTTGGATGCACAGCTCGGAATAAGCGCTTATTATTCTCCGTTACATAGGTGACCAAGCCCCGTTCGATGAGCTTATTTAAGATGTCGTAAATATTGCGACGCTCAATGCCTGTTTTTTCATGAATCCGGTTGAGCGAGGTAATACCTATATCTAGTAAAGCTGAATATACTCTTATTTCTCCATCGGAAAGACCCACTTCACGCAAGATGGAAAGAGACATTCTTTTCTTAAGCTGAACCTCTATATAAATTTATGGTATTGTAACAATACCACAAATACTTATTAATAAAAGCCTCTTACATTCGTTATGAAAACAAGCTTAGAAAGGCGGCTTCGCACCGTTGGCGCAACACTGAGTTTATGCACTGCTCTAGCTACGAGCGCCTCTGCCGATGATATCACTAAAGGAGTACGAGGCCCCACCCCTCTGCAATTGGATGACCGCGTCAGTTACAGCCAGAATGAAAAAGGTGTGCAAAGCTTCGGTAACACACTTATCTTAAAATACTGGGATGGAAACCAACTGGGGAAATGGATGTTTGCCTCACTGCCTTATCGATATGTATCTTCTCCCACTAAAGAAACAACTGGATTTGGAGATCTCACTTTGGGTGGAGGACCTCGCGGCCGCATCGGTAACCTACACTTTCTTTCCTATGGCGCTCTTACTCTTCCTACTGGAGCTGAATTTATTAGCGCGGAACGAACGGATTTGAAATTAGGCACTTTTGTTACTTACCTGACTTTAGATAAAAAGTTTGAAATAGATAAATCGTTCGAATACACTCTTACTGGAGAAACCCCTCAACATGTGAATCCCCCCAATGAATTCGCTTTTGGATTTGTAGTTGGGCGGCAAATCACAGAAAAAATCAAATTTGCAGTCGGACTTACACACCTCCTTAAAGAAGATGCTCTCACCAAAGAAGATCCTTACCTTACGAATTTAAGAATAGTCGGCAGATATACACCTTCCCCTACAATCCACTTTGAAACCATCATAGATGTTGGGATTAAAAGTCATGAGCTGCCTAAAGGAAAAAGTGTAACGGTTTTAGCAAGATATAATTTCTAGAAAGAACTTTCTAATCCC
The DNA here is from genome assembly GCA_038046485.1 of Nanobdellota archaeon. Taxonomy (GTDB): domain Archaea; phylum Nanobdellota; class Nanobdellia; order Woesearchaeales; family SM23-78; genus JBBSWA01. The sequence goes on from JBBSWA010000047.1 coordinate 10,297, forward strand.
CATAACTGGGCATGACCTTTTTCACGACGTGCTCGAAATGCTGACCTGTGATTGCGAGCTCGACGGCCATGGGGAGTGCCTTTCTTTTCATCACAATCGTACGAACAATCAATCGCCAATACCACAAGCGCGCCCTCGACAAAACACCAATACGCCACATACTTTTTAAAAAAGCAATTATCCCCTTCATGTCCATTTTAGCCTTAACAGATGGAACATAATTCTTGATGAAGGTGTCAATTCTTCGGTAATATTGTTTTGGTTCATAAAGGGTTTTCATCACTTGCTTGTAACCTGCCATTAGTTTTTCTTTTTTCATCTTAGGCTTGAAATTCAAGACTCCGTCTGTGTTTCCGCCTGTTGACTCTCCTAGTAGCCGTCCTTCTTTTTTCATACGATACCAAAGTTGAGTCTGCGGCAAGGCTGTTAATACTCCCACCATAGCCGTTACAACTCCTGTTTTTTGGATGAAGTCAATTTGACGCTCAAAGATGTTCTCTGGATCTGTATCAAACCCGACAATAAACCCGCCTAAAACCTGCATCCCATACTGTTGAATCTTTCTTACCGCTTCTCCTAAATCTCTGTTTGTATTTTGAACTTTCTGACACTCGATTAAACTCTCTTTTACAGGAGTCTCGATTCCTAAGAAAACCTTATAGAAATTTGCAGCACGCATCAACTCCAATAATGAATTATCTGCTGCTAAGTCTGTACTCGCTTCGGTGAACAACTGGAAGGGATAGTTATGATTTTTCTGCCACTTGACAATGGAACGTAACATCTTTTTTACGTTCACCCGGTTCCCAATAAAATTATCATCCACAATAAACAAAGACCCTCGCCAACCTGCCTCGTACAAGGCCTGGAACTCTCGCACCATTTGCTGTGGCGTTTTTGTTCGAGGAATTCTGCCATTCATGATGATGATGTCACAAAACTCGCAATTAAAGGGACAGCCTCTTGAATATTGGACCAACAATGTAGCGTAATCCTTGAAGCGGATCAACGACCACATGGGAAGTGGCGTCTGTGTCACATTCGGCCGAATGGGTGAAGTATATACTGGTTTTAGATGGCCCTCTTTCAAGTCTTTCAAAAACAAGGGCAAGGTCACTTCAGCCTCATTCAAGATGAAATGATCCACTCCTTTGAAATTCTCGTGCTGTGTCGTGAAAACAGGACCCCCTGCCACCACTTTCTTGCCTAAGGTACTGCATCGAGCAATCACTTCCTCTGCACTGGGCTTCTGAACAATCATCGCACTGATGAACACCATATCCGCCCAAGCCAAATGATCATCTGTTAACTCAGTGACATTCATATCCACTAATTTCTTTTCCCACCGCTTAGGAATCATCGAGGCAATTGTGAGTAAACCTAAGGGAGGAAAGGCTGCTTTTCTAGAAATGAAGCGCAGGGCATGCTTAAAGCTCCAAAATGTGTCTGGATATTTAGGATAAACGAGAAGTATTTTCATATCGCCCCTCTTAAAAAAGCTTTATTTAAGTAAATCTGAATCCGTTTATAATAGTTCGCATCTAAACGAGCTAAACATTTATAAAAAAAGTCCTCTTGCACTTACCTATGAACGTCTCCCAATGCACCTTGATCAATGCTTTATCCTGCTCCCCTGAAACACCCCTCCCAGAAGTTGCCCGGATCCTACGAGAACACAAACAACGACGCATCCTGGTTGTTAACCAAAACCAAGAACCCATTGGTATTCTGAGCACGACCGACATGAACAATCGAGTCATTGCTGAAAACCAAAATGCCTCTACGCTTGCTGCCCAAGACATCATGACCCAGCCCATCCATTTAGTTTGCGACTTAAACGATTCCCTCAACGAAGTCTATCACAAAATGATCAAAAAAACATCTTACTACTGCCCTGTCACTCGAGAAGGTAAACTGTACGGCATTCTAACCTACGGCGAAATGGTGCGCTGCCTCAATCATCTTCTTCATCATGGCTGATTTTAAGGCTCCTAAAGGCCTAGGAAGCAAACTCTTCAAAAGCGGACTCTACTCGCTGTACCAAGAACTTACAAAAGGCCCAAAAAGTTTTAGACCCTTGGTTTCTGAACGAATGAAAGAAACCCTAGTTTATGATTCAGAACGTGGAAAAGAAGTTTCGCTCTACGACCTTGCCAAACACCACGGCCTTGAAAACGAACTGGACCATTACATCCAACAAGAATTCAGCAGTCAGCAGGCCTACATTGGAAAAGCCTTACACATTGTAACCAATTTCAAAGACGGGTTAGAAGACCTCATTAGTGCAGCTGAACTCGGAGCGGACGTCGCTGCTGGAGCACCTACGGCAGGTACGGGCACCTGCGTTGTGGAAATTGGAAGCAAACTCATTGAACTCCCCATCTATGTCGTCACCCAAAGCCTCTACACAGCCCTTTCCGGTATCCTCGGCTTTTCTGGAAAGATTTACGAACGAAACCTCAAAGGCGCACGACAATACGCCTGGGACACCACCAAAGGATTTGCCGGAGCCTTAGGAAGCACCATTCCTTTTTTAGGTACTGCTCTTGAATTCCTCACCAATCCTGATGATAAAACCGACCGCATTGCAACGGCACTGTCTAAAAACGTGCATCAACGATTACTGCAACGCATCCGCGGCGAAACCAGCCTAGAAGAGCGACTCCAGGCAAAACCCGGCATTCTTCAACGAATGACTGGAGGCCTCAAAGAATACGCTCATTTAACCGACGGATACGTACAAGACTGGTACCATAATGGATATGAGACAGTGCCTGCCACTTAGACGGTAACTTTTTAAACCGAATTCTCGACCTTATTATTACATGGGATTTCGAGACAATCCAATCATTAACTTGAGCATTTATACTTGGAGGTATTCCAAAGGCAACCGAACTAATGTAGTCCTCTACTTTTGCCTGTTTCTGGTCGCTAACACCCTTAGTGCATTTGAACCTCTTATCGTAGCCTATTTACTTAATACCATTCAAGAACAAGGCATCACCCCTCAAAATTACCCTCACCTTATCTTTATTGTATCCCTATTTGTCGCGCAAACCATTTCCTTCTGGGCCTTTCACGGACCTGCCCGAATCATCGAACGCAAAAACGCCTTCCTCGTTTCTACCGCCTATCGAAGATACTTACTCGATGGAGTCATGCGACTCCCCATGTCCTGGCACGCCAACCACCATTCCGGCAACACCATCGACAAAATTGAAAAAGGCAACCAAGCGCTCTACCAATACTCCAGCAACACATTCGAAATCATTGACAGCTTAGTCAAATTTATTACCGCCTACATTGCTCTTGCCTATCTCAACCTACACGCCATCTACACCCTCTTTTTCATGACCATTGTTGTCATCACCCTTATTCTTCGTTTTGATGCTGTTCTTGTCAAAAAGTACCGGAAACTCTACAAAACAGAAAATCGGGTAGCAGCTAAGATTTATGATATTATCAGTAACATTACTACTGTTATCATTCTTCGCATTGAAAAACTTGCCTCAAGCAGCATCTACAAGAAAATGATGGAACCCTTGGGTGTTTACCAAGAAAGCAACCGCATCAATGAGACCAAATGGTTCTTTGTCTCCCTTTGCAATGCCCTTATGCTCTTCTCTATCCTCGGCACTTACATTTACCTCAACAAAGAGCAAGGTATTCTTATCGGAACGCTCTATGCCCTCTATGGATACGCCCAACGCATCAATGGCATCTTCTTTCGATTCGCCTACCAATATGGAGATATTGTACGCAGAAACACGGCTGTACTCAACGCCCAGGAACTTGCTTCTCAATTCCAAGACTCAAAAACCATTCAACCCTTAAAACTAGAGCCCTGGAAAGAACTCACTATCCAAAACCTCCGATTCTCCTACCACTACAAAGACAAGACCTTGCATTTAGACAACTTGAATCTCTCCATTCATAAAGCTGAACGCATTGCCCTTATTGGCACCAGTGGAAGTGGAAAAACAACCTTCCTCAAGATCATCCGAGACTTATACACTCCCAAAAATGCTCAAATTCAACTGGATGGTAAGAATCTTCCTAACTTTCAAGCTCTTAGTCAACACATCACTCTCATTCCTCAAGACCCTGAACTCTTTGATGCCACTATTGAAGAAAACATCACAATGGGCATTTCTCACCCATTGAGTTACGTTCGACGCTTCACTGACATGGCCTGCTTTACTCAAGTTGTCAACCATCTCCCAAAAAAATTCAATAGTCGTATCCATGAACGAGGCGTGAACTTAAGTGGCGGAGAAAAACAACGACTCGCGTTATCTAGGGGGCTTCTAGCTGCTTATGACAAACCCATCTTACTACTCGACGAACCCACCAGTAGCGTCGACTTCAAAACTGAACTTCACATCTTCCAAAACCTCTTCAAGGCTTATCGCCAAAAAACCATCATCGCCTCCATCCATAGACTCCACTTACTCCCCTACTTTGACACTATTTATTTCTTTAAAGATGGCAAGATTATTTCCCAAGGAAACCTTGGGCAACTTCTCAAAACTAACCAAGAATTCAAAAAAATATGGAACAAACAAAAAGCTAAAACTCGCTCTTCGACCTGACTCTTACAGACTGATTTTCACAACCCTTAAAAACAAGTGATTAAATAAACCCTTCATGCGCATCCCAAAAATGTACGGACAAAGCAAGATTGAGCGATGCCCGTTCTGTGAGAAACAAGCAACCAGCCAAAACAACCAAGGCGTACCTACCTGTCAAGACCATAAAAAACAAGAACTCCAAGATGTGAAGTGCGCCTGCGGAAGTTGGCTGGAACTGCGTACCGGGAAATTTGGAAGCTACTTCAACTGCATCAAATGCGGCAATGTTAATTTCAAACGAGCCCTTGAAATGACCCAAAGCCCCCAAAACAGACCCGAAGCTAAAACTGAGCCCAGTAAACCCAAACCCAAAGAAATCACGATCACTTCCGACGAAGTGGACCTGTATTAACCCCATAATAGCGAAGCTTTTTAAAGCACTCCATCCTCTCTTTTAATATAAGAGCAGCAAACTACTTTTCTCAACTATGATTCAAGTCATCGTTAGTTGGGGAACAGTTTCCAACTAAACGATAGGGAGAGCCCAAGACCTGCTTATAGGCCTCCCGGACAATACCATGAATTTTGAACAACTCGGCCTTAAAGATACTATTTTGCAAGCTGTCGAACGCGAACACTTTAAAGAACCTACTGAGATCCAGATTAAAACGATTCCTCTTATCTTAGAAGGCAAAGACGTCATTGCCCAATCTGCCACAGGATCTGGTAAAACCCTCGCCTTTGGTGCGGGCATCATCCAACATACAGTCCACGGCAAGGGCCTACAAGCCTTAGTCTTAACTCCCACTCGAGAACTCACTGAACAAGTCACTCAAGCCCTACAAAAATTTTGTCACAATCAACTCAGCATTCAAGCCATTTATGGCGGCGTTGGCATTGGCCCTCAGATTCGCGCTCTTCCGAATGCCGATGTTGTTGTTGCAACTCCTGGACGCATGCTAGACCACCTTGAACGTGGAACCATCCAACTTAACAAAATTCACACCTTAGTTCTAGATGAGTCCGACCGCATGATCGATATGGGGTTTATTCGTGACGTTGAACGCATCCTACACGGATGTCCAAAAGAGCGGCAAACCTTACTCTTCTCTGCGACTCTCTCTCCTGAAATCGGCCATATCGCAAGAAAGCATATGAAAACCCCCATCAAGGTCATCGCTGAAACTTATGTTGATCCGAGTAAACTCTCTCAGATCTACTATGACGTTCCTCGCAACCAAAAACTCTCACTCTTAGCCCACTTTATCCAACAAGAAACCTCTGGCCTGGTCATGGTTTTCTGCAACACCCGACGCATCACTGACTTTGTTGCTAAAGCCCTTAAACACGCCAATATCTACGCTACCCCTATTCATGGAGGCCTTACTCAAAGCAAACGAAGCAACACCCTTGAGCGCTTCCATAGCCAGAAAAGCCAAGTTTTGGTTTGTACCGATGTTGCTGCACGAGGCCTTGACATTCAAGGGGTAAGCCATATTTACAATTACGACATCCCCAATGACCCCAAGCAATACGTTCACCGCATCGGACGAACGGCACGAGCGGGAAAAGAAGGAAAGGTCATCAACCTACTCAGTCCTCAAGATCATGACTATTTTGGCATGGTCCTTCGTGAATACAACATTAAAATCGCAAAAGGAATTACCCCCAAAGTACAACCTTTACAAGTTCCTGCTCAGGAAGAGCGCCCCCGAAGGTTTAGCCCAAGAACCAATGGCCCTCGACATGGAGAAGCTAGACGAAACTTTGGAGGATCATCCTCTGAACGACCTCAACGAGAACGAAACCCTCGAGACCGCCCTAACCGATTTGGAAAAGCATAGTAACAAAAATCCGCCACTCTTTAATAATAGACAACTATACCCAATTTTACAACATGCTGCTCCTTTTTCCATCTCTTGTTGAACATTTTGTGGGCGTGCACCTTCCCTTCCTTCCAGGTGTCATCCCATCTGTACTTCGAATCAAGCGAATGGTTTTATTAAGAGCTTCTTCTATATGCTTATGACTCTTTTTATTTTCTCTTTTACCATCCTTTACTTCAGTCATGGTCTTTAACCTACCCCTATAAAATAAGTAGGGTTTGTAAATTTATAAGAAACTAAAATGTATACCTCAAGAAGAACACGAGCACGACAAGAAGAATAATTAAAACTCTACCCAAAAATATTCTTTAGCCAGGCGATGAAGTGATCCCAACCACTTTGTTCTGGTTTGGAAGATGTGCTGGATGGGACATCGGAAGCTGCGCAGATACCTCGTGCACAACTTTGACTTGCACATTCATGGTATTGAGCGCACGAAGCCCCTTCACTCTTCACCATCATCCAACCTGAGGATGAGCAATACTGCTGAAGGCCATCATTTGACAATTGTTTGCCCACAGGGAAACAGCCATCCTGCCAAGTGCATCCATTGCACGTTGAAGCTGTGTCGACTGGTGCAACTTCTTGTACCGATGGAAGACTCTTTGAAGGCTGAACAGCCCCTTGTTTATCCACACAATAATAATAATGATCATCACAGATGAATGAATTACACTCCCCATCGGAACTGCAACACTCCTTTCCTTCCTCACAACAGATGTGCCGCTCACAATGTACCGACTTACACTCCGTGTTGGTATCACAACGACCGCCTGCGGGCTTCTGTACGTTAAAGCCAAAACCCCATTTGGATTTAGATTCTGCCTTTGCTTCTTCGGCTGTGACGGAAGTGACTCGAACCTTTACTCCAATACTGCCTTTGTTTTCATGATAAAAAATAATTGTGTTTTTTCCTGCCTTGAAAAAATTCGTTGCGTCAAGCCACGAGCCTACGCCTGATGTTGCATCTACAACCTTACCTAGAGTACGGTCCATGATAAAGACCCCGTTGGGGGTGGTTGATTTTACATTCCACACTAAATTGTCATTTACCTTGACGATTCCATTCCAGCCCATGTATTTTGCGACTTGTTCTGAATTGGAGGCTTCGTAATTCGCGATTTCAATGGAACGAAAATCCTCTGGTAGTTCAACTGAGAGGGTTGCTGGGCTATGAGAAGGAACTGCACCTAGATCTATGACGTTTGTGTAAGCTAAGACTGCAGGTAATAACAGGAAGAACAATACCATAAACTTCTTCATACTAAGAGAAGTGAGAAACCTCTATATAAATGTAGTTGAAAATTTTATTCGTTCAAGCCATTAACGTATACTTTCATAGCCACCTTTTACACCTTCTTTGGAAAACACGATCTGCCAGAGTTGATTCTTGCGTGCACGGAAATCCCCTGCCCCCAATAACAGGTAGTACTTCCACATCCTGTAAAACCTTTCACCATACGCTTTCTTCAACTTTGGCCAATACTTGTCAAAGTTCTTGAACCAAGCCATGGTCGTGTTATCATAATACTGTCCGAAGTTATGCCAATCCTCCATCACAAACAACCCTTCCACAGATTTAGCCACTTGCTTTATCGAAGGAATCATGCCATTTGGAAAAATGTACTTAAGAATCCAAGGATCTGCGGTTGCTTGGGATAGATCTGAACCAATTGTGTGAAGTAAGAATAATCCTTTTTTATCTAAGCATTTATACACTACCCCCATAAAAGTCCTGTAGTTCTTGACACCTACATGTTCAAACATACCTACAGAAACAATCCTGTCAAACTTCTCATGTATAGATCTATAATCTTGTATTCTTATATCGACAGGCAAACCTTTACACACTTCTTTAGCAAACTTTGCTTGTTCTTTAGAGATGGTTATGCCCACAACTTTTACTTTGTACTTCTCCGCTGCGTACTTTGCAAAACTTCCCCACCCACAGCCAATATCCAATATTTTCATGCCCGGCCTTAACGATATTTTTTTGCAGATTAAGTCTAACTTAGCTTCTTGAGCCTGGTCCAGTGTGTTAGCGTCTTTCCAATAACCACAGCTATACACCATTCTTTTATCCAACATAAGCTTGTATAAGTTATTTCCTAGGTCATAATGACGGCGCCCAACTTCATACGCTCTAGAAGCACTCTGCAAATTAACCAACTTTGCTAAGATTACTGAGCCCATATCCTTCCAAGTCACCACCTTTTTATCTAACTCAGCTTCTAACAATTTACAGAAGAATTGATCCAGTGATTTACAATCCCACCATCCATCCATATATGACTCCCCTAAACCTAGAGAACCCTGACTTAACAATCGGGCATAAAACTTGGGATTGTGAACTTGAATATCCCAAGGTCGAGAACCATCTATCTTAATATCTGCTAAAGCGAATAAATCTTGAACCGCTTGTTTCATCTACCCACTTAGGTTTCACCGATATTTATAAGGATTATGACTTTAAATAGAACGTTAAGAAATTCAAGCCTCCGGCGAGAGTTGCACTCAGGGCCTTATGTATCTTTGAGTTTACTTAAGTGGCGCTGATTACTAAACCCGACGATCTCTATGAATCTTTTACAGTTCTGAACGCCATTTATCTGGATTTTCCTGAAATCTGACGTTATGGTTGCATTTATTTCAAAGCCTCTTAAAATGTCGTAAATTTGCGCCATAAGATGCTTGCTAACCATCTGTAGACCTATTCTTATGTAAGGCACTTTAAAGGTGGCTCTTTTATCCCAGTATACGGAGCCATCTGTGTCAAATATACCTCGAATGCAACGTTTCAGCAGGAGAGAATCTGCTTTTAAGATCTCATCTGGAATAACAACAGAATAGGCTTTTTTACCTGCTGGAAACTTGAACCTTTTCGTCAATAGATAGTGAAACTCTTTAGAATGAATGGTTAGCCTCAAAGCGTTCTCTTTGCTCGTCAAAATCGGATTTGACCTTGGACTGATGCCCTTAATGTAAGACATTAAGGTTGTGTAATATTCCTTGTCCAGCTGAGCGTGCCCTGTAAATTGGATTGTATAAGCGCCTCCGTACTTGTTTGTAAAGCCATCTCCTATGAAAGCTCCGATTAACTCGCATAGCCCAAGTGTTAAAGGCATATCAAACTTGAAATGATACTTCAGCACTTTTGCTGATTGCGCTCCTAACTTTCTTCCTTTTCGGAAGATGTCTGGATGCTTTCTAGATGTAGAAACACCTCCTTTTCTTCGACCCCAATCTTTCTCTTTTAGAACGATTTGCTCGAAGAAAAAGTTCTTATCTTGATCTTTTACACAGGCTATGAAGTTTAAGAACATCGAATAAGGAATGGACCGCGTGGCTGATCGAAAAGTGTCTAATCTCGATTTATAGAGTTTAAAATGTTCTTGTACACTTTTCCAAGAACCGAATCTCGTTTTCAGAGCAGCGAAGAATTGATTTCTGATTTTATCGTTTTTAAAGAACACTCTCTTTGAAAGCAACTCAGGGGAAGTTTTTTTATTTTTCATAAAAGACCTCTTTGGAAAAATAAAAAAGCCCCCGACGAGAGTTGCACTCGCGACCTGCGCTTTACGAGAGCGCCGCTATAGCTACTAAGCCACGGGGGCATATGTGCATATGAACATTGATTCCTATATAAATTTTCCTTAGCTACTATGCTACGGAGGCATGGATGAGGAGTTAGGCTAATTTCTTCTTGATTTCTTCGGTAGGGACGGACTTCTGGCAAGTTGGGCAAACGGAGTGTTTAGTCTTCTTCTTGCCTTCTTTCGTATATACATAGGTGCCTAGGATCTTCTTGAGGAAGGTCTCTTCGATTGTCTTTTTACAGAGTTCGCACTTCATAGACGAGAAAGGACTTAAGAGCGTATATAAAGGTTTTCACTTAAACAGAACGAAGGAAGCCCCATAAAACCCTGCAGCTATGAAGAGCAAGGCGAAGTAAACGGCCTTATTCCAATGATATACTTTCTTTCCGTCCAATAACCAAAATGGCAAGAGATTGAATAATCCAAGCCAGGCATTGATTAAATAACCGTAATGTGCGACCATCCCAATCCAAGGAGATAAGGCTAAGAAGAGCAAGGCAAGGATTAAGTTTGAAAGCGGGCCTGCGGCTGAGATTAAGCCACTTTGCTTTGAAGAGACATGACCTTGGATGATCACTGCACCGGGAGCTGCGAAGACGACGCCGAAGAGACTGGTGATGAGCGCTAAGAACAACATTTTATCATCACTTCTGAATTCAGCCCAACAATGATACCTTTGAGCAACTATTTTATGACAGAGTTCATGGATGAGAAAGCCTGAACCGACCGTGATCCCGGCAATGAGGACGTAGAGCAAGAGCTTAGGAGAGAGCCAACCATGTGGATTGATGACCAGGCCAAAAGCCACGCTGATGACGAGCCAGGCCTTGAGGAGGTCGTGTTTTTCGATGGAGCTGAAACGGAGCATATACTCTTCTATTCCACCACCTATTAAAAATGTTACCCTTAGACTTAAAAATGAGGCTTATTTTCTTGAGCCCATGAGCGTTGAAGAAGCAGTAAAAAGTGCCTTTCCAGACTATCCTGAAACCCATAGCATATTGCGAATGATGCTTACCACCCACTCAGCTCCAATCGAAGTATTGCCTACACTCGCTGAGCATCATGGCACTATTCTCTCCAGTTATGATCGTCGAAAGGCCTTACGATTCTTGGAAGATCTTTCTATTCACAATGGAAACCTAAACTCTGAGCGAATCGCAGAACAAGCTAAACAACCTTACGATCGAATGCGAGTTTCTGTTCAAAATATTCCTCTCCTTTACCTAGCAGCAATTGGCATGATCCGAAGAGACTTTGGAGACACAACTCAAAGTGCCAGTAAACCTACTTTTACTATAGTGAATGACCGATGGAGACTCACCACCCACTACAAAGGACCTCAAGGAAGCTTGTCCTTTGCCTTAATTCGTCAGGCTCCTTGGATCCCAGATATCACTCCAGATGTATATGACTTCTTCAATGAACGCAATCCTTACCATGTCAATTTCAACCGAAAAGAAGGAAGCACCTCTTCTGATGTTCACGCCCAATTCAAAGCTGACCCAAAACGACATGTAGAGCTTCTTGACCATTGGGAAAGTACTGCCCGAAATCCTGAAAAAGGGAAAGAAGCGATGGAAGGTGCTCTCTACGAGTTTTATGGAGCAGCTCGACCGATAGATGTACGGGTTTTTGCAGATTATCTACGGCAAAAACATATTGAATTTGAGGATCTAAAATAGCTTATTTTTGTTATTCTATAGTAGTATATAATCGAAAGATTTAAATACTCGAACTACTTTATAGAGGATAGCCTTACACCTCCGTGAATACCTTGGAGCACAGATCGAGTACCCCTCCTTCAAACTCCAAGGGACTTCACCCCTAAGGTTTAAGAATCATTAACATTTCGTGATGTAAAATGGACCTATTTGGAAAAAGTCGAATTTCTGAACTTGAAAGAACCACTACTCGATTAGAACGTGAATTAGCTACTGCTCGAAGAGAGAATACCACACTTTCTCAAGATCAAGCACGAATAGCACAAGAACTAAGAAACGCAACAACCCTAGAAAGAGGAACTTAAGAGGAACTTCTCAAGAACTTACTCGCTTACAAGGAGAATTCGGAAAGATTAACGGAGAACTAGGAGAACTCAGAGGAAGACTCATTGTTGTACCTCCTGTTGCGATTACCAAAGACGAATTGGTTGCTTATGCAACAAACTCCGCCGATCGAGGATATCAAACCCTGTTCAATCAGTTCCGAGATCGAGCTGCAGAAAGAGGAGCTCAAATATATCCTGAACCTGGGAGATGTCATGAAGGAAAATTCCGCATCTACCTCACACCCGATAAAGAACCGGATGGATTTGAAGCCTACATTGAAACCCAAGGGCTGGAATCCAGTTACGATTTGCAAGAACGCAGACATGATCTAGTACTAAAAGGAACTCTTAAAGGAAGATATATTTCTAATAACCATAAAGATTCCCCCACTCCCGAAATGCGCGCCCGTGGCCAATATCATGGTGGTCCTTGCTGGGAATACGGCCTTGGAAGAACTAACTATCCAAAAATCTGGCAAGACCAACTGGAAACAGACTTAGGCGCATTGTTAAAATCATTCAGCCATGGAGTTGCTGCCCAACACCTTGCCAGTGAACCTACTGAAAAAGCTGGACCTCTACGAGAACAACGCGTTGGTGTTATCTTTGGCCTCATGGAACAACAAGAGCTCGCTCAAGACCCAGTCTTACTCGCACGTATCCGAGAAGCCTTAACAAAAGGCGATGGAATGTATGCCGCAACGATTAAACCACACTTGGAAAGACTCGGGATAGAAGTACCTACATCTTAAATGGCATCTTGCCGCCAAACTTTTGCATCATCTTTTGCATGTCCTTTTCTGAGCCGCCCTTGAACATCTTGACCATCTTCTTGGATTGCTTGTATTGCTTGAGAAGCGCGCGAATCTCACTCGATGAGCAACCAGAACCCTTTGCGATTCTGTCCACACGAGAGCCATCCATATCCTCCGGGTTTTCCAACTCTTCCTTGGTGCATGAATCCAGGATGAACTTCCACTTCGTAAGCTTTTCTTCTTGCACTTCCAACATTTCTTTTGGTAGGTGAACTTGACTCATGCCAGGAATCATCTCCATGATCTTTGTCAAAGGACCCATCTTTCTTACTGCTTGCATCTGCTCGTACAAGTCCAACAAGCTAAAATCACCCTTGAGGAACTTATTGCCTAGATCTTGCGCTTCCTCCTCAGAAATCGCGCCTTTGGCCTTTTCTAAAAGAGCTTCTAAATCACCCATACCTAAAAGACGGCCGACGAAACCTTCTGGACGGAATTCTTCCAGATCATCTGCTTTTTCCCCCAGACCAATGAACTTAACGGGAGCGCCTGTGATGGCAGCAGCTGCTAATGCACCGCCTCCTTTCGCTGTACCATCTAACTTAGTAATCACAATGCCTGTTACGCCACAGGTTTCGTGAAAGGTTTGGGCTTGCTTTTCGGCCGCTTGACCGAGGTCTGCGCCCATGACTAAAAGGATTTCATCTGCTTTGACGGCCTTGTGGATGCTGTTGAGCTCTGTGATGAGTTCATCTGATAAGGCGTCTCGACCGGCCGTATCCACGATGACCAAGTCGTATTTGTTGAGTTCTGGTTCGAACTTCTTGAAAATCTTAGCTGGATCTTTTGATTTCTTATCCCCCATGAAATCCACGCCGACTTTCTTTGCGAGTTGTTCCAATTGATCAAAAGCCGCTGGACGCCACGTGTCGGTTGTCATGACGGCTACCTTGAGACCTCGTTTTTTGTAATAATGAGCGAGCTTTCCTGCAGTGGTGGTTTTTCCGTTTCCAAAGAGACCCACGAGCATGAGCTTGAAGGGCTTTTTCTTCATCTCGATCTTAGAACTAGAGCCGCCTCCCCCTAAGAACTTAGTGAGCTCTTCATAGAGAACCTGGATGAGGTATTCTTTCTTTGAAAGGGTTTTAGGAGCTTCTTCTTTTAGAACGCGCTCCTTGATTTTATTGGAAAGATCTAAAACAAGCTTGACGTTGACATCGGATTGAAGCAAGGAACGCTGGACATCTTTGACGAGTTCGTTTACGAGCTTTTCATCCACGAAGACAGCTGAAGCGATCTTCTTTAACGTATTTTTTAAGGAGTCGGAGAGCTTGTCAAGGACCATGAAAAGCAAAAAAGAATGAAATTATATAAGCTTATCCATTGGATTTCTATAATTTATCCACTTCCCCCAACCTTATAATTTCGTCTACAGAACTTCCTAAGCGTCTATATAAGGGAACGCCCGATTGAAGCTCAGGAAAATCAGCCATATGCATTAGACCCCCAATATGTACATCTGGATTTATTCTTAAAATTTCATCTGCCATAAACTGTTCTCGAACCTCTTCGAATTCAGGTTCATCTGCCCGCATGACACTGCGCAAATGATCCACATCTTCTTGTGCCAAGCGTTCCGCTATTTTTGAAAAAACACTTATCAATAGAGGTTTATCTAAATACATCCTATCAAATAATTCAACGAAAAAGGGCCTAACCTGACAATAGCTTAATCCCAAAACTTCTGATGGGAGGCTTCTACTCTCTTCCTCTAACTGTCTACGGAGCATATTTTCATCTATTGATAAAGTCTTAAGTACTTCTGGATGATCTACTCCATAAATTTGAACCCCCTCCTTTCGAGCATATAATATAGATTCCATTGCTTCATATCCTTCTTGGCTAAACATTTCTGTATATAACGCTCGAACACAATCTGGTAACTGAACACTTGCCAAAATATCTAATGTTTGAGTTCTCCTATCTAGCAGTAATCTTTCTACTTGTTCTGGAGACCTATCACTAGGTGTTTCAATCGTTATCTTTTTAGGTTTAATCCTCTGCAATAATTTTTCCAAACGCCGTGGTCCTTCTAGATCATAATGATGAATTGTACCGATGAGTTTCATACCCCTTATAACCTCATTTAGTTTATATATTTTACTACTTATTAGTTAATATTTAAACATCATATTATTTTCTATATAGTCAACTATTTACAGCCGACAACCATATAAATCAAATCCGAGCACAAAACAATCATGCACCGGTCGTCTAATGGTTAGGAGTGCTTAAGCAAGCGCTTAAGAACTAACAAATGCGAGCCTTCCAAGCTTGCGATCCGGGACGTTCAAAATCTACGGGTTTTGACGCGGAGATTCGAAAGTGAAGGGAACGACCCCTTCCTGAACACATCCCGGCCGGTGCATTTTTTCTTTACAATAATCTTCGTATTTTTTCTTTTTTATGGAATGATCAAATCCAATTTTTTTGAATTCTAAAAAAGACTCAGAAGGTATCCGAATCGTATAACATATTTTATATTTTAACTTCGTAGGTAGTCGATTATACAAAGTCGTCCTAATCCCTTCTAAGGCTAACATCTTTTGTATCGTTAAAACTGCTTTCTTATTTGTATTATAACACACAATGCAACTCTTATAAACACTTCCTTCATCATCAAAAATGGCTCTTAACCATATTTTTCTAAACCGTTCATTTTCAACGATCTCTTGAGGTATATCCCAATTGCTCCCATCAATATATTTCAACATTTTTAGCATGCAGTAAAGGGGCTTATTTCTTGCTTGAATTCTTCTTTTTTTATTATCTCGATATACGTATGTTTTTGGAAATAAACTCTTAATTGCTAGAGTCATTTTATCCAAAAGCTCTGGGCAGTAATTTGTATATTCAATTACATGTCTATAGAAAGGTTCAGTCATTCTAGAGTTTTTAATAGCCGAAGGGCTTCTTTTTTCCTTTTTCATGTACATATTTCCATCGCCGCACACATGTGCATGGATATGTACCAAGTTTTCATTCAATTCTATCTGCATTCTGCCGCTCAAATAAATTGTTATAAAAATGACTTACCTTAACTTATATACCCCACCATAGAATGTCCAGTGGACTAAGTTACACCCCTTTTCTTCCGCAAAGTATTAAAGCCTTCTAAACCCACATGAGAGCATGGCCAAGCAAAAGATCCTTGTCATTGTAGCACACTCAGACGACCAAATCCTAGGAGCAGGCGCCACCATGGCTGATTATGCCCATGAAGGACACTTTGTTAAAACAATTATTCTTAGCCAAGGAGAGAAAAGCCATCCACACCTCAAAGCAGATGTCATCTGCAAGATTCGGCAAAAAGAAAGCGAACAAGCGGATGAAGTTATCGGCGGAAAAGGCGTTACCTTCTGTGACTTCAAAGAAGGACAATTCCCTATGCATTACCCTAAACATGAACCCCTTCTCAAACAATTCATCCGAAACTACAAACCCACTAAGATCTTTACCCACTCCATTGATGATGGACACCCTGATCATGTCAATACCCATAAAATTGTGGTTGAACTCTATGACCAAATGAAACTCAAATGTGACCTTTACACGTTTGATGTCTGGACCCCCTTTAACCTCAAAAAAAGAGAAAACCCTTGGATGATGGTGGATGTAACCAAGACTTACCCCAAAAAAGTAGAAGCACTTAAGTGCTTCAAAAGCCAATATGTCGCTGCAGGCTACCCCCTTATCCTATCCTACCTGCGTGCCCTCTACCATGGATTTCTTAACAACATTCCCTATGCGGAGATCTTCTACAAAGTACGATGAAAAAACTACTGATCGCAACGGACACGTACCATCCCTGGCAGGATGGCGTAACAAGAACTTTAGCAGAAATTATCCCCCGACTCAAAAGGCATTTTGAAATCCATGTGCTATGCCCTGACATGGGCGTACCTGAAGAAAACGGTGTGATCCTTCATAAAGTGCCTTTAGGTAACATCCAAATCAAAGAAGTTACTGGAGGCTTTCGCTTTGCCCAATTCAAACCCAACCTGGTAAAAGAAGCGGTTTCAAAAGCTGATGTGGTCTTTAGTCAAGGCCTAGGCCCAATTGGACTTCTTGCGATCCACTATGCCCGAAAACTCAAAAAACCTGTTGCGAGCTATGTCCACACATTGGAATGGGAAAGAGTTCCTGCTGTCATTAGTGCCCCCATCCTCAAATTTTTGACTAGAAAATTCATGCGATGGCTTACCAAGAAATACTATAATAAGTGCGATCTTTTGATCGTACCCAGCGACAACATTGGCGAACGACTTGCCTGGCAGGGCATTCACCCCCACAAAGAAATTATTCCTTTAGGAGTTGATGTTCACACGTTTAAACCAGGTCGAAACCATGAACTAAGAAAAAAACTGGGCATTGAGGAAAGAGACTTGGTCATCGGCTACCACGGGAGACTTGCACGGGAAAAAGACCTTCCCACCCTTCTGCGAGCCTATGTTCATTTACGCCGCAAGTATCCCTCGCTTAAACTCCTCATTGTTGGTGAGGGCCTGAAAATTCTTACCTGGAGATTGGAACACCAAAATGGAGTGATCTTATCTGGCAAACAGCAACACGTCGTTCCTTACCTGCAATGCATGGACATCTACTGCCTTACTTCACTCTCTGAAACCACGAGTTTGAGTACATTGGAAGCCATGGCCTGCGGACTACCTGTCATTGCAACCCCCGTTGGGTTTATTCGGGAATATTTACACAACAAAGAAAATGGATTGATCACGCCGAAACGTGATTCAGTTATCTTAGCGAATAAAATTGAGGGACTCATCCAAAGCCCTGAACTACGAAAGAAACTAGGCGAAAATGCTCGGAAAATGATTGAACACCAATTCAACTGGGAAAGCACAGCCGAGAAGATTAGGAAAGTGCTTGAGATCTTATGATTAAAGCCATTATCTTTGACTTTGCAGGCGTTCTTTCTAACACGGGAAGCCTTCATCTTACCATTGTTGATTACGCTAAAAAGCACGGAAAAGATCCTGAAACAGCCTACCAAGTTTTGCAAGAAAATTGGAAAAAAGCCAAGATAAATCAGATCAGCTCCGAAACTTTCTGGAAGAACCTTGCCCAACACCTCCAAGCTGCACCCAATGAACTACGTGAACACTGCATGAACTATTTCGGATTCCGCGACGAAACCCTAGAACTCGCAAAAAAACTAAAAACGCACTACAAACTAGGCCTACTATCCAACCAAATCGAGGATTGGCTAGAAGAAGTCATCAAAAAACACCATTTAAATGAAGTGTTTGATGTTATTGTTACTTCTTATAACAGCCGCATTGCAAAGCCAGACCCAGCCATTTTCAAAGAAATGGTAAAAAAACTAGATACTAATCCGGAAGAGTGTATATATATATATATATATATATTGACGACGAAGAGAAAAATATCTCTCCAGCCCAACATCTTGGAATGAAAACGATCCTGTTCAAAAATATAGGACAAGTGAAAAAAAAACTAATCTCATATGGAGTAGAAAGTTAAACCTTCAAACTGGTCACTTTAGAAACAGCGTGTACATCCATACTGATGCCGAACAAGGTATCTGATTCTGAGATGATGGCATCGTTGTGACTAATGACTATATATTGGGCCTTGGTTGAATAGGCCTTCAAGAGCTTGCCTAGCTTTTCACTATTTCTCTTATCTAAGGCTGCATCGACTTCGTCCATGATGTAGAAGGGTGCCGGGTCGTGCTCTTGCACTGCGAACAAGAAGGCCAAGGCAGTCATTGTTTTTTCTCCACCGGATAGACCCCGGATGTCCATGAATTTACTTCCTGATAAGCGAACCTTCATGGTAAGACCACCATTGAATGGGTCATGCTTATCCTCCAACTCAATGAAGGCTTCCCCTTTAGTCGATAGAAGGCCGAATATTTTTTGGAAATTACTATTCACAACATCAAAGGTCTTCATGAACAAGTCCTTCTTCTTGCTATCGATCTTATTGATCATGACCATCACATCTTCGCGCTCCTTCCCTAGCTTTTCTTTCTTACCTAACAACTCTCCATACTCTTTTTCTACACTTTCGTAAATCTCTAAGGCACGCATGTTCACAGCACCCATTTCGCCCACCATTTTTTCGAACTGCTTGATCTCAACTAAAATTTCTTCCTCAGGCTTACCCTTGAACAATTGAACACTTCCATACTGCTTGAATTCTTCCTCTAAACCAGCGAACTCGGCCTTCACCCGTGCTGCTTCCAATGAAAAGCCGATTTTCTTCTTATCCACTTCACGCATGCCTAAATCTTTCTTATTTACGTCCTGCTCCAGTTTAGAAACTTCATCAGAAAGCTTGGTACGCTGCGTAAACAAGGCCTTGAACTGCTCGTAAAACTTCTTTTCTGACTCTTCTTTTGCTATCAAGTCTTTGCGCTGCTGCTTTACTAAATCCATAAGCGCTTTTTGTTCCTTTTCGAAATCACCCTTCTCCTTTTCCTGCTGCTTTAAGATGCGCTCGGCCTTTTCTGTTTCCGGCTGCAAAATATTTTGAATCTCAGAATCCATCCCTTTCATCTCACCCTGCAATTCCTGAATTTCCAAACGAAGCTCATTCTTTTTCTGCTCGAAGGTGTTTAACTCAGCTAAGAGACGAGGATTACGAAGCTGGGCAATGCGATCCCGTAACTTTTGCTTATCGGTTTTTACTTCAGCCAAGCGGAGGTTTTTTTCACGGATTACTTCTTGCTCTTTTTCAAGCCTTTTTTCCACGTCCTTTAATATGGCCTCCACCTTGGCCTTTTCTTCCTTACTTGCCCCTAGGTCTGCTGAATCTAAATGTAACGTCTTTTCTAACTTGATCACATCCCCTTCTACATTAGCCTTACGCTCTCTTAATGTTTCAATTTCCTTACCCGCCTCGTGCTTATCCTTTTCCAGACGCTCGGCTAAGCCTTCTAAATCACTTACTTCTGCTTCCATCTTTACTAGCTGCTCCATAAGCTCTTTTTCCTGGAAGCCTCCGGCACGCTCTTGATGCCTGAACCCTCCTTGCATGGAACCGGAAACATCGAGCAAGTCCCCGGACTTAGTTACCATCCTTGCTTTTCCAATCCCTACCTGTCTTGCTGTGGGTATATCCTCCACTACCAAGGTATTTGAGAATACGTACTGGAAAACTTTTTGATACTTCTTATCAAAACTAACCAAGTCCAATGCTAAACCATGGATTCCAGCACCTTTCAATGCTGGGTTTTCTGTACGCATAGAAGGATTCAACTTGTTCAGCGGCAAAAAGGTAGCCACGCCTAACTTATTATCTCGCAAGTACTTGATGCATTTCTCAGCGACTTCATCGCTGTCCACCACAATGCTCTTCAATCGGTTTCCGGCAGCAATTTCAAGTGCCAGTGCATACTCGGATTTCACATTTCCTAACTCAGAAACCAAGCCATGAATGCCCTTCCACTTGGTCTTTAACTCTAAAATCTTTTGTGCTGCGCCCCGTGCACCTTCCCTGAAAACAGCTGAACGCGCCCGAACCTTAGCCAACTCTTCTTGACGAGAAAACAATTTTTCTCGTGCCGTTCCTAACTCTAAACTCACTTCAGACTCGGCATTTAATAAACCTGAAAGACGATCGGATGTTTCTTTTAAGAGCTGTTTTTTCTTCTTCAACTCTTCCAAACCCACCTTGTTCTCCTTTGAAACCGCCATGATCTTTGAGACTTTATCATCAATGGACTGCAACAAAAGCTCACACTTATCTTTTTCCCTTAACAAACCCTGCTGATCCTCTCGCAACTTAGAAATCTCTTCTTGCACTTTTTCTGCTTCTTTATCCAATGACTCAATTTTCTTATCCACATCCTGTGCATCTTCTAACTTGTTCTTGGCCTTGAACTCATCAATTCGCTTATCTAACCCCTGAATGGAAAGCTCATGATCCTTGGTCTTATCTTCCAAGGCTTTCTTATTTTTCTTGATGGCTTCAATCTTATCCTTCAACTCTTTATGACTCTTGACCAATTCACTTCGACGCTCTTCTAACTTTTTCAATTCTGACTTTAATGCTTCTGTACGCTGCTCATTTACCGTAAGATCAACCTTGAACTTCTCTACTTCTTTATGGATGGTGAGCTGTTCTTTTTCCCCCTTACGCTCTACTTCCTGATTGATTTGCTCGATTTCCTTCTTTTTATCTGCAATCTTTTGCTTGAGCGCATTGATCTCTTCTTGCACTTTTTGGATACTCTCGTCGTGAATGGAAAGCTGCTTATCTAAACTGTCGCGTTCTTTGATCTTCTTTTCCATCTTGTTGTTTAATAGAGTTGCCCGATTGCGTTTGATCTTTTCATCCAAGCCCTTAAACTTCATGGCTTCATCTCGCTCTTTTTTTAATTCTTTGAGATAGGTTTTACGCTCCGTAAGAATGATCTCGGCTTCGTTCAATTTTTCTTCTACACGCTCGAGCTCCCGAATCGCCTTATCCTTTTTCCCTTCATAAATGGAAATGCCGGCAATTTCTTCTACAATCCCCCTTCGCTCTAATGAGGACATCTCCACGAGATGGACAATGTCTCCTTGCAAAATGATGTTGTACCCGTCGGGGTTTACCCTTGCTTTACTTAACAAGTCCAAAACTTGCTGACGCGTATGCACTTTTCCATTGATTCTGTACGTGCTGTTTCCCGCCTGGGTAACGGTACGCTTGATCTCAATTTCGAGTGAGTCTGGATCAAACACTTTTCCTTGATTATCCAGTATGATCGCTACTTCCGCTGAACTTGCCGGCTCCCTTGACTTCCCCCCATTGTAGATCAAGTGGGATGCTTTTTCTACTCGAAGACCCTTTGCTGAAGACTTACCCAAGACAAAACACAAAGCATCTAGAATGTTACTCTTGCCCGAACCATTAGGCCCGAGTACACAGTTTAGCTCCTTTCCGAAAGGGATGATGGTCTTCTTATCGAACGACTTAAATCCCCTCAATTCAAGCCGAGTAACTACGGTCATACGCCTATTCTTACTCGAGACGATTTATAAGCTTTTCCGTCAAGAACTGCCTTAAAATAACACTGCAGTTCTTGATCGCGATCAAAAACCTACTCATGAATTTATCCATTATAGAGGGCTTTGAATATCATTGTTTTTCATCCTTTTCAAAGCACTCTATTAGGACTTTGAACTACATTTTAAGGGTTATTCAAAGTCCTCTATAGTAGGTTTTTGACGCTTAGGGATCCACCGAAAAGAAGTCGAGAACCGGGGTCAAAACAATCTTCTAAAACTCGCCCAGGCTTTTTTGCTTCTTGGCGTTCGCTGCGTTCTTCCAAGCCGCCCAGGATTTTCGAAAGAAGGAGTACTCTTTCCAATGCTCTTTTAGAAACTCTTGCGTTAATGGATCGGCTGGATAGCCACTGCCAAAGTTCACGACGTGCCTTTGCTTTAGACGATCAATTTGAGTGTCTCGGGTGACCTTGGCTAAGATGCTGGCAGCACTGACAATGGGGTAGGTGACGTCAGCCTTGTGCTCGACTACGAGCTTGGGTTTGTAGTCTAAGCGTTCTCGAATGTACTCGGTGTACGCCTGGATATTGTTACTTGGACAGTCAATGAAAGCAATGTCTGGACGAAGATTGTTTATTAAAATAACGGCCTTGTCTGCCTCAAGCCAGTTGAGATTGGAAGATTCGGATTCAACGGCAGCATCAATCTCCTTGGGCTCGATGATGATGATTTCATGCTTACACAACTTCGAAACAGGGCCGAACATCGCCTCACGCTGCTTGGGAGAAAGTAGTTTACTATCTCTTACACCGATTTCCCGAAGCTTACCTTCATTGTCCTCCTCGATTACGGTAATGGCAATCACTAACGGGCCAATAACCGGACCACGCCCTGCCTCGTCAATTCCTGCGATGAGAACCATGAATTACCTCAATCTCTCGTCGTATATAAAGATTATGCCCATTCGATCAACACCACACTCAGAACCCCTAACGCAATGCCTAACTTATTTACTGAAGAGAGATCTTCTTTGAACACCAACACCCCGATGAGCGCCACGGCAACCAAATTCAACACCGTGAAAATGGAAATCGCTTTTGATAGGTACTCATGCTTCAAGGAAAAGGCCCAGAACATCGTGCCAATGAGATACAAGAACAGCCCTAGCCCCAACAAAAGGCTTTTATTATCTAATGCCCACTTTTTGAACAAGACATCGGCTATGACTTCTAAAAGAACGGCCAACAATATCAAACCCAAGAAAACAACCTTGCCCTGCATAGCCTTAGAAATGATAAACTCTTAATAAAACCTACTTCTTTGGAATGTATCCTGCAATGGCCGCCACAATGGCTTCCAAGTGCTCCTTGCTAACTGTGATGGTGTAACCCTGCAAGACGAGCTTGAGCTCTTCCACTGTTCGAGGCAATAAGTCCACGATCTTTGCTGCATGCACATCTTTTAATCGAGGAACACTCAAAGCCATGATCTTATCAAAGGCTTCCTTAGCATCGGTATCTTTTAACTTCACAAAATCATTTAGATATTCTTCTACTTTAGCTGCTCGGAAGCTAAGCTCAGTATCTCGCTCTTTGATGATCGCCAGTTCAGCCTTTACCGTAGCCATGGGAACGGCATGCTTTTCAATTACTTCCATAGGCATTAGGACACCCTCTTTAAGGATCCGGATCCGGCCACTCTTTTTAAGTGCACGGGATGCACTAACAATGACTTTTGCTTACCCTTATCATTCACAGAAACTTCATAACACTTACCCCTTCTTTTGGTTACTTCCACAATATGGCCCTGCAAGCGCAACTGATGCATGCCTTTCTGGTATGCGGGCTCTGCAATTAAAGCTACCTTATCTCCCGGCTTGAAGGACTGCAAAAAACTACGAAGCGAGATCTTACCGCGCTCACTACGAGGCTTGGTCATCTTCTTACGTGAACGATGCCTAGAACCACCAATACGATTCGCCATGTACTCGAGAAAACCGATAAGGGTTTATAAAGGTAACGGCAGGAAACAGTAAAATTTATACACGATGTAGAAACACAGATTATAGCTATGCCAAGATGTAGAGGAATCACACAAAGAGGTACTAGATGCTTAAACTCAACTAGGAACAATTCAAATTACTGCCACCTTCACCCTTCAACTCAAAGAACTGAAAGAATATGGCATAAGCCACTAGCCTGGAACGTCTTCTTTTTTGTTCTTACAATAATATCTTTCGCTTTTTCCTGGTATAGCATTGTGTCTTCAAATCCTGTATTCTTAGAAATTGATCAAAGATATGACGTTGATGCAGGCAGGCTTTATGTTAGTGTCACCAATACCCATTTTTTAAAGAGAACAGGTGCAATATCCTTATATAAACTTGAGATCAATCCTAATAAACCAGAGCAAATCTACGAAGAAGGAATTGGTCCGGGAGAAACAAAAAATTATAGCTTGACTTTTAAAGTAAAACATGCAAAAATTAACAAATCCCCTGAGATGGACAAGCAGAATGATCAATTTACCTTACCTGCTGAAGCTTATTATGTATATGCCCATACATCAATCTCCTATAAGATAACTTGTGATAATTGTCCTTCAAATGGGTTTATAAGAAGAATACCCCCCACCCAAAGTATGGAGTTCAATATTCCTCTAAATCCTCAAAAGAAACCAGAAATCCTACTACCAGTTTATGAATGGGTGGACTATAAACTTGAAGATATCGCTATGGTTAATGACTAATAATAGGCAAAAGTCTTTTAAACCTATGTAAGTGAACAAACCCATGTTCACTAACCCTCTTCATTCATTGACTTCGCACTTAGCTGAGCAAAGCCAGATTCTACTGATTGTGGGAAGTCGTGGCAGTGGAAAGACGGCAACAGCCTGCTTTATTGCTGAAAAAGTACATTTTAAGTATCCACGCAAGAAGATTTATCTCATTAACTATCCCAGCCCCCAACTGCTACCTGATTGGATCCAACACGAAAAAAATACGGAAAACGTACCGAATAATAGTCTTCTGATCATTGATGAAGCGGCATTGGAGTTTGGAGCACGGCAAAGTATGAGTGCCAAAAGCAAGGATCTTGCTGGGTTACTGCCTATCTTGAGACATAAAGATCAAAGTGCTATTTTTATCACGCAGAATACTGGATTATCTGATGTGAACTTGGTGAGGCTGGTGGACAGCATTTTAATTAAGAAACCGAGCTTACTGCAGGTCAAGACCGAGCGAAGCGCGATGAAACAACTTCTTCAATCCGCACAAGACGCGCTGATTGGAAAAGACAAAAGCCATGCCTACTTGATTGCTGATGAACAAGAAACCCTGATTCAGACTCCCTTACCTAGTTTTTGGACGACGCGCATCAGCAAGGGATGGAGTGCTGGCGAAGTGCAAGAAGAAAGGCATGAAAACATAACAGATCCCTTAGAAACCAAAAAACCAGATGGAAAACCATATACCCCGAATGAACTATGGCGATTGCAACCTGAAGGAAAAAAACACGAGATTCACAGCATGTTTTACTATCTGTATTATGCCTTGCTTATCTACCCCTTTGACTACCTGATGTACAAATTAGTCTTGAAGAAAGAAAAATGATTACACTTTTAGCTCTAAAAATTGTATATCTGTTAACGTTTAAAATAACTTACCAAAAAGTTTATAAATAAATCTTACTTTTCTTACTTGTAAGGTGATTTAAATGAGTCTACTTGAAATGAAAAGTGCCACCATAAGCAAAAAAGGACAAATTGCCATCCCCAAGGATCTTCGAAAAAAAGGTGGATTCAGGGAAGGCTCTAAAATAGCCATCCTCACCTTTAATGACCATATCGAGATTAGACCTCTAAAAAAAGTGAATGAATCCATGCTGACTGCGCTTGCCAGCGAACACGCCCTAGCTAAAGACTGGAACACTCCTGAGGAAGACGAAGCATGGAAAGACTTGTAAAAGGCGATGCCGTTGTTCTGCCTTTCCCGTTTTCCGACCTAAGTGCTGCTAAAAAGAGACCTGCTGTTATTTTATCTGTCTTAGATGGAGAAGATGTTATTCTCTGTCAAGTTACTAGCCACGCGCGGCACGATAGGTATTCTATCTCCCTTACTGCTACTGATTTCAAAGCAGGTCGGCTAACCCTAGCCAGTTTCATACGCCCCAATCGCTTATTTACCGCAGATAGAAGCCTTATCCTCTATAAAATTGGGTCTCTTAAAGAAAGCAAAATTCGAGAAGTCGAAGAAAAACTAATAAAACTCATTCGACAATAATACAACCATGACTTACGAACCTCTTATTTACATTACGGACAAACTGCTCCAGTTTACCTTTCCTGAAATACTCTTATGGATCTTGATTAGAAAACAAGGCAATCATTTTACCTTTCGGCTCTACCGCAAGAAAAGCACTTGGTTGACCTGTTTTGTTGCCTTCTTAGTCTTGCTTGTAGGCATGTTTGGCCAAGACTTCTTCGAAGCCTTGTTTCAAACGGAGATCAACCAACTACTCGCTCCGCTCAATGGACAACTTGTTTTTCTTACCGCCAGCCTATTCTTGTTCAGCTTCTTATTTGTGTATAACTATTTACTTGAAAGAAAATGGGATGAAATCAGCTGGGGGGTTAGTGCAGTGATTGGGATCTTGGTGTTTATCTTATTTAGACACTAGATGTCCAATTCTTGCCTTGCAAAACCTCGAGACCGCTTGTTGTCAATTTTTTAATGCCTTCCCAAGAATTTAACTTGAATTCCCCAGGATACCATAACTCCGGAGCCTTATACCTTTCTGCCCTTGACAAGTACAAAGACATTGACATGGATGAGTTAAAATACGCTGCCAAGCCTTTCAAAAACATAAGACGTAAAGTGTCAGACTTCCAAACCGCCGTGCTGTTTGTCACAAATAATTTCCACACATTTAAGTTAAACTCCCCCAGAAAATACTCGGGCGAAGTATAATAATGATCCCGCACCACTACTCGGCCAGGTTCCACGTTCATCTTAAATGAATAAATCGGCAGCGAAACATTCTCTTTCACACTCGCTGATTTTGCCTGTAGATGTCGTAAAAGATATTCCATTAAACCAGATTGAATCCAAGCAACTGGAACAGGCTCTAAGAAACCGAGGATATAACCAGAGGATTTCAT
>JBBSWA010000048.1:0-11405 GCA_038046485.1 Nanobdellota archaeon
GGTTAGTAACTGCCATAGGAAGAAGGTGAAAATACGCAGCAAGGCCTCCTCCAAGTAGCGCAATAAAGATAAGAAAGATCATAGTTGGATCACCTTTGTCTTTTCAAGAATCATACAACAAACAATGCTGCCTAGAATGGTAACAAGGGCAAAGAGCAAGGCGTAAAAGCCAAGCGTTGACCCGTTACTAAGCAAAGTCTGATTAAGGCCAATCGCAATGCCCATCGAGAGTAAAAGTAAAAAGATAACAGTAGTATAACTTTGTTCAAGGAGTCTTTTTTGATGGGGTTTTAAGGTGATGAAGTACCCGAATACCAATCCTCCTGTGAGTGCCAAGATGACTTCAATCATGGGTTTTGTAGGGTTGTGGTGACGCGCACAATACCTCCTCCTTTGTCTTCAAACATAATTTGGACAACGCCGATTTCAGACGTATTTTTGACATGCGTTCCGCCACAGCCCATTTGAATCTCTCCACAGCGCCAGTGGCGATAACCCTTCTCGTCCGTTTCAATGAGAATAGGGGTATTTTTGGAAATAAGTTCATTTGCGCATCGAGTGATCTCTTGCTGGGCTTCAAGGGTTGGGAAAGGCATCGTGTAGTCGGTGAGGTCTCGCTTGTGGTTGACGCTCGTTTTGAGCATTTTTCCAGGACCAGAGGTTTTTTGCAGGAAGTGTTCGACAATGTGGCTGGCCGAGTGAAGGCGCATTGTGGGGTATCGTTTGCTCCAGTCAATCTTCCCAGGTATCATATCACCTATTTTGAAAGTAGGTTCCTTAGCGAGTAAGTGCCAGTCTCCTTTTTGGGTTTCAAGAACGCGTATACTGTTTAGTTCGCCGCAATCACCGCTTTGGCCACAGGACTGGATAAAGAAACAAGTTTGGTCAAGCAGAACTTTGTTACCTTCAATGGCAATAACCTTAGCAGTGAATTCTTGGCGGTACATGTCTTCCAGATACAGTTTTTGGGTCATAAACCTAGTAAAAAGAGTAAATTATATAAACATAATGTATAATAGTATACAAAATAGGATAAAAATGACAATAATTAGTAGTCTGGTCCGCGAGTACATTGAGGAAAAGCCCTACCTACAGGAGGCCTTACGGCAGGGAATCATCAACTTTGCAGCCCTTGGAGAGCAAATCCAAGAGTACTTAGAGCAAAAATTAAACACAAAATTGAAGGCCATTTCCGTGATCATGGCCATCCGTAGGTATCAGGAAAAATTAAGCACCGTTCTCATTCCAAAAATCCATTATGGTCCCAATGCAGAAGCCAACGTGAAAACAAATTTACACATGTTTACCTTGGTAAAGTCTTCTTCGATTTTTGAAAAAATCAATAAGATCATGCCTTTGATCAACTTCAAGTCAGGAGGAGTTTTGCATGTCGTTCAGGGTAATTATCAAGTGGCGTTGATTACCAATGAAGGAAACGTAATTAAAATGCGCTCGTGTTTAGACGGAGAAGAACTCATTCGGGAGGATAAAAACCTGGTGAGTATCGCACTGAAGTACGCCGATGACATCATTGATCTGCCGGGAAGTTTATTCTTATTGAGTAGAGCCCTAGCCTGGGAAAACATCCCTGTGATTGATCTAGTAGAAACCATGTCTGAAACCAGTTTTATTGTCAAGGAGAAAGACGCCACAAAAGCGCTATCCAAACTAACGCAAGTATTGAAGGAGAATCCATGAAAACCCTTAAACGAAATATATATAAAGCTTATATCCAGGGAGTAAAGGGTACCACCATTGAGTATATATTAAATGTAAAGAGGTCGCGTATGGATTTACTTGGAGATCGGATTAGTTCTATAGGTAAGGTACTAAATAAACAAATACAAGTTAGCCTTACCTATATGCAGGAATGCAAACTAGAAAGTTCAGATATTTGCATTCCTGACTATATCGTCATTCTTCTATATTCAATTTATCTAAAATATCTAAATGGGGTGAGAGCCTGAAGATTCTCATGCTCGGGTGGGAGTTTCCGCCGTTCTTCGCAGGGGGTGCAGGCATTGTCTGTTACGAGATGGCAAAGGCACTTACAGAGAAGGGTCATGAAGTCACCTACATCATGCCTTTTGGGCCGAAAAACGTCTCAAGCGATGCAGCAAAGTTAGTCATTGCAGATCAAGTTCTTCCGGGTCTTCGGATTCAGGTCGTTGATAGTCTTTTGACAGCATACGCGACCCCAGAGGAGTACAAGCAGCAGTACAACCTCTTAAGAAATCTCAGTGGTGGTACATTGGGAAAAGACGTTACCCTAGCCTTGTATGGGCGCAACTTGTTTGAGGAAATCATTCGGTTTGCTCTGCGGGCTAGGATAATTGCTGCTTCGGAGGATTTTGAAGTCATCCATGCTCAAGATTGGACCACCTTTCCGGCTGCCATGGCCGTTAAGAAGGTTTCAGGTAAGCCTTTAGTAGTACACGTCCATAACACAGTGTTCGATCGTTATCTCAATGCAGGTAATGCTGCAGAATACAACTTTGAAAAGGCAGGAATGGAAGCAGCAGATCTAGTAATTGCCATCAGTCATTTTGTGAAGAACCGCATCGTGGAAAGTTATGGAATCCCCGCTCATAAGGTAAGGGTCGTGCATAACGCAACGCCTAAGATGAAAGGAGTCTCGTTTGAGTCTAAGGTGGGAGAAAAAATTGTTCTCTATGCAGGGCGGATAACCATTCAAAAGGGGCCAGATTATTTTGTTGAGGCTGCAAGAAAAGTCTTGGAGAAGGATCCAAATGTAAGATTCGTAATGGCCGGCTCAGGGGATATGCTCCCTCAAATCATGCAGCGTGTTTCAGAGCTAGGTTTATTGGACAAATTCTGGTTCACCGGCTTTTACAGCCGAGAAGAGGCAGAAAAACTCTTCAGTATGGCCTCGGTCTGTGTCATGCCTTCCGTCTCAGAACCCTTCGGCGTCATCCCATTAGAGTCGCTCGCAAAAGATACACCCGTCATCATCTCCAAGCAGTCCGGTGTTTGCGAAGTCTTAACCCATGCCTTGAAAGTGGATTTCTGGGACATTGAGGACATGGCAGGTAAGATCCTAGCGCTCCTACATTACAAGAGCCTTCACAAGATCTTGCAAGTCTTTGGCAAGGAAGAAGCAAAGCAGCTCACCTGGGACAAGGTGGCAGATAAGCTCCTCATGGTATACGATGAAGTGGCGCAAAAACAGTTGGCATAAGTTTATAAGACAACGAAAGCTATCTTGGGAATATGCGTAACATTAGATTTATCTGCGTGGATTTTCAAAAGGAGTTCTCAACGCTGGATGGGAAGTGTTATAGACCACGTCCATGTGTGGAATTCATAAAAAATACACTTTGCCCTTTCTTCAGAGAAAAAAATCTTAAGATGGCAGAAATCATTTCGGATTATCGGCAGCCTCGTCCAGGTGATCGAGGTGACTCTAATTATCCAGATACAGAAGGCTATATTTCTGAAATTCCAGAGGATGTGAAAATAAAGCCGGAGTGGGTTAAATGCATGAATTCACCAATCTGGACGAGAAAGAATATTGGAAAGCCAGATAAGCCTAGTCTCCCATATCAAGATCCCTCGGGCTTTGTACATTGGCTTCATACAGTAATTGGTAAGCCGTCTGAAGTAGATCGTGTGATTGTCTTGGGGTTGACATTGGACTGCTGTGTTTTCTGCCTTGCACAGGAACTGAATTGGCAGGCCTATAAGGTTCAAGTGTTAGTAGAGGCGGTCGATACGTATTCAGGTGGTTCAGAAGAAAAAGAGTTAATCTTGAATCATCCTCCATTACTAAACTGGGCGAAGCCGATTTTTTGGGATGAACTAAGAAAGACATTAATTTAGGGAAGGATCACACCTGTATGTGCAAGTCATGTTTGCTTTTAGGCATCAAGACAACCTCTTGCCCTTTCTCGAGGTGTAGGAAGCTAGCAATATCTTTTGGGATGCGGATGGCAATGCTGTTTCCGATCTCGGCAATCTTGGCTTTTTTGGCAATGCCAAACAGGCCGAGTTCTTTGGACTTTTCTTGAATTCGTTCAACAGTTTTTTCGTCAAAATAAGCCTCGTTGCAACTCGTACAGACTTCCGCCCTAAAGTTACCTAAAAGGACTCCCATCTCTTTGTGAGGTACTGTTTTAGGTGTTGTTTTCCCTCCACACATCACGCATTTCATTTTAATCTCCCAGCTAGATAGACAGTAACAATAATAAAGGTATCGTTTTCTTTGGTGAATACAATTTCAGTGCCGCTCATTTGAGCATGCCACATTTCTCGCTGTTGTTCTTTCCATTTCATGCCTTTTTCAATGGCTTGTTCAACTTCTTGCCTCTCGATACCTAAACTGTCCATCTTTTCAAGGGCATGTTGAGTATAAAAGTACACGAACGTTCACCTAGATATACAGGAATATCTTTAGATATATAAACCTTCCGAAACCCTTAAATACTCCTTCTTCTAAAATTGCACCGAGGTGGAAATGCTTTGGTGAGTGTGTGTTTTTATTTTCAGGTACATCAACCCTTTCGTCTAAGAAAGTACAATGTCTTTGATATCGGGCAGAATTCAGACTACTTTGATGATAAAAAGAATACAGAAGTCTTGCATAAAGTGGCTAAAAAGTGTTATCTACCCACCAATCAGATCTTGCTTGACCTCATCCAGCAGCATCAGGGAAAGTTCAAGGTTTCATTCTCACTAAGCGGCTGTGTCTTGGATCAATTTGAAAAATACGCACCGGAAGTCTTAAGAAGCTTCCAAGCCTTAGCCAAGACAGGTTGTGTGGAATTCCTAGGTGAAACCTATTATCACTCATTGTCCTATCTTTATTCCAAAGAGGAATTCGCAGAGCAGGTGAAAAAACACACGGCAAAGATCCAGGAGTTATTCAATCAAACGCCTAAGGTATTCAGAAACACCGAGCTTATTTTCAACAATGAGTTAGCTAGTTTTGTTCAAGGCTTGGGCTTTAATGCCATCCTCGCCGAGGGTGCCGATCATGTGTTAGGCTGGCGCAGTCCTAACTTCATCTATACCCCCAAAACAGCTCCAAATCTTAAATTGCTTCTCAAGAATTATAAGCTCAGCGATGACATCGCCTTTCGTTTCGGAAACAAGGGTTGGAAAGAATACCCCCTTACAGTAGACAAGTTTAGCAAGTGGGTGAATGCTGTCAATGGCAATGGTCATGCCATAAATCTTTTTATGGATTACGAAACCTTTGGCGAGCACCAATGGGAAGACACAGGTATTTTCGAGTTCTTAAAAGCACTTCCAGGTGAGATTTTAAAACACACCGATAATGATTTCTTAACTGTGAGTGAAGTCGCAAAGAGATATTCAAGCACAGCTGAATTGGATGTTCCTCATTTTGTATCCTGGGCGGATATCGAGCGAGATTTAAGCGCCTGGCTGGGCAACAGTCTACAAACGGCCAGCATCACTCAGCTCTATGCCTTAGAATCTCATGTGAAGAAAATTGGGGATGAGCAGTTGCTAGAAGACTGGCGTAAGCTCACCACTTCAGATCATTTCTATTATATGTGTGTAAAATGGTTCAGTGATGGCGATGTCCACAAGTACTTCAACCCTTATGACACCCCTTATGATGGTTTCATCACCTTCATGAATGCCTTGAATGACGTTACGCACAGAATCCGTAGTTACATGCCAGAATCCAGCATCGTCCCGCCCATTACCGAGCAGCCGAGTTTGTTGCTTTCTTGACGATAACAATCATTTCGCTTTCAGCGAATGATTGGAATGAATAGTTGCGCCAAGTTAAGATAGAAGCACGATTATACAATACCTTTTTAAAGGGAAATTGCCCAGATAAGCTCAAAAAAGAGGTGTAGCATGCTGCAGGAGTTAGTGGCCCCATCCGTAGATTTTTATTTTAGGAGTGGGCAAGTGGCTAAGAGTGTTTCTGATCTGTTGCTCATCTTAATTGATATGGGAGATGAAGAGTTCCTCGACCATCTACATAAAAGCGAGTTTACAGCATGGGCAGATCGCCTCGTGCACAATTCGGAGTTGACGCAGAAAGTCAAAGTCGTGCAGAGTAAGCGTGAGCTCATCCAGTTATTGAAAGAGAAAGTTCAATACCATTCTGTGTTAAATCAAGAGTCAAAAACATCCGGAATATCCCTCATGCCTAAGTCGGGTGCGTATACTCAGGTGGATTTCGACGTGGATTCAGGGCAGGTCGTTCGGGTTCCAAGTAAGCAAAAAGAGATTGAGGCGTGGGAAAAGCAGTTTTTTGAATCAACTGAAAAGGGATTGATTCCTAAGGCATTTATGAAGGAATTTCTGTACGGGGCAAGTGCAGGTTTTTTCCTTGGTTTAGTTCTAGGTGGCGTGCTTTATCGGGTGAGATAAGTGCTTCCAGATTATCTTTTTGAGTGTTCATGGGAAGTGTGCAATAAGGTTGGGGGAATCAATACAGTTCTTGCAAGTAAGGCAGGATATGTGAAGTCTTCAGTGAATAAGTATTTCTTAGTGGGGCCGTATATGTCTCAAAAGGTGCAGTACGAATTTGCAGAAGAAGAGGTTCCAGAAGAGTTCAAAGCTTGTTTTGATTTTTTAGAAAGCTTAGGTATGAAAGCACATTTTGGAACGTGGCAAATCGAGCCAGAGCCAAAAGTAATTTTAATTGATTTTTACAAGTATGTGGATCATAAGAATGAGATTAAGAAGTTCCTGTGGGATCATTTCCAGATTGACAGCTTATATTCGGGTTGGGAGTTTGAGGAGCCCATGGTGTGGAGTTGGGTAACAGGGCTTTTAATTGAGCGATTTTGGCAGGATCATAAGGAGTCTAAGATCGTAGCGCATTTTCATGAGTGGCTTTCCGGTTTTGGCTTGCTATATCTGAGGTCTAAGACAGGTGCAGTAAAGACCGTTTTTACAACGCATGCAACCATGTTGGGTCGCTCAATCAGCGGATCGGGAGAGGACTTGTATGGGCAGTTAAACAGTTTGAATCCAGATGAGGCCGCTAGGCGTCTAGGAGTGTTTGATAAATTTTCATCGGAAAGAGCGTGTGCTAAAAATGCAGATATTTTCACTACGGTAAGTGAGATTACAGGGTTGGAGGCAGAAAAGATTTTAGGAAGAAAGCCAGAAGTTTTGCTCTTTAACGGCCTGAATATAGATAAATTCCCCACTTTAGAAGAGACTTCGATTAAGCACATAAGCTGCCGCTCCGTGATTCGTGATTTTTTGGCGTATTATTTCTTTCCGTATTATACCTTTGATTTAGAGCACAATGTATCCTTTTTTATCACGGCAAGGTATGAGTTAAGAAACAAGGGAATTGATATTTTAGCAGAAGCCTTAGCCTTGCTCAACGAGCAGCTAAAAAAAGACAAGAATCCTAGGACCGTTTCCGTATTTTTCTGGACGCCCATGCAAAACTCAGGGATTAAACCCTTAATCCGGGAGACCAAGGATCTCTATTATAACATCAAAGAGTTGGTGGATGCGAATGCGCATAATATCATCAGTAAACTCTTGTATAACCTGATCTCAGGTAAACCTCAGCCGGAAGAAGCAATTTTTGCGGCGGATTTCTTAAAGAACATCAAAATGAACATCAAGCACTTTCAGCGTCAGGGAAATCCGCCGATGGTGACGCATCAAGTTTATAATGAGGATAATGAGCCGTTGGTACGCTTGCTTTTGGATAGAGGGTTGGACAATAAAGCAGATGATCCAGTAAAAGTAATTGTATATCCAGTTTACCTAGATGGTAACGATGGCTTGTTGAATTTGTCGCTCTATGATGCTATTACAGGGTGCCACTTTGGTTTGTTCCCGAGTTACTATGAGCCTTGGGGGTATACTCCGCTAGAAACCATGGCGTTAGGGGTTTCTGCCTTAACTTCGGACTTGAGCGGCTTTGGCTTGTTCATGGAGAAGAAATGGGCGACGCAAAACAAAAATTCAGGAATCTATGTGTTGAAGATGATGGATCGCAAGCGTGAAGATGTGATCAAGGACTTGTTCCAAACCTTGTATAATTATTCCAAGCTCGAGCATGCGGAGCGGGTGGAGAACAAGATCAATGCAAAGAACTTATCTCACCTGGCGGATTGGAAGCAGTTTGTGAAGAACTACTTGCAGGCATATGACTTGGCATTGGCAAAGTAAGGATAATAAATATTTGGATAATAAGTATTTGCTTAGCATCCTAAAATAATAGGCTGAACTTAAGCAACATGGGAAGGTAAATCATGGGTGAACTAAGAAAAGATTATCTGCTGGATAAATATGTGATCATAGCAAGCGAGCGTGCTCGTCGGCCTGTGCAGTTAAAAGAGGAGAAGGCTAAGACCGATAATAAGAATTGTCCATTTTGTAAGGTGGAAGAGAAGGTGGTTCTTCAGTCAACCGTTTTAGACAAGGACAAGATTCAGGTGATTCCAAATATTTTTCCAGCCGTCCGAGCGCAGGGCAATGCAGCGATTCATACAGACAACGAGTTTTTCACCTTTTCAGATGCATATGGATATCATGAAGTATTGGTGGAAACCGTAAAGCATGATGTGGAATTAGAAGATCTGCCTGTGGAGCATGTGGCAAGGGTTTTGGGGTGTTATGCTGATCGAATCGAACAATTACGTTCGAAATCCGATGTGAGGTATGTAAGTGTTTTTAAGAATAGGGGTGTGCAGGCCGGTGCCAGCATTGCGCATAGCCATTCACAGATTGTGGCAGTAAACTTCTTGCCAAATCACTTGGCAGAAGAGTTCCGGGCATGTTACGATTATCGCATCAAGAAAGGGGTTTGTCCGTACTGTAAAATCGTAGACATCGAAAAGGGGAGTTATCGCAAGGTTTTCGAAAATGAGCATGCTGTTTGTTTCACGCCGTACGCTTCCAAGTTTTCGTATGAAGTCTGGTTTTTTCCCAAGAGACACGTTCCAAGCATCACCTTACTTAAAGAAGAGGAGTTCAAGGCCTTGGCGGACTTGCTCAAAAAATGTCTGCAGCGCCTAGATAAGTTAGGGTATCCGGCCTTCAATTACATGTTGTACGAGGATCATCCGCAGGGGGAGTTCCACTTCCACATTCAGCTCGCTCCTCGAATGACTTATTGGGCTGGTTTTGAGATTGAAACTGGGGCCATCATCAACACCATCCCACCTGAGATGGCCGCGCAGTTCTACCGGGGAGAAATTCACTCTTTTTGAGAAGAGTCAGTTGCAATCAATTCTTGTAGAAGCTCAATGGTGTGGGTGAATTCGAGTTCGTTTTGAGAGAGGTAGGATGATTTCACGAAAAGGCCATCGTAGTTGATGCGGTTCCGTATGTCTTTGAGTTGATGGATCGTATGTGCTTCATATTCATATTTTGGATAATTTTTCTTGAAAAAGGAGATCAGGCATTCATGGTTGTCAGATTTGAGGCCATTTTTGAGCAGCAGCGCAGTTAACAGTTCTTTGATGACTTCATAATAGTCAGTCACGATGATGCTGGTGGTCTCTTCATCTTTTTGTACTTGGGGGATTATTTTGAGTCTTGCCTTTACGACTTTGAGTATGGATTGAATTTTATCGGTGTCAGGTTGTACTTGGCGTAGGTGTTCTTTCTGGCAGGTTTCGTAGTCCATGATTTCTTTCATATTCGTATCGCCCCATAAATGAGTATGCCGTTGAGGATGTTGTTTCTGAGTTCTGTGCTGAGCTTGGAGAGGTCAGGTTCAAAGAATAGGCTGATTTCATGTTGTAATTTAAATCTTTTCAGGTTTAATGGGGTTGGAGAGGACTGTATGAACAGGTCGATGTCGCTTTTTTCTGTGTACTCGCCTTTGGCGCAGCTTCCGAAGAGTACAAGGGCCTTTGGAGTGGTTTTCTCAACCAAGTAGTCAATAAGGCCTGAATGGTGTAATTTTTCAAGGAGGTGGTGTTTTTTATAGAAAATATAAAAGGGGTTTTCAGTATTGGCTTGGTAATGATTGAAAGGTTTGGTCTTCTTTCTGACCACCAGGTGCTCTTTAAGGAGTTCTTGTAGGAGGCGGCTTACGGTTGTTTTGGGTATGCGGGTTAGCTTGGCAATCTGTCGGAGATAGAATTCATCAGAGGGGTGTTCGAAAAAAAGTTCTTTTAATTTAGAATGTCCCATTTTTAGACCAACTGTCCCATAATTAGGACATATATTTAAAGCTATGTTTTATCGGGGATGATCATCAACACCATCCCGCCTAAAATGGCTGCGCAGTTCTGTAGGGGAGAAATTTAAGTTGCTTCTAGATCTTCGTTTAAATTGATAGGTAACAGTGTGTATTTAGGGCCGCGTTCTGTGTCTGCTTTTTTGATTCGACCAGCATGGTGTCTGTGTCCATGGTTGAAGAAGACTACATCTCCGAAGCCGTCAGGACTTGCAAAGGTGCCTCTCGCTAAAAGGCGTGCTTTGAAGCGGTAAGTTTCATCCATATTTCGTGCGTAGCAGTTGAACTGATCTGGGCCAAGGACATGTTCGTCATGCATCAAATCGCCAAGATGCCAAAATCCAAGGCCTTCAATGATCTGGTGGTATTCAGTATGCCCTCCGCTGACCTTAAGTTCTAGCTCTCCAATGATCCAGTGGGGATCCTTGCCTGGTATTTCAATCCATTTTTTTCCTAGTTTTTCTTTTAGGTCGGCAAGGAGTTTTCCGTTGTAAAAAGCTGAGAAAGGCCCATGCTGGGAGTATGAAAATTCTCCAGCACGTACAAGATGATCGGCATTTGGGCAGTAAGGGTTGCCTTCAGGATCTGCGAGGCCATTGGCGTGGTCGTATTCTAAATGGGTCATGACTACATGGCTGATATCACCGGGAGTTAACCCAAGTGGATTTAGAGCATCGGGAAGTTCAATCATTTGGTTTGGGGGTGTCTCAGATCCTGTTTCAGAGGTTAAGCCATGAAATCGTTTTATTCCAGGGGGCAAGTGAATTCCTCCCATACTGGCAAAGATCAAGACATTATAGCCCTCTCTTTATATAAGTAGTGAGTTGGCGCCAAGGCGTTCTCGGCCTAATGCATCAACCGTCGAATCTTTTTTAAGAAAGGCAACAGGCACTCGCCGAGCCATGACAGCGTCTTGGTAGAACTCGCCGCATCGAACGTTCCTCAGAGTGACTCCGCTGATATTCATAGATGGTAGAAAAATGTTTTTTTATATAAACCTTTGTATGCTCTAGTAATACTCTTTCCATTTCTTCCAAACGTCGTTCTTCTCAATCCAGTGTTGTATCTTTTCAGGTCGGAAGAACACATAGATCATCCCAGCAAGTGCAAGAAGCGAAACAAGTAAACCAATCCAGAAGCTGCCAGGGCTAAAGGTAAATGTGATGCGGAAGTTTCCGGGTTGTACCGGTATGGAAATAAGTCCGCCTGTATTTAGAACTTGACCATGGTCGCTTTCCCA